>NZ_LIQX01000048.1 GCF_001418475.1 Streptomyces ossamyceticus | reverse complement strand
CCGTCGATCTGGAACGGGGGGTGGGTGTCCCAGAGGTTCGGCAGTGTCGACGACTTGAGCTGTTCGCCCAGCATCCGGTGGGCGTGGTCGCCGTCGCGGAGCCGCGCCCAGAAGTTGATCTTCCAGGCCTTGGACCAGCCGGTGCCGCCGTCGCCGCGCGCCGAGAGGGAGACCTTCGCCGCCTCGGCCCAGGCGCTGCCGGGTTCGATCTGGCGGCCGGGGTGGAGGGCGAACAGATGGGAGACGTGGCGGTGTTCGTCGTCCGGGTCGTCGAGGTCGGCCTTCCACTCCTGGAGTTGCCCCCACGAGCCGATGCGGAGCCCGGGGTCCAACCGCCTTAGTGTGTGGGCGAGTTGTTCACGGAACGCGGGACTGTCGTCGAGGACGCGGGCGGCTTCCAGGGTGTTGGTGAACAGGTCGTGCACGATCTGCTGGGACATGGCCGCGCCCGCCGTGAAGTCGCCGTGCTCCGGGGAGTAGCTGGGCGTCACCACGAGGGTGCCGTCGCGGGGGTCGGTGCGCAGGTTGTCCAGCCAGAACTCGGCGACCTCCTTCATCACCGGGTAGGCGGTGGAGCGCAGATACCTGGTGGAGCCCCCGAAGCGGTAGTGCTCGTACATCTGCTGGGTGAGCCAGGCGGCGGCCTCGGGGAACCAGAAGGCGGTCGCCCAGTCGTGCACACCGGTGAAGCCGTACGGGTTGGTCTCGTTGTGGACGACCCAGCCGCGTGAGCCGAACATCTCCCGCGCGGTGCGCCGGCCGGGCGCGCGCAGCGCTTCGACGAAGCGGTCGTAGGGGGCCGTCGTCTCGGCGAGGTTGGCGGCTTCGGCGGGCCAGTAGTTCATCTGGATGTTGATGTTGGTGTGGTAGTCCGCCGACCAGGGCGGGTTGGTGCTGTTGTTCCAGATGCCCTGGAGGTTCGCGGGGAGGGATCCCGCGCGCGAGGAGGCGATGAGGAGGTAGCGGCCGTACTGGAAGTACAGGGCTTCGAGGGCGCGGTCGGCGGGGGTCGTGCCACCGGTGTACGCCGCGAGCTGTTCGTTCGTGGACGTGTCCGGTGCCTCGCCGCCGAGGTCGAGTGCCACGCGGTCGAAGAGGGCGCGGTGGTCGCGGACATGGCGGGAGCGCAGCTTCCGGTACCCCTTGCGGAACGCCTCGTCGACCGTGCCGGTGACGGTGGCGTGCGGGTCGTCGCCCCGGTAGTCCGGGTAGGTGTCGGCGTAGTCGGTGCCCGCCGCGAGGACGAACCAGACGCTGCCCGCGTCGGTGACGGTGAGGGTGCCGTCGGGGTTCGCGGTGAGGGTGCCACCCGTGTGGGCGACACGGATCTGCGCTTCGAACTTCATCCCGTTGTCGGCGAGTTCACCGCGCACCGTGATCCGGTCGCCGTTGGCGGTCGCGGTGAAGTCGGAGCGGGGCGAGGTGTGGCGCAGGGTGACGGTGACACCTCCGGTGAGGCGGCCGACGAGGACACCGTCGGGGTGGGAGGCGAAGAACTCCCGTGTGTGGCGCCGCTGTCGGTGCGTGTAGGTCACGCTCGCCACCGCTTCGCGCAGGTCGAGGCCGCGGCGGTAGTCGGCCGGGACGGTGTCGGGGGCTCCGGGTAGGTCGAGGCGGAGGTCGCCGAACGTCTGGTGGTGGCCGTAGCCGACGCGCCGCTGGCCGAGCCGCGCGGTGACGGCGTCGGGGGCGACCTTCGTCTCGGCGTCGATGCGGTCCTGGACGGCGGAGATCGCGCCGGGGCGGGGCTCGGTCCAGTTGCCGTGGTCGTAGCCCTGGGCGGAGCCGGGGCCGCCGGTCCACAGGGTCTTCTCGTTGAACTGGAGCCGCTCGGAGGCGAGCGCGCCGAAGACGGTGGCGCCGAGGGCGCCGCCGCCGATGGGCAGGGCCTCGCGCTCCCAGTCGGCGGCAGGGGCGGTGTACCAGAGCGTGAGGGGCGCCTGTCGTGGTTCCCGCGCCTCGTGCGGGGCCTGCCGTGCCTCGGACTCCGATCCGGACACATCGGAGGAATCAGCGGCGCTTGCGGACTGCCCTAAGGGTCCTGCGGCCAAGGTGAACGCGCTTGCACCGGCCAAGGCAGTCTTCAGGGTCTCTCTGCGGGAGATCTCAGGGGGCATGCCCCGGACCGTAATGGTCCGATCACTCGGTCAACAAGAGGCATGACAAAACCCGCGGACGGCGCGTCCGCGGGTCGGTCGGGGGCCCGGCCGGGGGTCAGCCCTGCTGGAACAGCTCCGCGGGGAGCGGCTTCAGCAGCGCGTACAGGTCGTCGGTGATGGGGCGGTCCCAGGCGGCGATGGTCACCAGGACGTTGTCACTGCGGTCGAACTGGACGCAGGAGATCCGGGACTCGGAGAGCTTGAGGCGGCGGACGATCAGGAGGTTGTCGCCCTGCATCACCGGCATGTCCTCGGTGCCGACGACGGTGATGTCCTCCTCGTTCTCCAGCGCCAGCAGCAGCTGGGCCACCTCGAAGGGGATCTCACCGTCGGCGACCTCGCGGGCCGGGGAGCCTTCCGGGAGGTTGCCGATGATCATCGCGGGGCCGCGGCCGCCGTACAGGTCGTAGCGCAGGAAGACGCCCTGGCAACTTCCGTCGGGTGCGGGCAGCAGGCCCGCGCCGAGATTGCCCGGCCAGTCGCCCGGGTCCATGGCCAGTACGTCGAATTCGGGCCCGGCAGGGGTGGCACTGCGGCGGCGGAGGAAGGACATGTCGCCATGGTACGTGTCCGAAGGTGGTCGGTGCCGGGTGGGCGAGACGATTCCCGGGACGGAGGGAAGGTGCTCGTCACCGGCCGGTGGACGCCTTGTGGCGCTCGTGGTGGCGGGCCACCCGGGCCCGGTTGCCGCAGGCCGGTTTGCACCACTCCTGGCGGGGGTGCTCCTTCAGGAAGTAGCGCACACAGCGGGGTGCGTGGCAGGCCCGCAGCCGCTGCCGTTCGGGGCTCGCGAGGAAGGCGATGGCGGCCCGGGCGAGGGCCGCGGTGAGCGGGTCGCCGCCGGTCGAGGGCTCCTGGCGCAGGACGGGGTCGCCGCTCGGGGACCAGGTCAGCACCGGGACGGTCGGGGCCTGGGCCGCGGCCCGGTTGAGGTGCTCCAGGGCTTCGGGGAGGGGTAGCAGCCGGGCGGCGTCGGCCGGGCTGGGCTCGGCGGGGCTGACGGCACGGGCGAACAGGGCCCGGACGGCGCCCCGCAGATCGCGTACGGCGGCGAGGGCGATCTCGTCGGCGGTGAGTCCGGCGGCGCCCGGCAGGAGATCGGCGTGGGCGCGGACCCAGGCGGTGAGTCCGGCGGGCTCGGCCAGGTCGTCGGCGACACCGCCGTCGCCGTCGTGGCGCACGGTGAGGGCGAGGTCGAGGGCGAGCCGCGCGTCCGTGCTGATCGAGTACTCCATGGTGTTAATGATAGGTGAGTCGACATCCATTAGATCGAGTCGGCGTCCCGTTCCTTCCACTCCGTCCGGCGCAAGGCGTGCACGCCGCACGGGGATGTCACCGCGGCTGGTGCTGCTCCTCGGGGTCCGCCGGGTGATGCGCCGTCACGGCACCGGCCGCGGTCACGGCGGAGCCGGTGCGTGCGGCGTCCGAGGCGGCCGGGGCGGAGGCGGTGGGGCGGCGGTCCAGCCAGAGCAGCAGAAGACCGAGTGTGCAGGCGAGCGCCGACCAGTAGACGTAGCGGTAGTTCGTCGCCGGCATGATGGGCAGGTACCCGAGTACGTAGACCATCGCGCTGACGCCCAGCGCCCGGATGGGCAGGGAGAACCGCCCCCTGCCGGGGCGGACGGTGAGGAAGAGGGCGACGGCGAGCCAGAACCAGCCCCGGAAGAGCGGCCGGAGATCCGCGCCCATGCCCCCGATGTACGCGCCGAGGCCGGCCTTCAGCCGGGGGTGGGCGACCTCGATGCCGAGGTCGTTGGGGAAGACCCCCGCCTGGTACGGGTAGCCGGTCTCGAACAGCAGGCCGGCGAAGAGCCGCAACCGGTACTGGAGATAGCCGGGAGCGTGGGAGCCCATCTCGCTCAGCCACAGCGAGGTGATGCCGTCCGCGTCCCTGGCCATCCCGTCCGGCCGGCGTTCGTAGCAGGCCCAGTAGGCGTCCGAGAGGGCGCCGACGCTGCGGCACTTCTCCGCGGCCGCGACCAGGCGGTTCCTGAGGTCCTGCGGGACGTCCGCCGACCGCAGTTCCTCCACGGTCAGGACGTGGACCAGGTCGTCGAGCATGATCTGCGCGCCCTGGCGCGTCTCCACGGGATGCGCGATCCGGGAGATCGCGACGGCGGGCACGACGAGCGCGGCCACCAGCGCCGCCACGCACAGCGCCCAGGTACGGCGGCCGGGTGCGCGCCACAGCGCGAGAACCAGCAGGACGAACAGAGGGATCGCCGCGAGGAACACGTTCTTGCGGACGAGCATGGCGTAGGCGAGGAAGAGCACGCCCAGCCCGAACAGACCCCAGCGCATGGCGGGCGCCACATCGCGCCCCCGCAGCCGCAGTCCCACGAACGCCACCGCGCACGCGGCGAGCAGTGCGGCAGCCGCGTGGACGTCCTTCCACACCACACCGACGAACGTCAGTACGGGAGGAGTCAGCCCGATGCCGAGGACGGCGAGCGAACCGGCACGGCTCGCGGTCAGGTCCCAGACGCACCAGGCGACCATCCACAGCGCGCCCCAGAGGACGACGGACTGGAGGACGGCCATGGACGAGGGCGTACCGGTGACGGCGATGAGCGCGCGCCACACCAGGCTCAGCACGGGCGGGTGCCAGTCGGTGAGCGGTGTCTTTCCCGTCGCCTGCCGGAGCTGCTCGAGGCTGTCGGGACTCATGTACCCCGGGGCGAACACGACGGTCGTGCCCAGGCAGCACACGACGGCGACAGCGGCCAGCCCCCAGCTCCAGAGCTTTTCACCCTGAAACCGCACAATTCGTCCCATGCGGCGGATGCTAACAGCGGCAACGAGACCGTACGGATCAGGGCGCGACGAAGACGTAGCGCCGGTAGGCGAAGAAGCGGAACAGGGTGGCGAGGACCCAGCCGAAGACGCGCGCGACGTTGTCACTGAGCACCGAGTCCAGGCCGAGCAGGTGCCGTGAGGCGTAGATGGTGCCCGCCGTGATGGCGACGCCGACGAGGTTCGCCAGCAGGAAGAGGACCAACTCCTGGGTCAGCTTCTCGCGATGCCGGTGGCGGTAGGTCCAGTAGCGGTTCCCCGCCCAGCTGAGGAGCGCGGCGGCGCCCGTCGCGAGGACGGACGCCTGGACGGGCAGCTCCCGCATCACCCCGCCCTCGGGGCCGCCGGGCAGCCCGAACACCAGCAGGTTGTAGCCGCCGTTGTCCACGACGAAGGCCAGCGCCCCGACCACCCCGAACTTGGTGACCTCGCGCCAGACACCCCTGACGGCGTCACGCGCACGCAGCGTCACAGACGCGAGGACCGACACCCCGGGAGAGTATCGACACGGCGCGCCCCCGCTTCCCGGACGCGCCCATATCGCATGATTTCCACCTCATGTGTCGCCAATGCGGACAGGGAGTGGACATGCCACCGACGATCGCGTGTGTCGTGCCGTGTCACAACGAGGAGGCGGCCGTCGGCAAGGTGGTGCGCGACCTGAGGGCCGCGCTCCCGGAGGCGGACATCTATGTGTACGACAACGCCTCGACCGACCGGACCGTGGAGGTCGCCCGTGAGGCGGGCGCGATCGTCCGGGAGGAGCGGCGCAAGGGGAAGGGCAATGTCATCCGGCGCGCATTCGCCGATGTCGACGCCGACGCCCTGCTCATCATCGACGGCGACGACACCTATGACGCGTCCCGGGCGCGGGACCTGGTGGACCTGCTCTTCGAGGGGCCGTACGACCAGGTGGTGGGGGCACGCCGGGAGACGGTCAGCGCCGCCTACCGGGCAGGACACGCGTTCGGCAACAGACTGCTCACGGGCGTCGTGGGGTCCCTGTTCGGCAACGACGTGACGGACATGCTGAGCGGGTACCGCGTCTTCTCGCGGCGCTTCGTGAAGTCCTTCCCGGCGCTCGCCCGCCAGTTCGAGACCGAGACGGAGATGACCATCCACGCGCTCCATCTCCGGCTTCCCACGGCCGAGCTGGAGGTGGACTACCGGGTCAGGCCCGCCGGGAGCGAGAGCAAACTGCGCACCTTCCGGGACGGCTGGCACATCCTGCGGGTCATCCTCGATCTGGCGCGGCGGGAGCGACCCTCGCTCGTCCACACCGCGGTCGCCGCGCTGCTGGCTCTCGTCTCGGTCGTCCTCGGCATCCCCGTCATCGCCGACTTCATCCGTACGGGCACGGTCCCGCGCATCCCCACGGCGATCCTCGCCGCGGCGGTCATGACGATCGCGGCGCTCGTCCTCCTGGTCGGGTACATCCTGGAATCACTGATGCACATGCGTCAGGAGCAGTCCCGGCTCGCGCATCTCGCGTACGCGGCGCCGACCCGCTCACCGCGCTACACCACGCATCACGTGGGGACCGGCCGGGTCCGCGTGCGGAACGTCTCCGGCGGCCTGTGACCTGCCCCGACCACGACCGCCCCGGCCGACGAGGGTCGGGGGCGGGCAGGTCGGTGAGCGGTTCGGGCGCCCACCGACGGCCGTCGTCGGGGAGGTTCTAGGTCAGGTCGAACTCGCCCTCCCTGGCCCCCGACACGAAGGCACCCCACTCCGCGGGGGTGAAGATCAGCGAAGGGCTCTCGGGGCGGCGGCTGTTGCGCATGGCGATGAAGCCCTCGACGAAGGCGATCTGGACGTCTCCCCGCCCTCGGCTGCTGGACCGCCAGTCCGCGTTGCTCAGGTCGAGCTCCGCCGGCTTGCGCCAGCCGTCGAGCGATCGCTGCTGCTCCATGGTGCTCTCGGCCACGTCCGTGCTCCTCCCGGTTCGTCGTCCGCCCGCCAGACTAGCGATCGGTCCCCGCCGCGGACAGGCCACGTGAGGAGGAGGTTCAGGAGGTGGGCGGCTCGGCGCCGACCAGCCACATCGCGAAGAACTGCGAACCACCGCCGTAGGCGTGCCCGAGGACGCGTCGGGCGCCGTCGACCTGGTGCTCCCCGGCGAGGCCCCGTACCTGGAGCGCCGCTTCGGCGAAGCGGATCATCCCGGAGGCGCCGATGGGGTTGGTGGACAGCACCCCGCCGGACATGTCGACGGGCAGGTCGCCGTCGAGTTCGGTGACGCCCGACTCGGTGAGCTTCCAGCCCTCCCCCTCGGCGGCGAAGCCGAGGTTCTCCAGCCACATCGGCTCGTACCAGGAGAACGGCACGTACATCTCCACCGCGTCGATGTCCCGGCGCGGATCGGCGATGCCCGCCTGCCGGTACACGTCGGCGGCGCAGTCGCGGCCCGCGCGTGGCGACACGCAGTCCTTGCCGGCGAACAGGGTCGGCTCGCTGCGCATCGCCCCGCCGTGCATCCACGCGGCGGGCCGGGGCGCGCGGGCGGCCCCCGCCCGGTCGGTGAGGACCATCGCGCAGGCCCCGTCGGAGGACGGGCAGGTCTCCGAGTAGCGGATCGGGTCCCACAGCATGGGGGACGCCTGGACCTTCTCCAGCGTGATGTCGTGCTCGTGGAGATGGGCGTAGGGGTTCTTCAGGGCGTTGCGGCGGTTCTTGTACGCGACGAGGGAGCCGACGGTGTCGGGGGCGCCGCTGCGCCGCATGTACGCGCGGACGTGCGGGGCGAAGAAGCCCCCGGCGCCGGCCAGCAGCGGCTGCTGGAAGGGGATCGGCAGGGACAGGCCCCACATGGCGTTGGACTCGGACTGCTTTTCGAACGCCAGCGTGAGGACGGTGCCGTGGACACGGGCGGCGACCAGACTCGCGGCGACCAGCGCGGTCGATCCGCCGACGGAGCCCGCCGTGTGCACCCGCATCATGGGTTTGCCGACCGCGCCGAGCGCGTCGGCGAGGTACAGCTCGGGCATCATGACGCCCTCGAAGAAGTCGGGCGCCTTGCCGATGACGACGGCGTCGATGTCGGCCCACGTCAACTCGGCGTCGTCGAGGGCGCGTCGGGCGGCCTCGCGGACGAGTCCGGCGATCGACACGTCCCGCCGGGCCGCGACGTGCTTGGTCTGGCCGACGCCTATGACGGCCACGGGCTCCTTGCTCATCGGGGATCCCCTTCGAGTACGGCGACCAGGTTCTGTTGCAGACAGGGCCCGGATGTGGCGTGGGCGAGGGCGCGGTCCGACTCGCCCCGGTGGATGCGGGCGGCGGACTCGCCGATGCGGATCAGCCCGGCGGCCATCACCGGGTTCGCGGCGAGGGCGCCGCCCGACGGGTTGACGCGCACACCGTCGTCGAGTCGCAGCGCCTCGCGCAGGACGATCTCCTGGGAGCTGAACGGGGCGTGCAACTCGGCGGTGTCCACGGGGCGTTCGAAGGCTCCGGCGCGTTCGGCGGCGAGGCGGGTGGAGGGCGAGTCGGTGAGATCGCGGACGCCGATGCCGTGGGCCTCGATGCGGTGGTCGATGCCCCGGATCCACGCGGGCCGCTCGCACAGGTCCCGGGCCCGCTCCCCCGCCGCGAGGATCACGGCGGCGGCCCCGTCGCCGATGGGCGGGCAGTCGCCGGTGCGCAGCGGCCGTACGAGGTACTCGCCCTGCGACACCGAGCCCCTGAGCTGGGCGTGGGGGTTGGTCTCGGCGTCGGCGCGGCTGCGGGCGCCGACCGCGGCGAGGGCCGGCTCGTCGGCGCGGCCCGTGTCGATGAGCGCCTGTGCCTGGAGGGCGGCGAGGGCTACGGAGTCGGGCCACAGGGGTGCCACGTAGTACGGGTCGAGCTGCCGGGTCAGTACGTCGCGTACGGAGCCGGGTGAGGACTTGCCGTAGGAGTAGACGAGGGCGGTGTCGGCGTCGCCCGTCTGGAGTTTCACCCATGCCTCGTACAGGGCCCAGGCGCCGTCCATCTCCACGTGCGACTCGGAGATCGGGGGCCAGGCGCCGACGCCGTCGAGGGCGAGGGTGAAGGAGAAGGCCCGGCCGGCGAGGTAGTCGCTGGACCCGGAGCAGGTGAAGCCGATGTCGGCGGTCTTCAGCCCGGTCCGTGCCAGGACCTCGTGCAGCACCGGCATGAGCATCTCCACCTCGGAGGACTCGTCGCTGGTGCGGCGGTGGTCGGTCTGGGCGAAGGCGACGACGGCGATCTCCCGGTTCACAGCAGCTCCTTGTACGTGTCGTACGCGGTGTCCGGCTCGCCGGTGGGCCGGTAGTGGTCGGGGTAGCGGCCCCCCTCCGTCCAGACGGGTTCGACGCGCAGCCCCATCCGCACCTGGTCGTAGGGGATGCCGGCGATCCGGCCGTGCAGGGCGAGGTCGGCGCCGTCGAGGGCGATGTGGGCGTAGACGTAGGGGACTTCGATGTCGAGGTTCTTCGCCTTGATGTTGACGATGCAGAACGTGGTGACCGTGCCGCCGGGGCCGACCTCGACCTGCTCGGCCGTGGCCACGCCGCAGGTGGGGCAGGCACCCCTCGGCGGCACGTACACCTTGCGGCAGGACGGGCAGCGCTCGCCGACCATGCGGCGCCCGGCGAGGGCGTGCAGGTATCCGGTGGTGGCGCGGCCGGGCGAGTAGGTGTAGTCGAGGCGGGCCGGTGCGACGATCCCGGTCACTGCGTCGGTGAACTCGCCGCTGTGGCCCGCCGGTTCTGCGCGCTCCCCGTCGTACGGCTCGAAGCAGGCGATGTCGGTGATGGCGCCGGTGCGTTCCCCGGCCCACCGGACCCGGACACGCATCCCGGTGTGCACGGCGTCGGGGCCGGGGGCGTCGAGGGCGTGCAGGAGGGCGGTGTCGGCGCCGTCGAGCCGTACGAGGATCCAGGCGAACGGGGTGGCCAGGGGCTGGCCGCGCCGGGGGGCGTGGTTCCAGGCCCAGGTGGTGACGGTGCCGGTGGGGGCGACCTCGACGAGGTCGCGGATCTCCTCGGCCGTGACGGGGTCGTACTCGACGGGTGGGACGAGGGTCCGTCCGTCGCCGGTGCGCACGCCGAGGATCACGCGTTCGCGCAGCCCGGTGAGGAAGGCGCTCTGCACGGGTCCGAGGGATCGGGTGAAGGGGAACTCGACGGTCAGGGGTGCCTTGAGGACTGCGGACATCGGCGGGGTTACTCCTTCGGAAAGGGGGCGACGCGTCCGGGGCGCGGGAGTGAACTTCCAGGCGGCTCCACCGCGGGGTGCGAGCGGCCGGGCATTCGACGCGGCTGCACCGTGGGGCGCCGAGCGGCCGGGGGCGTCCGCGGCCGGGAGCCGCCCCCCGGCGGGACGCTCACGCCCGTTTGTAGACGGGGGGCCGTTTCTCGGCGAAGGCGCGGGCCCCTTCCTTGGCGTCGTCCGTGTCGAAGACCGGCCATCCCCGTTTCAGCTCGGCGGCCAGTCCGTCCGTCTCGCTCATCTCGGCCGTCTCGTACACGGACGCCTTGACGGCCTCCACGGCGAGCGGGCCGCACGCGTTGATCCGCTCGGCGATCTCCAGGGCCTTCGCCAGGGCGTCGCCCTCGGGCACGACATGCCCGATCAGTCCGATGCCCGCGGCCTCGTGGGCGGAGTAGGGGCGGCCGGTGAGCAGCATCTCCAGCGCGTGGGTGCGGGGGATCTGCCGCTGGAGGCGGACCGTGGAGCCGCCGATCGGGAAGAGGCCGCGCCGCACCTCGAAGAGGCCGAAGGTGGCCGACTCCCCCGCGACGCGGATGTCCGTGCCCTGGAGGATCTCGGTGCCGCCCGCGACGCAGGGGCCCTCGACGGCGGCGATCACGGGTTTGCGGGGCCGGTGATGGCGGAGCATCGCCTTCCAGTGGAGGTCGGGGTCGGCCTTGAGCCGCTCCCGGTGCTGCTCGCCCTCCATGCCTCTGCCCGCGAGCGCCTTGAGGTCCATCCCGGCGCAGAAGGAGCCGCCGGAGCCGGTCAGGACGATCGAGCGGACCTCGTCGTCCGCGTCGGCGGCGAGCCAGCCGTCGTACAGGCCGACGAGCATCGACAGTGAGAGTGCGTTCTTGGCCTCGGGCCGGTTGAGCGTGAGCACCAGTGTGGCGCCTTCACGCCGCACGGTGAGGTGTTCCGTGCCACCCATCGCTTCCTCCCGTGGGGCAGGGCGAGAACAGGTTCCGTCTGCGGAACGAGAACAGGTTGCAGGAGGCGCGGAGCCAGTACAAGAGTTTTCTGACAGTCAGTCAGATTTCTTCTGCGCGAGCCCTTCACAGTCACGGCCCCCTTTGCTCTGATGACCGGCAACCGACGGATGGCAGCCACCCGCCAGGCGCGCCCGGGGTCAGGAGGAGCACGGTGGAGTACAACCTTGCCGACCTGTTCGAGTCGGTGGTCGACGTCGTCCCGGACCGGGCGGCGCTCACGTATCTCGACATCCCCGGTACGGGCGCGGACCGGCGGCTCACCTACGCGGAGCTGGACGCGGCGGCGAACCGGATCGGCCACCATCTGCTGGACAGCGGGCTGCGGCCCGGTGAGCACGTGGGTCTGCATCTGTACAACGGCGTCGAGTACCTCCAGACCGCGCTGGGCTGCCTCAAGGCGCGGCTCGTACCGGTCAACGTCAACTACCGCTACGTCGAGGAGGAGTTGGTCTACCTCTACCGCGACGCGGATCTGACAGGCCTGGTGTTCGACGCGGAGTTCGGCGGGCGCGTGGCGAAGGCCGTGCCGCGGACGGAGAAACTGCGGCATCTGGTGCGGGTGGGGACCCCCGCGCCGGACGCGCCCGACCTGCCCGCGACCGACTTCGCCGACGCGGAGGCCTCCGGGTCCGCCGGGCGTGGTTTCCCGGCCCGCTCGGGCGACGATCTGTTCATCATCTACACCGGCGGCACGACGGGCATGCCCAAAGGTGTGATGTGGCGTCAGGAGGACCTGTTCTTTTCCGGTTTGGGCGGCGGGGCACCGACCGGGGAGCCGGTGAAGGCACCGCAGGAGCTGGCCGAGCGAGTCGCGGCGGGCGGTGACGGGATCACCTTCTTCCCCACCGCGCCCCTGATGCACGGCACGTCGACCCTGACGGCGTTCATCGGCTTCAACTTCGGCCAACGCGTCGTCATCCACCGCAAGTTCGCGCCCGAGGAGGTACTGCGGACGATCGAGCGGGAGCGGGTCACCAGTGTGTCGCTGGTGGGCGACGCGATGCTGCGTCCACTGATCGACGCGCTGAACGGCCCGATGAAGGGCACGGACTGCTCGTCGCTGTTCAGCGTGTCGTCATCCGGCGCGATCATGTCGGAGACGGTGCGCCGACAGTTCCAGGCCCTGGTGCCGAACGTGATGCTGCTCAACAACTTCGGCTCGTCGGAGTCCGGCTTCAACGGCACGGCGACCGACGACTCGGGGGCGGGCGACGGCTTCAGGATCCGCGTCCACGCCCGTACCCGGGTGGTGGACCCGGCGACGTACGAGCCCGTCCCGGCCGGCGTGCCGGGCCGGGTCGCCCAGCGCGGCCATGTGCCCCTCGGCTACTACAACGACCCGAGGAAAACCGCCGAGACCTTCTTCGAGAAGGACGGCGAGCGCTGGGTGCTCCTCGGTGACATGGCGACCGTCGACGAGGAGGGCGTGGTCACCGTCCTCGGCCGGGGTTCGCAGTGCATCAACACCGGCGGCGAGAAGGTGTACCCGGAGGAGGTCGAGCAGGCGCTCAAGGCCCACCCCGATGTGTACGACGCGCTGGTCGCCGGGGTGCCGGACGCCCGCTGGGGCAACCATGTGGCGGCCGTGGTCCAGCTCCGCGAGGGCGCGGCCCGCCCGACCCTGGAGGACATCCAGACCCACTGCCGCACCCGCCTCGCCGGGTACAAGATCCCCCGCCAGCTCGTCGTCACCGACGCCATCCAGCGCTCCCCCAGCGGCAAGGCGGACTACCGGTGGGCCCGGTCGGTGGCGGTGTCGGCGGACGGGTGAGCAGCTTGGGCCCCGCCGGGCGGGGTGGCTGCGGCTGCGGCTGCGGCTGGGAGCGTGTCCGAGTGGTGGGCAAGCGGCCCGCCGGCCGTGATCGGGGGACCGGTCGCGGCCGTCCTGTCGGCACCTGTGAGGCTGGGGCTGGGGCCTGACCGGCTGGTCAAGCCGGGCAGGGTGACGAGTCCGGCGGCACGTTCGCGCCCTACACCTCAGATGCCGAACGCCCGGCATCGTTTGCCGACTGGCTGGACCGGTACAACTACCACCGACCCCACACCGGCCTCAGCGGCCACACACCAGCCAGCCGCGTCACCAACCTGTCCGATCAGCACACCTAGATCGAAGGGCCGGGGGCCGACTCCGGCCACGGCCCTTCGACGGCGGGTCCGCAGTCGTCCGGCAGATGGGCGACGACGACCGCGGCGGCCTCCTCCGGGGTGGCCGTCTCACCGAGGATCTCGGCGGACCGGGCGGCGTACACCACATAGCCGGTGAAGCCGGTGGCGATGTGAGGAAGGTCGTTGCTCCAGGGGAAGTCGGTGTTGCGGTGGAAGAACAGGGCGCCGTGGCTGGGGAACGGGTACAGCCCGCGGAGCCTCGGCTCGGCGAACGCCGCCTCGATCACCTCGGGACAGCCCCGGCGCGCCTCGGGGTGCCCCTCCCGCAGCATGCGCCAGGTCCGCTCCACCACCGACTCGTCACCGCCGAGGAAGGTCGTGACGCGGCGTACGAACCACTCGGGGTCGTCGAGCCAGGGGAAGTGCCCGGCGCCGGGCTGGATCGAGTACTCCCCTTCGGGGAAGAGGCCGGCCGCCTGCCGGACGAGCCGCGGGGTCGGGCCGGTGTCGAGCGCGCCGCCCAGGTGGAGGACGGGGGCGGTCAGTTCGGTGAGGGCGGCTCGGGTGGCCTCGGGGTCGTACGCGCCGGCGGAGCCGTAGGCGTCGGCGGCGTCGTCGTTGGTCTGCGCCACCTCGGCGGCCATGTGGGCCTCGGCGGCGGCGTCCCAGCGGCCGTAGAAGAACGGCATCATCGCGTCGTCGAAGGGGCCGCGTCCGGTCCAGGCGGCCTCGAAGTGCGGGTACGCGTCGGCGAACCAGGGCTCGTCCTCGCGGAGGCGGGCCGCCGCGAGCCGGTCCTCGACGGTCACCGGCAGGCCCAGCGCCCAGGGGGTGGCGGTGATCAGGGCCAGTCGGGAGACCCGGTGCGGGTGGCGGGCCGCGTACAGCGTGGCGAGGTTGCCGCCGGCCGAGTGGGCGAGGACGTCCACGCGTTCCAGGCCCAGGTGCGCGCGCAGGGCCTCCACGTCGTCCACCTGCCGGTCGCACCGGTACGTCGCCGGGTCGGCCGGGACCGCCGAGTCGCCCGTGCCGCGCAGGTCCAGCAGGATCAGGCGACGGTGGGCGGCGAGTCCGCCGAGGTCTCCCAGGTAGGCGGAGGCGCGCATGGGGCCGCCGGGGAGGACGATCAGCGGATCGCCCTCGCCGCGCACGTGGTAGGCGAGTTCGGTTCCGTCGGGTGCGGTGAGGCGTGGCATGGAGTCGATCTTGCTGGCCGGGGGCGGTGCGGCGCAACGGGGTTCGAGGGGAACGGCTCGGGCGCGGGGCTCAGGGTCGCGCGTACCGGTCCCTCAGTTCCCGCTTGAGGATCTTCCCGCTCGCGTTGCGGGGCAGTTCGTCCACGAAGAGCACCTTCTTCGGTGCCTTGAAGTGGGGGAGCTTCTCCCGTGCGTGGGCGACGAGTTCGGCCTCCGTGACCTCGCCGCGGGGGACGACGACCGCGGTGACGGCCTCGATCCAGTGGTCGTCGGGCAGTCCGACGACGGCCACCTCGGCGACCCGGTCATGGGTGTAGAGGGCGTCCTCGACCTGGCGGGAGGCGATGAGGACGCCGCCGGAGTTGATGACGTCCTTGACGCGGTCGACGATGGTGAAGAACCCGTCGGCGTCGCGGACCGCGAGGTCGCCGGAGTGGAACCAGCCGTCGCGGAACGCGGCGGCGGTCTCCTCGGGCTTGTCCCAGTAGCCCTCGCACAGCTGCGGGGACTGGTAGACGATCTCACCGGGGGTGCCGTCGGGCACGTCCGCGCCCTTGTCGTCGACGACCCTGGCCTCGACGAACATGACGGGGCGCCCGCAGGAATCCATGCGGCCCCTGTGCTCGTAGGGGCCGAGGACCATGGCGAGGGGGCCGATCTCGCTCTGGCCGAAGCAGTTGTGGAAGGCGAGCTTCGGCAGGCGCTCCTTGAGGCGCTCCAGGACGGGCACCGGCATGATCGACGCCCCGTAGTACGCCTTGCGCAGGCCGCTGAGGTCGCGGGTGTCGAAGTCGGGGCGGTTCGACAGCGCGATCCACACGGTGGGCGGGGCGAACAGGCTGTCGGCGTCGCCCGACTCGACGAGGTCGAGGATCCGGTCGCCGTCGGGCGCGTCGAGGATGGTGTTGGTGGCGCCGACGGCGAGGTACGGCACCAGGAAGACGTGCATCTGCGCGGAGTGGTACAGCGGCAGCGAGTGCACCGGCCGGTCACCGGCGGACAGGTCGAGGGCGGTGATGGCGCTCAGGTACTCGTGGACGAGCGCGCGGTGCGTCATCATCGCGCCCTTGGGCAGGGCGGTGGTGCCGGAGGTGTAGAGCAGCTGGACCAGGTCCTCGGCCTTCGGCTCCTCGCCGTCGTACGGCTCGGTGGCGGCGAGCCGGGCGAGCAGTGAGTCGTCCGCGTCGCGCAGCGGGAGGGTGCGGGTCGCGTCGGGGAGGTTCCCGGCGAGGTCCGGGTCGGTGAGGACGAGGGTGCTGCCGGACTGGTCGAGGAGGTACGCCAGGTCGTCGCCGGTGAGGTGCTGGTTGACCGGGACATGGACGAGGCCGGCGCGGGCGGAGGCCAGGAACGCGATCAGATAGGCGTCCGAGTTGTGGCCGTAGGCGGCGACCCGGTCGCCCGGCCCCAGTCCGGTGTCGCGCAGGGCGCGGGAGGCGCGGGAGACGGCGTCGTCCAGTTCGGCGTACGTCCAGGAGCGGTCGCCGTAGCGGATCGCGACACGTGCCGGGGTCCGCCGGGCGCTGCGCCGCAGCACCCCGTCGACCGTCACATTGCGTCCAGCCGTCATGATCCGCCCCTTCGTCCACCGGTTCCCGGCGTGATCCTCGTTCGGCCGCGCGAGCGGGGTCAAGCGTGCCGCGCGCATGGCCGGATTCCGGTCCGCATGGCGTGAACCGGCTCAACTCCGGTGCCTGGTTCACGAGTCAACCAAGATGAAGATCAACGCACACCTGGACTACGTACGAACGCCCTGTCAGGCTCAACCGTTTCTTCCCCCATGACGTCGGGAGGCCCCCATGCGCACCCGTCTGAGACAGCTCGTCGTCTCGGCCGTCGCCCTGCTCACCGCCACGACCGCCTTACCCGCGGCCACCGCCGCCGACGGAGACCGCGGCGGCGGTCACCACCCCTCCCACGGCGGGCTGTCCGCCGTGATCCGCTACACCGAGTACGGCATACCGCACATCGTCGCCGAGGACTACGCGGACCTCGGCTTCGGCACCGGCTGGGCGCAGGCCGCCGACCAGGTGTGCGTGCTCGCCGACGGGTTCGTGACCGTGCGCGGCGAGCGGTCGCGCCACTTCGGGCCGGACACCGCGCCCGACTTCTCGCTCTCCTCGGCGACGAAGAACCTCACGAGCGACCTGTACTTCCGGGGCGTCCGGGACACCGGCTCCGTGCGGCGGCTGCTGGAGCGGCCCGCGCCGGTCGGCCCGAGCCGCGAGGTGAAGGAGCTGATGCGCGGCTGGGCGGCCGGGTACAACGCCTGGCTGAGGAAGAACCGGATCACCGACCCCGCGTGCAAGGGCGCGGCCTGGGTGCGTCCGGTGACCACGCTCGACGTGTTCTCCCGCGCGTACGCCCTGGCCGTCCTCGGCGGCGAGGGGCGGTTCGTGGACGGCATCACCACCGCCCAGCCGCCCGCCCCCGGAGCGGCGCCGAAGACCGCGGCACCGGACGCGAAGGCCGCCGCGCGGGCCGCGAGCGAGCTGTTCTCCACCGGCGACGCCGACATGGGCTCCAACGCGGTCGCCTTCCGCGGCGACACCACGGCGAACGGGCGCGGTCTGCTGCTGGGCAACCCGCACTACCCGTGGGCCGGGGGCCGCCGCTTCTGGCAGGCGCAGCAGACGATCCCCGGCGAGCTGAACGTCTCCGGCGGTTCGCTGCTCGGCTCGCCGATCACCCAGATCGGGTTCAACGCGAAGGTGGCGTGGAGCCACACGGTCGCGACCGGCACCCCGATGAACCTGCACCAGCTGACCCTGGATCCGGCCGACCCGACGACGTATCTGGTCGACGGCAAGGCGGAGCGGATGACGAAGCGGAGCGTCACCGTCGCCGTGAAGGACGGCAAGCCGGTCACCCGCACCCAGTGGTGGACCCGGTACGGGCCTGTCGTCACCTCACTGGGCAGTGACCTCGCGCTGCCGTGGACCGCCGGCACGGCGTACGCGCTGGCCGACCCGAACACGACGAACCTGCGGTTCGCCGACACCTCCCTCGGCTTCGCCAAGGCGCGCGGAACGGCCGACGTCCTGAAGGCCCTCGGCCGGCACCAGGGGC
The DNA here is from genome assembly GCF_001418475.1 of Streptomyces ossamyceticus. GTDB lineage: Bacteria > Actinomycetota > Actinomycetes > Streptomycetales > Streptomycetaceae > Streptomyces > Streptomyces ossamyceticus. The sequence continues at coordinate 6,608 of NZ_LIQX01000048.1, read as the reverse complement.
TGCCGTGGGTGAACACGGTGGCCGCGGACTCCGCCGGGCACACCCTGTTCACTCAGTCGCAGGTGCTGCCCCGGATCACCGACGAGCTGGCGGCGCGCTGCTCCACGCCGCTGGGACGGGCCACGTACCCGGCGGCGGGCGTCGCCGTCCTGGACGGCGCGCGGGGCGACTGCGCGCCCGGCAGCGATCCCGACGCCCTCCAGCCGGGGGTCTTCGGGCCGGCGAGGATGCCGACGCTGAAGGACGCCCCGTACGCGGAGAACTCCAACGACAGCGCGTGGCTGGCCAACGCGGACCGGCCGCTCACCGGCTACGAGCGGGTCTTCGGCAACCTCGGCACCCAGCGGTCGATGCGTACGCGCGGCGCGGTCGAGGACGTCGCGGCGATGGCCGGCAAGGGCGGGCTGACCGTGCGGGACCTGCAGAAGCAGCAGTTCGCGAACCGGGTGCCCGCGGCCGATCTGGCCGCCGACGACGTGGCGCGGGCGTGTGCCGCGCTGCCGGGCGGCACGGCGACGGGCAGTGACGGCACTGCCGTCGACGTGTCCGAGGCCTGCCGGGTCTTCGCGGCGTGGGACCGGACCGTGGACACCTCCAGCCGGGGCGCGCTGCTCTACGACCGGTTCTGGCGCAAGGTGACCCGCGCCGTGCCGAACGCGCAGCTGTGGAAGGTGCCGTTCTCGGCGGCCGACCCGGTGAGGACGCCGCACACGCTGAACACGGCCGCGCCCGGATTCGCCACGGCGCTCGCGGACACGGTGACGGAGCTTCGGACGGCGGGCATCGCGCTCGACGCGAGGCTCGGGGACCACCAGTTCGTCGTCCGGGGGGACCGGCGCATCCCGGTGCACGGCGGCACGGAGTCGCTGGGTGTCTGGAACAAGATCGAGGCGCCGTGGAACGCCGCCGCCGGCGGGTACGCCGAGGTGTCGTCGGGTTCCAGCCACATCCAGGCGGTCGGCTGGGACGGCAGCCGCTGCCCGGTGGCCCGCACCCTGCTGACCTACGGGCAGTCCTCGAACCCGAACTCCCCGCACTACGGCGATCAGACGCGGCTGTTCTCCGCCGAGAAGTGGGTGGCATCCCGGTTCTGCGAGAAGGACATCCGGTCGTCGCCGAAGCTCAAGGTGGTGCGCGTGAGCCAATGATCCGGGGAGGTGTGGTGCCGTCCCCCTGCGGGACGGCACCATGCCGTTGGCATATAACCCCTTCCCCGTAGGAGGCGATCCGGTGGCGCAGGACTCGTTACGCCCGGAGACCGACGCTCTCGCCAAGATCGACACGACGGTGCCGCACTCGGCCCGGATCTGGAACTACTGGCTCGGCGGCAAGGACAACTACCCCGTCGACCATGAGGCGGGCGACGCGTTCCGCGCGGTGTTCCCCGGCATCACCGACCTCGCCCGTGACTCCCGCGCCTTCCTCGGCCGGGCGGTGCGCTTCCTCGCCGGTGAGGCGGGGGTGCGCCAGTTCCTCGACATCGGCACGGGGCTGCCGACGGCGGACAACACCCATCAGATCGCCCAGCGGGTGGCGCCCGAGGCGCGGATCGTCTACGTCGACAACGACCCGCTGGTCCTGACGCACGCACGGGCCCTGCTCACCAGCACACCCGAGGGCATGACGGACTACGTGGACGCCGACCTCCACGATCCCGCGACCGTGCTGCGCGAGGCGGCACGGACGCTCGACCTGACCCGACCGGTCGCGCTGACGATGATGCAGGTCTCCGGGCACATCGCGGACTACGACCGGGCCCGCGCCATCGTCGACACCCTGATGGACGCCCTGCCCTCCGGCAGCTGGTTCGCCTTCAACGACAGTGTCGACACGCACCAGGCCAACGCCGAGGCCACCCGGCAGTACAACGAGAGCGGCGCGGTCCCGTACTTCCTGCGCGGCCCGGAGGAACTCGCCGGGTTCTTCGACGGGTTGGAGCTGCTGGAGCCGGGGGTCGTCCCGCTGAACGACTGGCGCCCCGATCCGGCGAAGGGACCCGGCGGGTCCGGTGAGGCGATCGCGCTCGGTGGGGTGGCGCGCAAGCCGTGACGCTCACACGGTCCGCTGCCGTCCCTCCCAGTACGGTTCGCGCAGCCTCCGCTTGTAGAGCTTGCCGTTGGGGTCGCGGGGCATCGCGTCGGTGAAGTCGACGGTCTTCGGCCGCTTGTACCCGGCGAGTTCGCGGGCGCAGTGGGCGAGGATCTCCTCGGCGAGCGCGGCCCCGGGGGTGAAGCCGGGGGCAGGCTCGACGACGGCCTTCACCTCCTCGCCCCAGTCGTCGTGCGGGATGCCGAAGGCGGCGGCGTCGGCGACGGCGGGGTGGGTGAGGAGGGCGGCCTCGATCTCGGCGGGGTAGATGTTGACGCCGCCGGAGATGATGAGGTCGATCTTGCGGTCGCGGAGGAAGAGATAGCCGTCCTCGTCGAGGAGACCGAGGTCGCCGACGGTGAAGAAGTCACCGATGCGGTTCTTGCGCGTCTTGCCCTCGTCCTTGTGGTACGAGAATCCGCCGGTGCTCATCTTCATGTACACGGTGCCGAGTTCACCGGGCGGCAGCCGGTTGCCGTCGTCGTCGAAGATCGCGAGTTCGCTGATGGGCCAGGCCTTGCCGACGGTGCCGGGCTTCTTCAGCCAGTCCTCGGCGGTGGCGAACGCTCCCCCGCCCTCGCTGGCCGCGTAGTACTCCTCGACGCTGTGCCCCCACCACTCGATCATGGCCCGCTTCACATGGTCCGGGCAGGGGGCGGCGCCGTGGATGGCGTGCCGCATGGACGACACGTCGTAGCGGGCGCGCACCTCCTCGGGGAGCGCGAGGAGCCGGTGGAACTGGGTGGGGACCATGTGGGTGTGGGTGCAGCCGTGGGTGTCGATGGCACGGAGCATGCCCTCGGGGGTCCACTTGTCCATCACCACCAGCCGGTGCCCGATGTGCAGGGACGCGCCCGCGAACTGGAGGACGGCCGTGTGGTAGAGCGGCGAGCACACCAGGTGGACGTTGCCGTCGAACGGCCTGATACCGAAGATGCCGAGGAAACCGCCGAGATACGACTCCTCGGGGAGCTTGCCGGGCAGGGGGCGACGGATGCCGCGCGGGCGGCCCGTGGTGCCCGAGGTGTAGTTCATCACCCAGCCGAGGGTGCGGCCCTCGGGCGGGGACTCCGGTTGCCCGTCGAGGAGTTCGGAGTACGGGCGGAATCCCTCGACCTCGCCGACCGCGTACCGGTGGCTGCCGGGCAGGCCTGCCTCGTCGGCGGCGTGGCGCGCGGCCCCGGCGAACCGTTCGTGCGCGATGAGCACCTTGGCGCCCGAGTCGGCGACGATCCAGGCGATCTCCGGGCCCACGAGGTGGTGGTTGACGGGGACGAGGTAGAAGCCGGCCTGGCTGGCGGCGAGGTAGGCGGTGAGGAACTCGACGCCGTTCGGCAGGACGACGGCGAAGGCGTCGCCGCGTTCGAGGCCGGCCGCGCGCAGTCCGTGCACCAGGCGGTTGGCGGCGCCGTGCAGGCGTCCCGCGGTCCACTCCTCGCCGTCGGGGGCGACGAGCACCGGGCGGTCGGGGTCGGCGGTCGCCTGGGCCCAGAACCCCTGCGGGGCCTGTGCCTGTGCGGCGTGCTGCTGAAGGGCTCGGCTCACTGTTCCTCGCTCCTTCCGGCGATCCGGTTGACGCGGTCCACGGCCTGCTCGAAGCCACGGGTGAGGTCGTCGAAGACGGCCTGGACGCTGCGTTCGCTGGTCATGCGGCCGACGATCTGGCCGACCGGGGTGCCGAGCAGCGGCTCCACCTCGTACTTCTGGATGCGGGAGACCGCGTCGGCGACGAGCAGTCCTTGCAGGGGCATGGGGAGGGCGCCGGGGCCCTGCGGGTCGTCCCAGGCGTCGGTCCATTCGGTGCGGAGCTGGCGTGCGGGTTTGCCGGTGAGGGCGCGGGAGCGGACGGTGTCGCCGGAGCCGGCGGCGAGGAGCTTCTCGATCAGTCGCGGCGACGTCAGCTCGGCCTCGGTGGTGGTGAGCCACAACGATCCCAGCCACACGCCCTGCGCGCCGAGCGCGAACGCGGCGGCGATCTGCTGCCCGCTGCCGATGCCGCCGGCCGCGAGCACGGGCAGCGGGGCGACGGCGTCCACGACTTCGGGGGTGAGCACCATGGAGGCGATCTCACCGGTGTGGCCGCCGGCCTCGTAGCCCTGGGCGACGACGATGTCGATCCCGGCGTCGGCGTGCTTGCGGGCGTGGCGGGCGCTGCCGGCGAGCGCGGCGACCAGGACGTCCCGCTCGTGGGCGCGGTCGATGACGTCGGCGGGCGGGGAGCCGAGGGCGTTGGCGAGCAGTCGGATCGGGTAGTCGAAGGCGACGTCCAACTGGGTGCGGGCGACCTGTTCCATCCAGCCGGTGATGCGCCAGCCGGAGGCCTCGCCCTCGGCGAGTTCCGGGACGCCGTACTGGGCGAGGGTGTCCTTGACGAACTGGCGGTGCCCTTCGGGGATCATCGCCTCGACGTCCGCCTCGGTGACACCCTCCACCTTCTTGGCCGGCATGACGACGTCCAGCCCGTACGGCTTGCCGTCGACGTGGGCCTCGATCCAGTCGAGGTCGCGCTTGAGGTCGTCGGGGGCCGTGTAGCGGACCGCGCCGAGCACGCCGAAACCGCCGGCCCTGCTGATGGCGGCGGCGACGGCGGGGAACGGCGTGAAGCCGAAGACGGCGTACTCGACTCCGAGTTTTCTGCTCAGCTCCGTCTGCATGGTGCGCAGGATGCCGCAGTCCTCCGGACGAGGGAAGAGGTTTTCTGATGCACCGTCAGTTTTTGTGGGTCCGCGCGGTCACGGGCAGGCGTACGTGAAGCGCTTCGTGGCCCTGTGGTCGGTGGGGGTGAGGACGTGGAGGTCGACCCGGGCCGTCTGGCGGCCCTTTCCCTCGAAGGTCCACAGGAGGTGGAGCCGGGCCCTGGTCTGGCCCCGGACCATCACCTCACGCAGGACGCCCGACTCGGTGCCGTCGCTCCGGGTCCAGCGGTAGGTGAGGGTGCCGGGGCGGCCGTCGGTGGTGACCAGGCCGACGATGTCCACCGTCTTGTCGCAGCCCAGCACCGCCGGCCGGGCCTTGACCGCCACCGTGCGCACCTCGACGGAGGGGCCGAGACGCTGCCAGGCGAGGAAGGCGATGACGCAGAGCAGCACGAACGCGGGCAGCGCGTGGCGGCGCAGACGGCGTCGGCGCGGGGGCGCGGGGAGCGGCGGCAGCGTGGGCAGCGTCCGGTGGGTGCGCTGCGCGACGGTGGCCGTCACACCGGGGCCGAAACGGAGCACGGTGCCGTCGGTGCGGTCCGGCTGCGGCAGCGGCGCCTCCCCGCCGGACGGGCCGACCAGCGTGGTGTCCGGCCTCAGGAGGGTCGTGTCCGGCTTGACGAGGGTCACGTCCGGTTCGGCTGGTGTCACGTCCGGCTCGGGTCGCGTGCTGTCGGGCTCGACGAAGGTGCCGTCCGGGCCGAAGGCGACGAGGGCCGCCCCGGCAGGGGTGGCGTCCCGCGGTTCCCGCGGTTCCGGACGGGTGGTGTCCGGCTCGACCGGCGTCGTCTCGGGCTCGATCAGCGTCGTGTCCGGGTCGGGTCGCTGGATCCACTGGCTGCCGAGGACGGTGGCGCTGTAGTCGGGGTCGTCGTAGCCGGACGCGTCGTGCGGGGCGGGGCGGCCGGCGGTGTCGAGCACCTGGGTGTGCTCGCCGTCCTGGGCCTCGGCGGACGCGGGGTCGCGGTCGTACGGTGCGGTCATCTGATCTCACACTGCCTGGTCAGGAGTTGCTGCGAGGCACCGCCGTCGGCGGAGGCCGGAGTGGTCGTGGCCCGCACCGCCCAGTAGCAGCCCTTGCCCTGGAAGGTGTGGACGACGGTGAGGGTGTACGTGCCGGCTCCGCTGCGCTGGAACGTCTGGGCGGCGCCGTCCGGGGCGAACTGCCGGATCTCGCCCGACAGCCACGAGACGGTCAGGGAGAACGGCCCGGTGCCGTCCGTGGTGATCTGGATCGTCGCGGTGGCGGTCGTCAGGCCCGTCTGCCGGAAACCCGTCACCGTGATGTCCTTGACGGCGGGCGCGCTCGGGGCGCTGGGCGACGCGCTCGTCGGAGTGGCCTCGGTGGTCGTCTCCGTCGGCGGTGTCGACTCCGTCGTCGGCGGAGCGGTGGTGTCGGACGGGGACGGATCCCCCGTGTCGGTGCTCTCCGACGCCGAGGCCGAGGCCGACGGGCTGGTGGACTCGCCGGGGGTCGTCGACGCCGAGGCCGAGGACGAGGGCGTCCCGGTCGGATCGGCGGTCCCCGACGCCTCGGCACCGGGGTCGATGCTGGTGGTGGCCAGGGCCTGCGCCGCCTCCTGCGGAGTCACCGGTGTGTGCTGCACGCCGTAGGTGAGGAACGCGCCCAGGAGCAGCGCGGCGCCGGACACCGCGAGCCCCGGCCGGCCGGGGCGCCACGAGCGGGCCCAGTCGCGGCGCGGTCCCTGGCTCAGGACGGTGCGGGCGGTGTCGGTGGTGGTCTCCGGGGTGCTGCGGGCCGAGGGCAGCAGCAGGGCCAGCAGCGCCACCAGCGCGGCGAGCCGGCCACGGCCGCGTTCCTCC
>NZ_LIQX01000479.1 GCF_001418475.1 Streptomyces ossamyceticus | reverse complement strand
GAGCGGGGTGGCTGTGCCGCGATGGCCGTCTCCCAGTCGGTCCAGGCCCTCGCCGCCCGGGCCCGTACCCCCGCGTCGGGCGATTCGAGCAGCCGGTTGTAGGCGGCGGCGAGGTTGCCGTCCCGCTCGCCCTCGGGAAGCTCGGCGAGGAACCGCTCGAACGCCTCCGGGAAGAACTGGCCGAGCCCCCGGGTCAGCAGGGCGACCTCGGCGTCGGAACCTGACGTGACCCCCGTCAGCACCAGCTCGGACACGGCACCCGGATGCGTCTGCGCGTACCGCAGCCCGAGCACCGACCCCCACGACACCCCCCACACCAGCCAGCGCTCGATCCCGAGGTGCCGTCGCAGCAGTTCCAGATCGGCGAGGAGACGCGGCGTCGTGTTGACGCTCATGTCCGTCTCGTACGCGCTCGCCAGTGGCGTCGAACGCCCGCAGCCGCGCTGGTCCAGCAGCACGATCCGGTACGCGTCGGGGTCGAACAGGCGCCGGAACCAGGGGCCCGCCTGGGAGCCGGGCCCGCCGTGCAGCACCAGCGCGGGCTTGCCCCGCGGGTTCCCGCAGACCTCCCAGTACACGTGGTTGCCGTCGCCGACGTCGAGCATGCCGCGGCCGTACGGTTCGATCTCGGGATAGAGAGGCATTGCGCGACTCTAGACGGCGTACGACACCGTCGGCAGCCGCTTTTCCGCCGCCCCGGGGCGGGGCCCGGTCAAGCCCGGTGGACCGCTCGCGCCCCTACGAGGTGACGCTCAGCCCGGCCGCTCCGGCAGCCGTGCGCAGGACGTCCCGGAGCATGTCCGGGGTCAGCCGGCCGGTGAACGTGTTGCGCTGGCTGACGTGGAAGCAGCCGAAGAGATCGAGTCCGTCGAGCGGTACGTGGGTGTCGTGGCCGAAGACCGGTCGGGGCCGGGGTACCTGCCAGCCCGCCTCGGCGAGCGCGGGCAGCGCGGCCTGCCAGCCGAACGCACCGAGGACGAGCACGGCCCGCAGCGAGGGCCGCAGCAGCTCAAGCTCGCTGACCAGCCACGGTCGGCACGTGTCCCGTTCCTCGGGGGTCGGCTTGTTGGCGGGCGGCGCGCAATGCACGGGTGAGGTGATCCGCACTCCGTGGAGTTCCAGGCCGTCGTCGACGCCGACCGCGGTGCCACGCGAGGCGAGGCCCACGTCGTGCAGCGCCGCGTACAGCACGTCGCCCGAGCGGTCGCCGGTGAACATCCGCCCGGTACGGTTCGCGCCGTGCGCGGCGGGGGCCAGCCCGACGATCAGCAGCGCCGCGTCGGACGGTCCGAAACCGGGCACCGGACGACCCCAGTACTCCTGATCGGCGAACGCGGCCCGCTTGGTCCGCGCCACCTCTTCCCGCCAGGCGACCAGCCGGGGACAGGCCCGGCATCCGGTGATCCGGGCATCGAGCGCGTCCAGCCCGCTCCCACCGCCGAAGCCGCAGTGCCCTCCGCCCACGCCGCCACCACCCCGGCCACCGTCGCCGCCAACATCCCGGCCACCGCAACCGCCACCGCCGCCATCACCGCTGCGCATGTCTCCACGGTACGGCCGGTGATCTCCTCCCCCGCCGACGGCGGGCAGCTAAGGTCGATGCATGGCTTCTGAAGGTACGGGCGAGCGGACGGACGGCCCCGGCACCACGCACCGGGATCCCGGCGCCGCGGCAGCCGCCGCCGAGGCCGCGCTCGTCGCCGCCGGTGTCTCCCCGCAGGCGCGCGGCGAGGCCCTGACCGTCGAGGAGTTCGCCGCGATCGCCGAGAACCGCGCCGACGCCGACGCCGTCGACACCGCCCAGCACGCCCAGCACACCGAGGAGTCCCGTCCGTCGTGAGCGTCACCGTCCGCGTGCCCGCCAAGGTCAACGTCCAGCTCGCGGTCGGCGGCGCCCGCCCCGACGGGTTCCACGACCTGGCCAACGTCTTCCTCGCCGTCGGGCTGTACGACGAGGTCACCGCCACCCCCGCCGACGAACTGACCGTCACCTGCGAGGGCCCCGGCGCCGACCAGGTCCCGCTGGACCGCACCAACCTCGCCGCACGGGCCGCGCTCGCCCTCGCCGCACGCCACGGGATCGACCCGGCCGTACGGCTGCACATCGCCAAGGACATCCCCGTCGCGGGCGGCATGGCGGGCGGCAGCGCGGACGCCGCGGGCGCGCTGGTCGCGTGCGACGCGCTGTGGGGGACCGGCGCCTCCCGCGCCGAACTCCTCGACATCTGCGCCGAGTTGGGCAGCGATGTGCCGTTCAGCCTGGTGGGCGGGGCGGCGCTCGGCACCGGACGCGGCGAGCGGCTGAGGCCGCTGGAGGTGGGCGGCGCCTTCCACTGGGTGTTCGCGGTCGCGGACGGCGGCCTCTCCACCCCGGCCGTGTACGGGGAGTTCGACCGGCTCCACGAGAGCGACGAGGTGCCCGAGCCCGTCGCCTCCCAGACGCTGCTCGACGCGCTCGCCAAGGGCGACGTCGACGCCCTCGCGGCGTTCCTGCCCGGCTCCAACGACCTCCAGCCCGCCGCGCTGTCCCTTTTCCCGAAGCTGTCCGACACCCTCGCCGCGGGCCGGGTGGCCGGCGCGCTCGCCGCGCTCGTCTCCGGCTCCGGGCCGACCACGGCCTTCCTCGCCCGTGACGCCGCCTCGGCACACACCGTCGCCGAAGGGCTCCGCGCCGCCGGTGTGTGCAAGGCGGCCCGCGTGGCCGCCTCCCCGGCGCCGGGCGCGACGATCCTCCCGTAGCGCGCGGGCTCCTGAGGGGGCCCAACCGCACGTACTCAGAGCCGACTTGAGTACCTGAGCGCTGCCCGCCGCCCGGGGCGCCGCGCGACCGTACTCCCATGACTGCCAGCGTCAGCGCGAGCGCACTCGCCGCCGCCACCCCGTCCAGCCGTGACCGGTACGTCGACCTGCTGCGGGTCGCCTCGCTCGGCACGGTCGTCCTCGGCCACTGGCTGATGGCGGCCGTGACGACGGGCGGCGACGGCCGCGTGGAGGTAGGCAACCTCCTCGCCGTCGAGCCGCGGCTGCAGATCCTCACCTGGGCGTTGCAGATCATGCCGGTGTTCTTCTTCGTCGGCGGCTTCTCCCACGCCCTCTCCTACCGTTCCCTGCGCCGCAAGGATCCCGAAGCCGCCTCCGTCTACCCGGCCTTCCTCCGCGCCCGCCTCCAGCGGCTGCTGCGGCCCACCATGGTGTTCATCGGGGTGTGGGGCGCCGCCGCCGTCCTCCTGCACCTCGGCGGACAGGGCGGCGGGCTGCTCGACGTGGCCCTGCGGCTGGTGGCGCAGCCGCTGTGGTTCATCGGGATCTACCTGGCGATGGTGGCGTTCACCCCGCCGCTGCTGAGGCTGCACGAGAAGTACGGCTGGGGCGCGTTCGGCGGGCTGGTCGCGGCGGCCGCCGCCGTGGACGTGCTGCGCTTCGCGCTCGGTGTGCCGTACGTCGAGTTCCTGAACTTCGCCTTCGTCTGGCTCGCCGTCCACCAGCTCGGATTCCTGCGCGCCGACGGCATGCTGACGCGGCCGTACCTGCTCGCCGGGGCGGGCCTCGCGGGGGCCGCGCTGCTGGTGGCGTACGGGCCGTATCCGCTGTCCATGGTCGGGATGCCCGGCGAGAAGGTGTCGAACATGGCGCCGCCGACCTTCGCGCTGCTGTGCCACGGAGTGTGGCTGGTCGGCGCGGTGGAGTGGGTGCGCGGGCCGGTCACGCGATGGCTGGAGCGGCCGAAGGTGTGGCGGGCGGTCGTCGCGGCCAACGGCATCTCGATGACGGCGTTCCTGTGGCACCTGACCGCGATGCTCGGCGTGTACGGGGTGCTCCTCGCCCTCGACACGTCTGTGCCGGCCCCGGCGACCGGTGCCTGGTGGGCCCAGCTGCCCCTGCGGCTCGCCGCGGCGGCCGTCGTGACCGCCGTGCTCGTGGCCGCGTTCCGCGGCTTCGAACGGCCCGCGGCCCGCGGCGGGCAGGGGCGCCCCGGCGGGCCGGCGTCGCGCGCCGGGTACGCGGGGATCGCCGCGGCTCTCGGCGTGACCCTCTGCCTGTTCGGCGTCCTCGGGCTGTCCATGGTCGGCTTCGGCGGACTCTTCGAGGGACGGACGGCCCTGCTGATCGCGGTCCAGGTGACGGCCCCGGTGGCGGTGGGGATGACCCTCGCGGGGTGGCTGTTGGTGGAGCGCGTGGGGAGGGGCGCGTAGTAATTCGGGGCCGAGGGGTTCGTTGGCGGGTGCGGG
>NZ_LIQX01000478.1 GCF_001418475.1 Streptomyces ossamyceticus | reverse complement strand
CCATGGGCTGCCGGTCGCGGGAGGGCGCAAGAGGAGGCAGACCACATGAGGAGGGAGCAGCCAGTGGTTGAGCTGCCGAGTCTGATGACCACGGTGAGCCACGGGCTTCCTCGCCGGGCTGCGCCGATCTACGAGTTCGCGGAGTGGCGCAACTCGGTCACGTGGCTCCTGTCCGACCCCGATGCCGTCGCCCTGTCCCAAATGCTCTGCCATGCGATCGAGGCCAGGGCCGCCAATGCCAGTCGCTCCGCGTTGCGGGCGCCCAGCACGACCTTGGACGCGGTTCGGTCCCCCGATCTTTGGGCGGTACGCGCCCTGCTACGTCGTGAGCAATGGCAGGCGAACTGGCAGGCTCTGCTCGGCAGGGACACAGGAGGGCTTCTGGCCGCCGCCTGTGACCGGCTGATGCGGACACCGTCGGGGCCGCCGGCGGTCGGGGTACGGGAGGAACTGCTGGTCGACCGGGCCCAGGAGTGGTGCCGAAGGGCTGTGGGCGGCACGCCCTCCTACTCGTTCGCCATGGAGATGTCCGGTCTCTTCACCGCGCTGTGCACCGCCCCCGAGTCGAGCAGCACTCTCGAGGCCAGGACCACTTTCCTGTGGGGCGTCCTGGCGGGGGTCAGCGAATACTACGCGGGAACGGTGCCGCACGAACGGGAGATCGGGCGCCTCGCCCGGGAGGCGATAGCCGCATCCCGGGAATGTGTCCAGGCGCATGGGGAAGAGGGCGAACTCGTGGTCGCCGCCCAGGCGGAGTGCGGGTCGGTCCAGTTCCTCGACAACCTGACCGGGATCCTCCAACTGCCCTATCTCTTCACGACCGAGGAGTACATCCGTATCAGGGGCGCTGACATAGGCGTGCACATCTACACCGTCCAGGACGACCTCTCGGGCCGATACCGGGAGATCGCCGATGAGACCACGATGGTGGCCGTTCTGGCCCACGACCTGATCGATCAGGGGCGCGACACCGACAACGGCAACCGCAACAACCTCGGGCTGCGGTTGTCGGAACGGGAGCAGCTCTGGGACATCCTGGAGGTCTGTCTGAGCCACACCTGCGCCGTCGGGGGCGAGCAGTGGCAGCGCGTCGTCGCCGGCTTCGTTGTGGGTACCTGCCTCTACGCACGCGGGGGCCGAGAACGCATGCACGACGGCACCCGGACCACGGTGAGCAAGAAGCTTCGCCCGAGCGTGGAGTGGACGTACGCGCCCCGGCTGGCCGACTACTTCTCGCGGGCCGAATGCACCTGCGTGGAGCAGGCCGGTCAGGTCGACGTCGGCCCCGAACTGGACAGGCTCTACGCCGACAGCTCGACCATCGTCCGCGGCTGGCTGCACGGCCGCTGGGACGCGCATTTCGACGTGGCGGAGCTCCAGCGACTCGCTCTCGCCTGTGCGTCTGCCGTACGGAGCGGCAGCTCGCTGTTCGCCGGGCGGAACGGAGCGGAAGTGATTCCCTGACGGGGTCCGGCGTGCGCGGCGGCGTCTCGGAGCGAGGTCGTAGGCTTGATCCCGATGAGACGCCGCACCCCGCCACCGCCCTCTCCCCTGCCCCAGCGCGAAGGAGTGGATCCGGTACGGCTCCGGCTTCCGGCTGGGGACGCATGGGCAACGGTGCGCGACCATCTCGTGGAGCGGCTCGCGGCCGGGGCCGGCGTGATCGACGGGATGCTCGACGCGGGTCTGATCGTGGACGCCGACGGGCGCCCGGTGCCGCCGGACACGGCGTACGTGCCCGGGATGTTCGTCTGGTTCCATCGGGAGCTGCCGGACGAGGAGCGGGTGCCGTTCCCGGTCGACGTCGTGTACCGGGACGAGCACGTGGTGGTGGCCGACAAACCTCATTTCCTGGCCACCACGCCGCGCGGCAGCCATGTCGCCGAGACGGCCCTGGCGCGACTCAGACGGCAGCTGGGAATACCGGCACTGAGTGCGGCCCACCGCCTGGACCGGCTGACGGCGGGGCTGGTCCTGTTCACGGTGCGCCCCGAGGAGCGCGGCGCGTACCAGTCGCTGTTCCGCGACCGGCGGGTGCAGAAGGTGTACGAGGCGGTGGCTCCGTACGACACGACGGTGGATCTGCCACGCACCGTGCGGAGCCGGATCGTGAAGTCGCGCGGCCACATGGCAGCTCAGGAGGTCGACGGCGAACCCAACGCCGAGACCCGGATCGAGTTGCTGGCGGAGCGGAAGGGCGTGGCCCGGTACCGGCTGCTGCCGCGTACCGGGCAGACGCATCAACTGCGCGTTCACATGAGCGCATTGGGGCTGCCTATCCTCGGCGACCCCCTCTATCCCGTGGTGACCGAGCCCGTGGCGGTCGGTGATTTCCGGCATCCTCTGCAACTGCTGGCGCGAGAGCTGGAGTTCACCGACCCGGTCACCGGACGCGAGCACCGGTTCGTCAGCAGCCGTGAGCTGGGAGCCTGGTCCTCGAACGAAAAGGCCGAGGAGTAACGACCGTGGCGCCCGAGGGGCGCCTCACTTGCCTCCGAGCCAGCGTAGGAAACGGTGCAACACACCCTTACGGCCGGCCTGTTCCGATGCTGGCGTCGACAGGGGTGTGCCGGGTGTGTCGACGGGCTCCGGAGCCATGGGCCGAGGCTGCTCGGCGGCGGTCCTGGATCCGGTGCGCTGGGACGGGACCGACTCGGCTTGGGAGCTGAGAACGACCTCCTGCTGGGGTCCCGGCTCGAACTTCACCGGCAGTTCGACCAGATGCCGGTTCGAGATGGTCTCCCGCCAGCGCAGTTCGTGCTCGTCGCAGGACAGCTGGATGTCCGGCACCCGGTTCAGCAGCGCGTCCACACCGACGTCGGCGATGGCGCGGCCGATGTCCTGGCCGGGGCATTCGTGAGGGCCGCCGCTGAAGGCGAGATGGGAGCGGTTGCCCTGCATGTTGGCCTTGAGGTCGGGGCGCACCCGCGGATCGACGTTGCCGGGGGCGATCCCGAGGAGCAGGCCGTCGCCTTGGCGGATGCGCTGGCCGGCCAGCTCGGTGTCCTGCTTGGCGAAGTAGGCGATGACGGTACTGAAGGGCGGTTCGTCCCACAGGGTCTGTTCCACCGCCTCGGGCACGGTCATTTGGCCGCCGTTGAGCTGGGCCCGGAAGCCGGGGTCGGTGAGCACGACGCGCAGCACGTTGGCGAGCAGGTTGGCGCAGCTCTCGGAGGCGACGATCAGGACGAGCCGCAGGTGCTGGGCGACCTCCTCGTCGGTGAGCCGCGCCGGATGGCTGATGAGGTGGCTGGTGAAGTCGTCCTTGGGCTCGGCCCGACGTCGGGCGGTGAGCCGCATCAGGACGTCCATGATGTACGCGTTGCTGGCGAGGGCTGTCTCGGTACCCTTCGGCAGGTCCCGGGCGGCCTCCACGAGCCGGTCGTTGTACTCCTCGGGCATGCCGAAGATCTCGCACATGACCACCATGGGCAGGCGCTCCGCGAACTGGCTGACCAGGTCGGCTCTGCCTTCTTCGCAGAACTTGTTGACCAGGTGCTGGGTCGCACGGTTGATGTGGCGGCGGATCGCCCGGTAGTCGATGGTCGACATGGCGCCGCTGACCGCGCCGCGAAGCCGCAGGTGCTCGTCGCCTTCGGCGTGCGAGCACACGGGCTGCCAGGCGAGGTGGGGCATGAGCGGGTTGTCCGGCTTGGCCGTGCCGTCCTGCATAGGGGTCCACAGGCGGGTGTCGCGGCAGAAGTGGGAGGGGGTGCTCACCAGGTGCATGTTCTCGCTGTGGCCGAGCACCACCCAGATCGGTAGGTCCCCGTGGAGAAGAGCGGGCGCCACCGGGCCGTGTTCGGCGCGGAGCTTCTCGTACACGGCTCCCAGGTCTTCCGCTCCGGGGCCGTAGAGCCGGCGCAGGCCACCGGGGCCGAGGTCGTGCGCGGGGCAGCGTGGGGGCGGCGCGGCCGAGAGGTCGTCCGTGTCGGTCAGAGAGTGGGATTCAGGCGTCACAACGATCGCTTTCGAACGGAAACGGATCCGGCATGGAGGGCGATGAGACCGAGAGGGGACACCGTGCGGGACGACACGGCTCCCGGTCGGGACAGGTGCGGCGGGCGGCTCAGAGCAGCCGTGGTACGACGACTTGGAGGGGTGCCCGGCTCAGGCCGACGCTCCCGACATCGCCAGGGAGTGCAGGAAACGCATGAGGGTCATCAGGACGTCCCGGCTGGACGCGCGGCGGCGCGCGTCACACCTGATGATCGGGATCTCCTCGGCCAGGTCGAGCGCCTGGCGCAGTTCCTCGATCGCGTAACGGGGGGCGTCCGGGAAGTCGTTGACGGCGACCACGAAGGGCACATTGCGCTCCTCCAGACGGCCCATGACGTCGAAGCTGACCTCCAGCCTGCGGGTGTCCACGAGGACGACGGCGCCGAGGGCGCCCTCGAACAGACCGTTCCACAGGAACCAGAAGCGCTCCTGGCCGGGGGTGCCGAACAGGTAGAGCACCAGCTGGTCCGTGATGCTGATGCGCCCGAAGTCCATGGCCACGGTGGTGGCGGTCTTGGACTTGGAGCCGAAGTTGTCGTCGACTCCGATGCCGGCCTGGGTCATGGTCTCCTCGGTCGTCAGCGGCCTGATCTCGCTGACGGAGCCCACCATGGTCGTCTTGCCGACCCCAAAACCGCCCACGATCACGATCTTCGCCGCGGCTTGCGCGGTGTGCGGCAGGTGGTCCTCGGTCCGTGGACCCGTGATGGTGTCAGAGCTTTTGAAGTCCATGCATCACCGCTTCGAGGAGGGAACGGTCGGCCCGCGCCTGTCGAACGACGGGTGCGCGCGCCTGAACCAGTTCGGCCGTCAACAGCTCGGTGAGCAGGACGGTCACCACGCTGATCGGCAGGTTGAGATAGGCCGAGATCTCGGCCACGGACAGGGGTGCCTGGCAGATCCGGATCAGCGCCGACTGCTCCGGAGCGGCAGACGGCGGTGGATCGGCGCGCGCGACGATCAACGTGACGAGGTCGATCGGGGCGCGTTCACCGTCCTCTCCCGTGAGGATGTAGAGGCGCTCGGGGGGGCGCTCCCCCGTCGTGCTCGGAAGCTCGTCCTCGTGAAACGGGCGAGACGGCTCATGTTCGGGTTGGCGCCGCTGGCGCTGCGGAGGCGTCATACGGTCTGCCCGTTCCGACGGGGCGGAGTGGTCAGATGGGCGCCGATCCGGTCCACGAGGTCCCGCATGCGGTTGCTCATCAGGCCGGGCTCCGCGATCTCATTGGCGAGCACCGCGAGGTAGGCGTTGGAACCGGCGGCCATCAGATAGAAGTAGCCGCCGTTGATCTCGATGATGACCATCCGCATGTGACCGTCGCTCTGCGGGATCTCCCCCGCAACGGCCCCGGCGAGGCTCTGCAGTCCCGCGCAGGCGGCCGCGACCCTGTCGGCGGCGTCCGGGTCTCCTCCGTGGCGGGCGATCCGCAGGCCGTCGGCGGACAGCACGACGATCTGCTGGATGCCGGGTACTCCGTCGGCCAGATCCTTCAGCATCCAGTCGAAGTTGGCTCGTTGCTGGATCACTTGAGGTCCCCCTCGTCGTCGGCCTCCGTACGGGCCGGCTCGGTGTTCGCGGTGAGAGCGGTGGACGTGGTCGAGTCGTCCGGGTTCCTGAATGCGTTCGGGTCGGGGTCGCCCTTGAGCCCGGCCATGAACGCCTCCACCCACATACCCGGCGGGGGCAGCTCCTTCTTCGGCTCCGGCTCCGGCTGCCACACCGGGGCGGCGGCCATCGCCGCCTCTGCCGCGGCTTCCGCGGCGGCGGCCTCGGCGTAGCGCTGGCTGAGCGGGATCTTGTTCCGGCTGCGGCGCTGCGGCAGGCCGTTGGTGGTCCACTCGGTGACGACGGGCACGTCGTCCTCCACGCCCGGTCCCATCTCCTCCGCGGAGCTCGGGATCCGCGGACCGGTGGTCGGACGACGACGCTTCGGCTTGCGGTTGGGACCTTCGACACCGCCGGTGTCCATGGTGGGTACAGCGCCGATACCGATGCCGTGGGCGAGACCCGGGGCGGCCTCCTCGGTGAGCATGTCGCGAGGTACGACGACTACTGCTCGGACGCCGCCGTAGGCGGACGGCCGCAGCGAGACCTGCATCTTGTACATCGTCGACAGCCGACCCACGACGGCGAGACCGAGACGCGGGCTGCCGCCCAGGTCGTACATGTCCATGCCCTGCTGCGCCTTCGCCAGCATGTCCTCGACCTTGGCCCGCGCCTCCTCGCTGAGGCTGATGCCGCCGTCCTCGATCTCGATGGCGACGCCGGTCTGCACCTCGACGGCGGTGACGTGCACCTTGGTGTGCGGCGGGGAATAGCGGGTCGCGTTGTCGAGGAGTTCGGCGCAGGCGTGGATGACGGGTTCGACGGAGACGCCGTTGACGTTGACCTTGGCGATGGAGTGCAGTTCGATGCGGCGGTACTCCAGGATGCGGGACATCGCGCCGCGCAGACAGCTGTACAGCGGGACCGGCTTGGGCCAGACACGGCCCGGGCGGCTGCCGCCGAGGACGGCGATGGAGTCGGCGAGGCGGCCGATCAGCGCGGTGCCGTGGTCGATGCGCAGCAGGTCGTCGAAGACCTCGGGGTTGCGCCCGTGGTCCTCCTCCATCTCTCGGAGTTCCTTGTTCTGCTGGTGGACGATCGCCTGGACGCGGCGGGCGATGTTGACGAAGGAACGCTGCGAGGAGTCGCGCATCGCTTCCTCGCGGTCCACGATGTCGAGCACCGCGCGCAGCAAGTCGCGCTGCGACTTGGGGAGTTCCCGCCACTCCGCGTCACCGTCGATGACGTGGCGAATCACCTCCGAGGGGGATTCTCCACCGCGCAGCCGGTACAGCACGGCGGGCAGGATCTCCTTGCCCAGCCTGGTGAACTCCTGGTCGTGGGCGGCGATCCGCTGCTCCAGGGAGAGGGTCCGCCGTTCCTGTTCGGCGCGCAGTTCGCGCACGGAGCGGCGGGTGGCGCGCACGGCCGCGACCGCGACCGCGATCAGCAGCAGTGTCGCGACGGCTCCGGACAAGCCGACGGCGAGCCGGACCGGCCCTGTCACCAGGGCGACGGTGGTGCCGGTCGCCGCGGCCATCAGTATCGCCGGCAGCAGTAGTACGCGCCCGTGGGGGAGGTCACGGCCACCGGGAGGCGATTGAACACTCACCATGTATGCCCTCTAACGACAAATCGACTGGAGGTCGGGGGACTTGCTGGGACTTCTGGGACTAGCTGGGGGTTCATCCGCGAATCAAACTGGATCTTCGGTAATTTTTGGAACAAGCGCACGAATACACCTCAACTCGGTGCGCTGCGGGCGAGCTTAGTCCGACCGGATCATCGCTGTGTCATATTCAGCAACCGCCTGAAATCACCCTCACGACAGGAGTACGCTCTGGTCGTTTACACGCTGAGGCGCGACTCGAACGCACAGCGTCACGATGCATGGGCGTACGAAGGCGCGGACGTGCGAAGGCGCGGATGTACGAAGGCGCGGGCATGCGGGGGCCGGGGGAAGCCAGAGCTGGTTCCTGGGGGTCGGACGTACGGCCAGCCGAGACTGCACACCCGAGGCGTCACGCTTCAGACCTCAGACGCCAGACCTCAGACGCCGACGATCCGCAGCGCAGCGTCCGCCGTAGCCTCGGCGAACGCTGCGCTGCGGATCGTCG
>NZ_LIQX01000477.1 GCF_001418475.1 Streptomyces ossamyceticus | reverse complement strand
GAACCCCTGGACGCGGCCCGCCCGGTTGCGCCGGGTCCGCACGGTCACCTCGACCCGCAGGTCGGCCGGCCGTCGGCCGATGCGCAGCGGCTCGAAGGCGGTGACCCGCAGCCTGAGGTCCCGGAAGATGAACGCCGAGCCCAGCTCCACCCCGAGATGGCGGTGGGCGATCAGGACCCCGGCCTGCCGCACCACTTCCACCAGCAGCGTGAAGTCGTACGACGGGGAGGCCTCCCCGATCAGGTGGCCGCGCGGCAGCTGGGCGGCGACGGCGAAGGTGTCCTCGCCCGTCTCGGCGGAGTCGGTGACGAAGACCTCGGCGATCGAGGCCCGGTGGACGAGGGTGCGGGGAACGGTCGCGTCGTAGCTCAGCTCCACCTCGGCGGCCCGCGGACGCGCCGGGGCCGCCTCGGAGACGGCGGGGTCCACGACGGCGGACGTGATGGCCGACGGGGTGGCGGACGTGGAAATGCTCATGGTCGGTCCTTCCAAGAAAATCCGGGTGTCGCGATCAGTCGACTCGCGAGGGGGTTGCCGGGCCCGCTCAGGGCCGCAGGGACGGCACCGGCGCCGTGAGGGGCTCACGGGACGGCAGCCGGGCGAGGAGCGCGTCGAGGCCGGCCGGGGCGGAGCGGGCGGCGACGACACCGTCCGGCCGCACGTAGGCGACCCACGGGGAGGCAGCAGCGCCGAGCGTGCGGCCCTGGTCCCGGGCGACGATCAACTCGCCTCCCTCGTAAGGGACTTGTGTGGCGACGGTGTCGGCGGGCTGGATCCACAGCACCTGGGCCGTGTCGCCGACGCCCCGCTCCCGCACGGTCTCCGCCGCGTGCACGGCCGTCTCCCCGGCAGGCCCCGCGCCGTACACCAGCAGGGTGTGCCGTCCGGCCGCCAGATGGTCGTGCAGCGATGTCGCGGCCGTGCCCCGGACCGGGGCTAGTGCCGCGTCGGGGGACCGCCGCCCGGGCCGCAGCGTGCGCGGCACGCCGGTCACGGCGTCGGACGCGGCCACCGCCGGGCTCCCGGAGTGGTCCAGGTCGAGTTGGGCGAGCAGAGGGATCGCCTTGCGCTCCAGCAGCCCGGTGGCGGACAGCACCCGCATCACCGTGTTCCGCAGGAGCCGGGCCGCCGGACGGCGCAGCAGCCACATCCGGGTCTGCTGGTCACCGTTCGCGACCGCCCGGACGGACGCGGGACGCCGTTCGGCCTCGTAGCTGTCGAGCAGCGCCGGGTCGCAGCCGCGCACCACGGTCGCCAGCTTCCACCCCACGTCGTAGCCGTCCTGGACACCGGTGTTGAGGCCCTGGCCACCGGCGGTGGTGTGGGCGTGTACCGCGTCGCCCGCCAGCAGCACCGGGCCCTCACGGAAGCGCGGGGCGACCTTGGCGTGCACCCGGAAGCGGCTGGTCCACCAGGTGCCGTGCAACCGCAGCCCGCCCGGGCCCCGCTCGTCGAGGAGCCGCTGCAGCAGTTCCTCGGAGGGCGGATCGGTGCGCTCGTCCGGTTCCGTGTCGAAGAAGACCCGGTGGCCGTCGGGCTGCGGGACGATCACCAACACCCCGTCGGGCGTGATGTGGTGCTGCACCTCGGCCTCCTCGGGCGCGCCCTCCAGCCGGCCGTCCCCGATGAGGAACGTACGGTCGAAGGTGTGGCCCTCGAAGGGGATGCCGACGCTGTCGCGCACCAGGCTGCGGGCACCGTCGGCGGCGACGAGCCAGGGCACCGTCACCGTCTCCTCCACGCCGCCCGCGCTCAGCGTCACGGTCACCGACTCCTCGGGGCCGCCGCGGCGCACGGTCACCGCCGTGGCCTCGGTCTCCCACTCGACGGTGCCGCCCAGCTCCGTCAGCCGCTCCAGCAGCGCCCGTTCGGTGACGGGCTGCGGTACGCAGAGGGGGCCGGGGAACGCGGTGCCCGTCAGTCCGCCGAACCGCACACCGGCGATCCGCCTGCCCTTCGACCAGTACGACGCCCCGGCCAGCGGGAGGGCCGTTTCGGTGAGCTTCTCGGCGACCCCCAGGCGGTCCAGGCATTCCAGGGCGCCGCTCCACAGCACCAGTCCCTTGGGCGCGATGCCGGGGCCGGGACGCCGGTCGACGACACGGCAGGGCACGCCGAGGTCCCACAGGGCGCACGCGGCGGACAGCCCGGTGGGCCCGGCACCGACGACGAGAACGGGGGTGGCGGTCATCGGGCACCTCCCGCGGCGCCGGCGGCCACGGCCACGGGGCGGTGGAGCAGGGCGGAGATCTCGCGGACGGCGCTGTCGGTGTCGGCGAACCGCACGGCGCGCATGCCGAGTTCGGCGGCGGCCCGGCAGTTCTCCTCCGTGTCGTCGACGAAAAGGCAGCGCTGCGCCGGGGTGCCGAGCCGGTCGAGCAGGATCCGGTAGATCTCCGGTTCCGGTTTGCGTACGCCTTCCCGGTGCGAGTCCACGACCACGTCGAAGAGTTCGTCGACGGGCAGCTGGGCCCGCCACAGCGGTTCCCACTCGCGGACGTTGTTGGTCAGCAGGGCGAGACGGTAGCCGTCGCGGCGCAGGGCCCGCAGGAAGGCCAGGAACGGCTCGTTGGCGCGTCGGCCCCGGAACCACAGCTCGCCGAAGCTCTGTCCGTCCGCGAGGATCCGGCCCGCCCCCACGGGGAGTTCGGCGAGGATCCGGTCCACCATCTGCCGCTCGGTGATCGTGCCGGTCTCCAGGGCGGCCATCGGGGTCTCCCCGTGGCGCTCCGTCGCCGCCAGGAACGCCTGCGCCAGGTCGCCCGCGTCGATACCGGCGAGTTCGGCGAAGGCGGCGAAGGTCTCCACGAGCGGGTTCGTGAGCACCCCTCCGTAGTCGACGACGACGGTGTCGACCGCCATGGCGCTCCCCTCGCCCACCGCGACGCGGCGTACGGGCCGGGCCTGCGGCCCGGTCTGGTGTGTGGATGTCATCGGGCTGTTCCCCCTTGCTCTGGTCGATCTGCTCGCTCTGGGTGCGCTGGTTGCTCTGGTTGCTCGATGTGCTGTGGTTGCTCTGGTGATCTGGTTGCTCTGGTGAGCTGGGTGATCCCTGGGCCGGGATCGGGGTGGCGGGTGCCGGAGTGAGTGGGTCGGGTGAACCGGTGACCGGGCCGAGCCTGACGGAACCGTCCTGAACCGTTCCGAACAGGACTGAAGCGGACTGAACCGGTCGGCTCGATCAGGTCGGTCGGCTCGGCCGGGTCGGTCGGTTCGGCCGGGTCGGTCGGTTCGGCCGGGTCGGTCGGTTCGGCCGGTTCGGCCGGGTCGGTCGTGGCCGTTCCACCGATCGCGGCCGGCCGGCTGCGGCCGTTCCGGCGCGTGGGCCGTTCGGGGCGGGCCCGGCGGTGCCGTGGCCACTCGGCCGGTCGGGTGTCCGTGCGGCGTTGCCGCGGCGTCCGCCCGACGCGTTGCCCGGACGCTAACGGCGATCGCTTGCGCCCCGCCAAAGAGGTGCGGGAGGACCTGTCGAGGTCCTCCCGCACCCTGTTTCCCGCGTATTCACGTACTCACTTGTTCACGTACTCGCGCGGCCGTGTGGCCGTGTGGCCGTCGCGGCGTCAGCCGGAGTGTTTCCCGGCTGACGCGCCGGCCCGTTCCCTCTCCTGCGTCATCGGCGCCGGCGTGTCCGCCGCGGGCGATGGGGTGGAGGCGTCCGGCGTATCCGACGCGGCCGGGGCCGGGGCCGCCGGGGCCGGGCCGCCCTCGCGGATGCCGAAGCGGGCGTGCAGGCGGCGCAGCGGTCCGGGCGCCCACCAGGTCGCCCGGCCGGTGAGCGACAGCACCGCGGGGACGAGGAGCGTACGGATCACCATGGCGTCCATGAGGATGGCCAGTGCGACGCCCAGTCCGAGCATCTTGGTGTTGGTGATGCGGGACGTGCCGATGGCCACCATGACCACCGAGAGGACGAGCGCGGCGGCGGTGATGACACCGCCGGTCGAGCGGATCCCCTCGACCACCGCGGCCTTGTGGTCGAGCGTCCGCTCCTGCTCCTCCTTGATGCGGGAGAGCAGGAAGACGCCGTAGTCCATGGAGAGCCCGAACGCGAGGCAGAACATCAGCACCGGCAGGGCCGTCTCGATGCTCCCGGTCGGGGTGAAGCCCAGCACCCCCGACAGGTGCCCGTCCTGGAAGACCCACACCACGGCGCCCAGCATCGCGGTGAGGCTCAGCGCGTTGAGCAGGACGGCCTGGAGCGGCACCAGCACGCTGCCGGTGAGCAGGAACACCAGGACCAGCGTGGCGAGCACGATGATGCCGATCGCCCACGGCAGGCCACGGCCGATGGCGGCCTGGCTGTCGATCAGGGCCGCGGTCGTGCCGGAGGTGTGGTGGGGGAAGTCGGCGTCGACGGCCCTGACGTCCCGCACCAGGTCCTTGCCCTCGTCGGAGACGGCCTCCACGCCGGGCACCACGGTGAGGTACGCGATCTCGCCGGCGGTGCGGCCCGGCTGCGCCGGTCCGGCGGTCCGGCCGTCCTGGTAGCTGCCGGTCGGCCCGTCCACCCGGATCACTCCGTCGAGCCGGGACAGCCGCTCGGCGTAGTCCCCGAGCCCGCCGGCCGGCGCGTCGCGGGTGACGACCTCGATCGCTCCGGTGGGGCTGCCCTGGAAGTGGTCCCTGATGTTCTCCTGCACCACGCGGGAGTCGGCGGAGGAGGGCAGCTGCCGGTAGTCGGCGGTGCCGAAGTCGACGTTCAGGAAGGGCGCCCCGAGCAGCAGCAGGACGGCCAGGGTGCCGGTGGCGACCAGCGGCGCGCGCCGCATCACTCCCCGAGCGAGCCGGGCCCAGCCGGCCCCGGGGGCCGCGGGCTCGGGGGTCTTGCGGGAACCGCGCCGGACCAGCTTGCGCACGTCCCAGGCGTCGATCCGCCGGCCGAGGACGGCGAGCAGGGCCGGCAGCACCACCAGGGCGGCGACGGCGGCGAGGACCACGACGCTGATCCCGGCGTAGGCGAGGGACCGCAGGAAGTACAGCGGGAACACCATCATCGCGGCGAGCGACACGGCGACGGTCGCGGCCGAGAACAGCACGGTCCGCCCGGCCGTGTTGAGGGTGACGGCGAGCGCGGCGGGCGTGTCGCGGCCGGCGGCGAGTTCCTCGCGGTAGCGGCGCACGATCAGCAGCGCGTAGTCGATGGCGAGGCCGAGGCCGAGGGCGGTGGTGAGGTTGGTGGCGAAGACGGAGACGTCGGTGAAGGAGGTGAGGACCCGCAGCACCGCGTTGGTGCCGAGGATCGCGATCACGCCGATGCCGACGGGGAGCAGCGCGGCCACGGCGCTGCCGAACACGACCATGAGGATGAGGAGCGTGATCGGCAGCGCCGTGGCCGCGC
>NZ_LIQX01000476.1:16458-16634 GCF_001418475.1 Streptomyces ossamyceticus | reverse complement strand
GACCCGTCACAGAGGGGGCTGCGCGGGGGCGGGGCCGAGGGTGGTGGTGCCGGGGGCCGTACGGTGCCCGAGGCCGGTGCGGTAGGCGTCGAGGGCGGCCTCGACCCGGCCGGTACGGCGGAAGAGGTCGCCGAGCAGCCGGCACAGGTCGGCGAGGTCACCCACCGCTCCGGCCC
>NZ_LIQX01000476.1:16162-16373 GCF_001418475.1 Streptomyces ossamyceticus | reverse complement strand
GTTCGGCGGCCTCGTCGGACTTGCCGCGGCGGTGCAGGACGTCGGCGAGTTCGACGGCGACCTGGCTGGTGTAGAGGGCGGCGCGCTTGGCGGAGAGCATGCGGCGGGCCTCGCGCAGCTCGGCCTCGGCGCGGTCGTAGGCGCCGTTCTGGGCGTGGAGGTAGCCGCGCATCCAGTGGCAGTTGGCCAGCTCGGTGCGGATCTGGAGCTG
>NZ_LIQX01000476.1:0-16134 GCF_001418475.1 Streptomyces ossamyceticus | reverse complement strand
GGCGAGGGCGAGGGCCAGCTCGGCGGCCTGGGCGGCGCGGGCGTGTGCGCCCATGTCCATGTAGGGGGCGATGACGCCGGTGTAGAGGAGGAGCAGAGCGTCCGGGTCGTGCAGGCCGTTGCGGTTCAGCTCGTCGAGGGTGGACTCGAAGAGGTAGCAGGAGTAGCGGAGTTCACCGGCGAGGTAGTGGGCGACGGCCCGGCCGCGCAGAGCGGGGACGCGGGCGGGCAGCGGGGCGTCGCCGAGCCGCTGCTCGGCCTGTTCGAAGCGGAGCCGGGCGGTCTCCAGGTCGCCGGTCTCCAGGGCGCATTCGCCGAGGCCCAGCAGGGAGTCGGCCTGTTCCGTGAGCAGACCGTGTTCGTCGGCCTCGGCGAGCACGGACGCGAAGCCCTCGGCGGCGGCCTCGGTGGCTCCGGTGGCGAGGGTGCGCTGCGCGCCGGTGAGCCGCAGCCGCAGCTCGGTGGCGAAGCCGGCGGGCCGTCCGGTGGCCAGTTCCTCGTATCCGATGCCGAGCCGCTCGGCGATATGCCGCAGGGCGGGTTCCGAGGCGCGGACGCGACCGGACTCCAGGGTGGAGATGTACGCGGGGGTGTACGCGGGCTCCGCCAACTGCCGTTGTGTGAGGCCGCGTTCCGTCCGCAGTTGCTGCACTCTGCGCCCTATGACCTCGGGGTCGTCACGCTCGGCCATACCTGCCATGACGTAAGCATGCCAGTAAGCCCGCTTATGCCGGCCGCTTTACCTCAACTGGCCACGGCCCTCTTGCCGTTGGTAGGCCAAAGCCCTACGTTGAGCGACGCGCTGTACACGTTCGACCACGCGTTCAGCCCCTCGACTCCTCCGCCGCTCAGCCACTCAGCCCATCGCCGGCAGCCACCCCCGCTGCCGCCGCAGCCGCTGCGAGGTCGCCGTGTTCCGAGAACTGCTCACCCGCCACACCCGTCCCCTGGTCGCCGCGCTGCTGGCGGTGGCGGCCCTGATGGCCCTGGCCGGCGCCGTCCCGCGCTGAGCCGGACGGGGTACGGGGCCGAAGGGCGCACTCCGCCCCGGCGCCCCCTCAGAACTCCGCCGTGTCCAGTTCGAACCCGAGGGGCGCGGGGAGGCTCACAGTGAGCCCGAGTTTGCACCGGGAGCTCTTGGCGTACTCGTCCGCCGAGGGCTCGGCGTGGATGACCGCCTCGCCCGCCTCCCTGTCGATCAGCAGGTAGAGCGGGATCCCGGCGCGGGCGTAGCCCTGGATCTTCTGCTCGCGGTCGCGCTCGGCGGTGCTGTCGGAGGTGACCTCGGCGACGAGGAGGACCGGGGAAGGGTCGTGCCACTCCTCCCTGTCACTGAAACTGCCCTTCGGGGCGATGACCAGGTCGGGGACGACGCGACCGGTCCGGGAGGCGCCGGGGACGTCGAGGCCGATGCCGGTGTACCGGCCCAGCCCCTTGTCATGGTCTCGGATCTGCCCACTGAGTTCGGACACGATCTCCTCGTGCTCCCCGTTTGCCGGAGGCGTCACGCAGATCTCCCCTTCGATCAGCTCCACGCGCCAGCCCTTGGGAGCCGTCGCACTGAAGAGCTCGAAGACCTGCTCGACGCTCGCGCCCGTGTGGTCGGGCACACCGCTGTCCGCGTCGCTGTCGCCGTCAGGGTCGTCGTACGGACCGTAGATGGCCTCGCCCTGGTACCCCGGCATGATGATCGGCTCCGCCGTCGCCATGACAGACCTCCTTCGCTCAGCGCGACGCTCTCAGCGTAGACCGGAAGCGCACACGGGGAATCCGGAGCCATTCACTCGAACGAGTGTGCCGTCGTGCCCGCGCGCCCCGCAGCCCACCTCGGACACATGTGCGACAGACATTCATCCTCGCCCTCCGCGAGTAAATCTATAGCGGCCGCAGTAGACATTGCCCTGTGGGCGAGCTACCGTTTTTCCTGTAACCCGGAAGTCGAAAGGGCACGGCAGACATGAACTGCCGTGCGTGCAGGACGAGCAGTACCGCGTCATCCAGGAAGAACGACCCGCATCATCGAAGGTAAGGAGCAGACACCATCAGGATCCGCCCGGGCGAGGAAGACGTCCGCCCGGGACGCCGCAGGCCCCGGATTGGAAGGTGGTCCCCGGTCACGCATTCGCGATCCCCGCAGTCCTGTCCTCCCGGACGGACCCTGCGGATACAGAAGGCCGGCGCGGTGCGCCGGTAGATGGTGGTAGAAGCTCGGGGCTCGGGTGCCGTACGGCGCCCGGGCCCCCTGACGTGTCCGCGAAAGAAGAGGTCTGTGCACCCAGCCCGCTCCCGTCTCACCGACAATCTCGACGACGACGACTACCCGGCGTACACCATGGGCCGGGCCGCCGAGATGCTCGCCACCACCCCCGCCTTCCTGCGCGCCCTCGGCGAACACCGCCTGATCACCCCGCTGCGCTCCGAAGGCGGTCACCGCCGCTACTCCCGCTACCAGCTGCGCATCGCCGCCCGGGCCCGCGAACTCGTCGACCAGGGCACCCCCGTCGAGGCCGCCTGCCGCATCGTCATCCTCGAGGACCAGTTGGAAGAGGCCCTGCGCATCAACGAGGAGCTGCGCGCGCGAGGCGGCGGCGCGTCCCGTCCGAGGTCCACGGCCTGACCGGGAGCGGGCGGGAGCCGACCCGTCAGCGGGCCCGTCAGCAGGCCCGCCGGCGGTCCTGTCAGTCGGCCAGCGCGGCCGCCGTCGCCCGTACGAACGCCTCCGGGTTGTCGAGCATGACGTTGTGGCCGCAGTCCGGGACGGGGACGACGCTCACGCCGGACGCGGTGAGCGCGTCCGCGCCGGGCAGCGGGCCGTCCGCCTCGGGGTGGAGATAGGTGCGGGGGATCTTCAGGTCGAGGAGCAGCTCACGCATGGTGGGGCGGGTGCCGCGGGCGAGCCGGACGGCACTGCGGTACAGCGCCTCCCGCCCGGCCAGCCGCATCGTCGCCCACCACTCGGCCCCGGCCGACTCGGCGAACTCCGCCCAGCCGCCGGCCAGGAACTCCTCCTCGGAGTACGCCGCGATGCCGTTGCTCCCGACGACGCCGCGGGCGGGGGTGAGCGGATCGAGGTTGGAGTCGATCATCACCAGCCTCGACACGAGCTCCGGGTGCCGGGACGCCAGCACGATCCCCACGGAGCCGCCCATGCTGTGCGCGACGAGTTCGGCGCCGGTGACCCCCGCGGCCGTCAGCGCCCGAGCGAGCGCGTCGGCGTGCGCCTCCAGGGAGTAGTCGAAGTCCGTGGGCCGGTCACTGATCCCGTGCCCCAGCATGTCGACGAGCAGGGACCGCCGCCCGGCGAGTGACGGATGCGTGGCCACGGCGGTGAAGTACGGCCCCGACGCGGCCCCCAGCCCGTGCACATACACCCGGCAGGGCTCGTCCCCCGCCCACTCCACCCACCGGATCCGATCCCCGGCCTCCGTCACCACGGCACCACGCACGCGTTTCCCCCTCACCCCGGACAGGGAGAACCTACCGCCCGCCACCGGCCGCCACCGATGCCGTGGCATACGAGACGGTCACCCGTTCAGCTGACCGCGGTCCCGTGGGCCTCACCGCTGTCGAGCGGGGCGCCGGGGAACGTCGGAGGGGTGTGGGGGCGTTCGGTGCCGCCGACCGCTTCGAGTACGGCGGCCGCGGCGGCCGCTTCGTCGAGGCCCCAGAGGTCCTTGCGGAGCCTCTTCGCCAGGTTCTCCGGGATGCTGTCGTGGGGGACGTACTCGATGGCCAGGGGTATCAGGCGCTTTCCCTGGGCGAGGGCGGCCTCGATCTCGGTGGCCGTCCAGCGGCCCTGCTCGAAATAGGAGGGGGAGAACAGGGCCACCAGGGCATCGGCCTGGGCCAGCCCCCGCTTCATGGCCTCATGGAAGTCGTCTCCCGCGTGCCAGTCCCAGACATCGATCAGGACCTGGTGTCCTGCCTGCTGCAACTGCCAGGCCACCCACTCCGCCCAGACGCGATCCGGCCCCGCGTAACTGATGTAGATCCGCATGCCGTTCGGCGGGGAGAGCCGTGCTGGTGTCGCCGGCCCGCTGGGCGCCGTCGCCCCCTCGGTACTGCCGCCCGGCCGGGCGGATCGTGGCCCGGGGCGCAGCGTGGCCAGGTGCGACCAGGCGGAGCGCCACGGCGCGAGAACACCGGCCCTGTGGGGCACGACGGTGCACCCCTGTCCGTACTCGTCCCAGGACATCAGGACCCGCACCAGCAGCATCAGCCGGTCAAGCCCCAGGTAGTGGCCCCTGAACGCGGCGTGCAGTGTGGCCTTGGGCAGCCTCTCCCGCCCGGCCGTCAGCGCGAGGGCCCGTTTGTCGATCTCGCTGTACGACTTGAGGCCGCGCTCCGCACGCAACTGCCTCAACGCGCTTCCCTGCGCGTCGAGCGCCTCGGCGTACGAAGCCGCCGGCTGGTTCCCCTCGTTGTGCTCGGCCAAGGTGTTCCGCCCCTCCCCGTAGTGCCACCTGCCACCTGCCACGACGCCCCCGGCGAACGACACCGAACCGGAGCGAACTCCGTCGAACCGGTGACCTGTTCGGCCGAGTTCGCGACCGTGTGCCGGGGACCGGATGTTCTCGGAGGTCGTTCGCCTCATGCGGTAGGTCTTCCCGGCGACACCCACTGTCGAGACATGACGAACTCTCACGAGACCTCGCGCGCCACCTCATCCCGTACCGACCGCCGCGCGGACCGGCCGCGGCTGACCCGCCGTGAACGTCTTCGTCTCGCCGGAGCCGCTCTGGGCGGGCTCACCGCCGGGGTCGCCCGCGCCGGCCTCTCGTGGCTGCTCGATCAGTTCACCGGTTGACCACAGCCCGCCCGCCCTCTGGGCCGATCGTCGCCGGGCGGGGATGCAGACCGGCGAGTCGTGGTTCAGGAATACGGAGGAGAAGGGCGGCGGCGCCACCGAGCCTTGGGGGGATGGGTGGCGTCGACTGAGGTGAGCCAAACTGAGACCCGGATTTCTGTTATTCCGTTAATTCGCGCTTCCTCGGGTCGCGTTGCAGACCCCACCGCATTCCACGATCAGCCGCCTTATTCGACCCGCCGAACATGCGGGCCTCGCTTTAGTCGACTTGTCGAACAAGTGGCCAACCGTGCTGCGCAAAGCCTCCGTCGAGCTCGGCACGGTTCGACTCCCGCGCAGGTGACGGACTGATCACAGGGCTGTCGCGGCCCAGCGATCACTCAGCGAATGGCTACCAACGGGTCCGGTCACCAATTCTCGTACGGCCGGGACTTTCTGCTGATTACACGTGTCGCAAGGGTCATCAATTTGTCAGTCCCCCATACCGAATTTCCCTTCGGCGCTGCTAGATTGACGCCGCGTCTCCGAGGTGCGGTCAAACAGGCATACAACCCGTGGAGACCACCCCCCTATACCTTCACAAGAAGGCCACATCTGGGTGCCCGAAAACCGTAGCGGCCGAGTTTCGCCGCTTTCAGGTGAGCTTCGCTCCGCTCCTCGGGTATCACTCCCCCATCACCAGAAAGCACACGCAAGTGAAGAGATCCCTTCAGCGTTTCGGCCCCCCTCTGGCCGTCGCGGCCGTGACGATCGCGCTGGGCACGCCCGGACTGGCCGCCGCCGACGAGGCGGGCGACAGCCAGGACGCCACGTACTACATCTCGGTCGGCGACTCCCTGTCCTCGGGGTACCAGCCGGACGTCGACAAGGACACCGACTCCGCCTACACCGACCAGCTGTACGCGCAGCTCAAGCAGCGCACCCCCGGGCTGAAGCACATACGCCTCGGCTGCACCGCTGAGACCACCGAGTCCCTGATCAGCGGCGGGAAGTGCGACTACCCGAACGCCAAGTCCCAGCTGGACGCCGCGCTGAAG
This sequence comes from Streptomyces ossamyceticus, assembly GCF_001418475.1. GTDB lineage: Bacteria > Actinomycetota > Actinomycetes > Streptomycetales > Streptomycetaceae > Streptomyces > Streptomyces ossamyceticus. Next base: position 10,291 of record NZ_LIQX01000476.1, on the reverse strand, counting down.
GCCATGGCCCACCATCGCGGCAAGGTCGCCTACGTGACCCTCACCGTCGGCGCGAACGACATCCTCCTCAACTGCGTCAGCCCGGTCGGTGCCCTCGACGCCGCGTGCCTGAACAGCCAGAGCCAGAGCATGGCGAAGAACCTCGCCCAGATCGCGGGCGCGCTCCACCAGGCCGGCGGGAAGAACACGCAGTTCGTGGGCTCGACGTACCACAACCCGTTCCTGGCGGCCTGGGCGCAGGGCCCGGCGGGGCAGCAGGCCGCCAAGGAGTCGGCGCCCCTGCTCAAGGCCGCCAACGCGGGGATCACCCAGGTGTACAAGTCCACCGGCTTCAAGGTGGCGGACGTGGCCACGGCCTTCTCCTCGGACGACTTCACCACCCAGGTGAACCTTCCCGGCGTGGGCGAGGTCCCGGCGAACGTGGCCAAGATCTGCCAGCTGACCTGGGCGTGCACGAAGAAGGACCCGCACCCCAACGCCGAGGGCCACAAGGTGATCGCGGGAGTGTTCGCGGCGCAGCTCGCGAAGAGCGACGCGCCCGGCCCCGGCGCGTCCCCGACCCCCAGCGAGCCGGCCACGCCCGAGACCGGCACGGACGGGGACTCGGACGAGGGGAAGGGCGCGAACGACCCGAAGACGAACGGAGGGCTCGCCGCGACCGGCGGGTCGAGCAGCACGCCGCTCATCGCGGGTGCGGGGGCCGCGGTCCTGGCGCTCGGTGCCGCCGCGGTCTACGTCGCGCGCCGGCGCCGCGCGGGCGTGGAGAGCTGACGGGCAACGGCTGACACGACCCGAACAGCGGGCCGCTCGCGACGACGCGGGCGGCCCGCTCCCGGTTCAACCTCGCCTACGGCTGGGGCTATTGGCCGCCGGACGACACATGCTCCAGGAAGGCGGAGAAGGCCGCCACGGAGAGGGTGAGGGTGCCGCCACCGGGGTTCTTGGAGTCGCGGACGGCTATGTGAGGGGTGAGGGGGGCTACTTCGACGCATTCGCCGCCGCTGCTGCCGCTGTGGGAGGACTTGATCCACCGGGCGGCGCCGAGGGGGGCGCATTCGACGCACTGGCCGCCGGTGTCACCGCTGTACGAGGACTTACGCCACCGGGCCGTCGACAGCTTCTGGCTGGTGCCCATACCGCTCCTCCATCACGCGTGCGATCAGTGCCGCAGAGTCCTTCAGGGAGAGTGCAGCAGCCCTCAAATGATCGTAACGGAGCTGCCCTTCTTTGAAAGCGCGCGAGTCGGCCGTCATGTGTCCTTGGATGAAGTCCTCCGTATAGACGAGGTCCGGGTCGCCCTCGAAGCGCAGGAGGTTGAAAGACCCCAGTTGTCCGGGGTGTTGGCCGGCGTGGAACGGCAGCACCTGGAGCTGGGTCCAGCCGTCTTCGGTGAAGCGCGTCAAGTGCGCGAGTTGGTCCAGCATGACCTGCCGACTGCCGACTTCTTGGTGCAACACCGCTTCGCTCAGCACCACCCACAGCGAAGGCGGCTCTTCCCTGGCCAGGATGCGCTGTCGCTCAAGCCGGGCCTCGACCTTGGCGTCAAGGTCCCCTTGGTTCCGCACCCCGAGAACGGCGCGGGCATACCCCTCCGTCTGGAGCAGCCCATCCACCAGCTGTGCCTGGTAGGAAGCGATGTACGTCGCCTTCGCCTCCAACTCGGCGTACTGCTGGAACCATGTGGGCAACTGGCTGCGCAGCACCAGTCCCACCAACCGCGAGAAGAAGCCGTCAGTCATCAGCGCCGCATCCACCCGCTCGGCGAACTCACGCTGCGGGACCCGATGTGCCGTCTCGATCTGCCCCACCAAGGAACCCGTGCAGAAGATCGCTGAGCCCAGATCCCCCTGCGTCAGCCCCGCTTCCTCTCTTCGGCGGCGTAGCTCCGAGCCGAAGTAGTCCAACGGCGAGGCACTGGGGTCCAGTCGGCGCAGGTTCGACATGCACCGAGCGTAGCCGCACGAACACAAGGACGCGGTCGAAACGAGGGACGCCCCCAGCGACGCCTCTGTCAGCGGCGTGACTTAGTCTTCGCTCACTCGCCCGCGAGTCGAACAGACATGCGCGGCGCTCTCTTTGCTTTTCGTTCCGGGGGGTTCGAAAACGTGCGTATCCGCACTCTTCCGGCTGCCACCGCGCTGGCAGTCCTCTTCAGCTCGGCCGCGCTCGCGGTCGGGACGGCCGCCCCGGCGGCGGCCGACAGCACCATGGTCCTTCCGGTCGCGTCGAGCGCGGACATCGCGGTGGACGGCGTCCACCAGCGGGTCTTCATCAGCGACCCGCAGGGCGGCAAGATCGTCGTCACCGACTTCCACGGCATCGTCGTCAAGCAGCTGACGAACCTGCCCGGCGTCCAGGGCCTGGAGCTGTCCGCCGACTCCGGCACGCTGTACGCGGCGGTGCGGGACGCGGACGCCGTCGTGGCCGTCGACACGGCGACGAACACCGAGTCCGCCCGCTACCCCGTGGGCGACGCCCCGGTGAGCGTCGCGTCGGCCGGCGGAAAGGTCTGGTTCGGCTACGGCGCGGCCGGCAGCGGTGACCTCGGTTCGCTGGACCTGTCCGGCGAGGAGCCCGTGGTCGCGCTCGACCAGGACACCACCCACCTCTGGTACTACGCGCCCATCCTGGACGCGGCGCCCGGCGCCGGCGCCCTGGTCGCGGGCGAGACCGGCGGCAGCAAGCTCGCCGTGTACGACGTCTCCTCGGGCACCGCGAGCCGCACGGCGGCCGTGGACACCGGCGGCTCCAACATGGGCGACCTCGCGGTCACCCCGGACGGGCAGCGCGTCATCGTGGCCAGCGGCGCCCCGTACCACCACCAGGTCTTCAAGACCTCCGACCTGACGGCGGACGGCACCTACGCCAGCGACACCTACCCGAACTCGGTCGCCGTGGCGTCCGACGGGACCGTCGCGGCCGGCATCGACGGCATCTACGAGCCCGACATCTACGTCTACAAGCCGGGCTCCACCACCTCGGTGCGGGAGTACGACTTCCCGAACACCGGTGGCAGCAGCGGCGGCGACGAGCTGCCCGACTCGGGCCTGGCCTGGGCACCGGACGCGTCCCGCCTGTTCGCGGTGACCTACAACGACAAGGGCGTGTACTCGCTGCGTGTGCTGGAAGCCCCCACCAGGGCCACCACGACGCTCAGCGTGAACGCCCCGGCCACGGCCACCCGCGCCAAGAAGCTCACCGTCACGGGCAAGGTCACCTCGAAGGCGGCGCTCCCGGCCGGGGTGAAGCTGACGGTGACCCGCACCGACCTGGAGTCCACGTCGGGCAAGGCCCTCGCGGACGTGACGGTCGCGGCCGACGGGACGTACTCCTTCTCCGACACCCCGACCGTCGGCGGCAAGGTGAAGTACACGGTGCGCTACGCGGGCGACGCCGACCACGCGCCGGGCTCCGCCTCCGACACCGTCGAGGTCTCCCGCGCCACGACCACGCTGACGCTCAACAAGAACCGCAACACCTACGCGTACGGCGCGGACGTCACGTTCACCGCGCACCTCGGCACCACGTACAAGAACCGCAAGCTGGAGATCTGGGCCGACCCGTACGGCTCCGACAAGCCCAGCAAGCTGGTCAAGTCGGGGACGGTGAACTCCTCGGGGAACCTGTCGGCCACCCTCGACCTGACCCGTGACACCAAGGTGTCCGTGAAGTTCGCCGGTGACGCCCGCTACAAGCCGAGGACGGTCACCAACACCGTCTACACCAAGGTCAGGATCTCGTCCTCGATCGGCGGCTCCTACAAGACCCAGACTGCGTGGGGCCAGAAGTACTCCTACGTCCGCAAGTCCAAGGACCCCGTCCTGAAGACGACGATGACGTACTACCCGGGCCGCAAGCAGCGCCTCCAGCTCCAGGCCTACTACCAGGGCGCCTGGCGGGACGGGGGCTCGGAGTACTTCGAGCTCGGCACGTCCGGCGGGTCCGACATCACCCTGACCGGCACCCCGACGACGAACGTTCGCTTCCGTTTCCGCTCCGAGTACCACGACACGACCTCCGGCGACAACGTCAACACCACGACGTACGGCGCCTGGAAGTACTTCATCTTCACCAGCTGACGCGCCACGCCCGGTCCACGGGCCGAGCACGGCGGAGGGGGCATGGACCGTCATCGGTCCATGCCCCCTCCGCGTTCAGGACGCGTGTCCTGCGAGGCGTCGCCTACGAGGTGTTGGCTACAAGGTGTGGGCTACGAGGCGTCCACGACCGTCCCCGTCGACTCCAGGCCCGGCAGCGGTTCGCCGTCCCAGTCGGCCAGCGCCAGGCGCAGCGACTCGGACGGCTCGGTCACCCGGTCCTTCACCGTCGGGACGGTGAAGTCGGCGGTGGTGCGCCCCGCCCGGACGTCGACCGTGATCCACACGCCCGTCTGCGACAGCGGGCGCTCGGGGCTGGGCCGCTCACCGAAGTTCTCCAGCCAGCGCGGGTCCACGTCCTTGGTGGACAGCTCGACGCCCTCGGTGACCGGCAGCACCCGGACCACCTGGCGGACGTCCACCTCGGCCGGCGCCGAGAACGTCACCCGCCAGGTCAGCTTCCTGCCCTCGGTCACCCGGCCGGCGACCGGCTTCAGCCCCATCACGGGCGCCGGGTCGTCGTCCTCCACGGTGACCCCACCCGCGTACGAGCCGACGACCGCGCCACGCACGGCCTTGGCGAGGAGGAAGTACCGCTCCTCGTCACCGAAACGGGTGTCGCCCTTGACCACGACCGGCACGTCGATGGGGCTCGCCCCAGGCCGTACGGTGACCGTCTTGTCCACGGTGCGTCCGGTGTCCCGGTCCGGGACCGAGAAGCGGACCTTGCCGCTGCCGTGCCCGGAGACCGTGACCGGGACGCGGTACGTGCGGGTGCCGGAGTCGCCCTCCTTGACCCTGAGCCGACCGATGTCGACACGCGGCAGGGCGGCGGCGGTGACCGCCGGGGTGCCCGGCGCCCAGCCCCAGGCATCCATCATCCAGGCCTGCCCGGTCCGCGAACGCGAGCTCAGGGTGAGGGACTTGACGTGCTTGAGGTCGAATCCGCCGCGACCGGCCGCGGTCAGCGGTACCCGTATCTCGCGCGCCCAGTAGGAGGCGGTGCGCGCGGTGCCGGGGAGCCCGTCGACCTTCACCCGGCCGAGCTTGGCCCGGCGTCCGGCGGAGTCGGTGACGGACACGTCCAGCTTGGTGCCGGAGGTGTTCGGCGGCACGATCACCCGCAGCGCCAGGTGCGTGGCGCCGGACAGGGACACCGGCTTCGCCGGGGTGACCTTCGTCGCCCTGCCCGCCGCGGACCACTTCAGCGCGACGGCGCTGCGCCCGGCCTCCGTCGCCGACTGCCACCAGGCGAAGTGCGGGGACGCCCCCTTGACCTTCCTGCTCAGGCAGGCCTTGGTCGCGGACGGGTCGACCGCCGCGCACAGTCGGCCGCCGGTCACCTTCACCCCGTTGTCGGGCAGGAACCCGCCGGTGCGGCGGGCGCCCACGGCGTGGGTGAGCACCCTGGCCGGGTCGGCGGACGAGGCGCGCCGGTTCGAGCCGTCGAGCAGCGGGCGGACCCGGTCGTCGCCCGCCACGAACAGCCGGGCCGCGGCGGCCGTGTAGGTGGCGCCGGCCTTCTGCTGCTCGCCCGCGGTGAGCCGGGTACGGCTGCGCGTGGAGCACACCTTGTCCCGGCTGTGGCTGTCCGGGTCCTCCCAGAAGTCGTCGTCGGCGGGCGCCTCGGCCTGGCCGGGCGTCCACTCGCTGTTGAAGAAGTTGTGGTTGGCGCCGACGACGTACACGGCGCTGTGCAGGGCGCTGCCCTTGCTGACGCCGCGCGTGCCGTCCACGTACACCTGGCCCTGGAGGTCGGCGACGTCGCCGTCGCAGCCGGGCAGGATGGTCACGGACGGGACGTCGGCGACGGGGTTGTGGCCGAAGATGGTGGGCCCGATGAGCACGGTGCCGCGGATCTTCCAGCTGACGGGACCGCGGTAGCCGTCCTGCTCGGCGGGCGCCGGGTAGAGGCTGTCCATCGCGGCCCGGTTGATGCCCTCGCCGCCGCGCGAGTGGCCGACGAGCAGGACACGGGAGAGGTCGGTCTCGGGGGCGTCGCGCACCACGGCCGGGGCGTCGCCCCGGTGGGCGGTCCAGTCGGCCCACTTCGCGAGGTGCTGCCGCACCAGCGAGGAACGGGCCTGCGCGCCGCCGTCCTCGACCTCCCCGTCCTGGCCGTTGATGCCGTTCGCCGAGACCGACACCGTCATGTAGCCCTGGGAGGCGAGCAGTTTCTGGTCGCGCAGATAGCCCTTGTAGCTCGGTATCGCCTTGTGGCCGGCCGGGCAGGGCCAGTCGCCGGTCACGTCGTCGCCGCCCGGCTTGTAACAGGTGCCGTGCCGGCCGTGCAGGAACAGCGCGAGCGGCCGCTTGCCGGTGGCGCCCTTGGGCGCGACGACGACGGCCTGCATCTCGACGGGCTCGGCGAAGCCGGGCAGTTTCACCGGGGGGAGGTCGTACTCGCCGGAGACCGTGCCGTACGGGCCCGGCTTGCCCGGGTCGACGGCGTTCGCCGGGGGCTGTGCCGGAAGCCGCTCCGCGTCCGGCGCGGCGCTCCCACCGCCACCGGAACCGCCGCCGTCACCGGAGCCGTCGGAGCCCCCGTCGCCGCCGGAGCCGCCGGAGCCGTCGGGGCCGTCGGTCCTCGCGTCCAGCCGGCGCCCGGCCGCGAGCACCCGGAGGTCCTCCAGCGGGGTGTCCTGGTCGAGGACGAGCCGGAACGTACGCCCGTCGGCCGCCGCCCTCGGTACGCCGAGCAGCCGGTCCCCGGCGTGGAACTCGACGCGGGCGTCGCCCATGGGCACCGTCCGCTCGGACCGCCAGACCAGCTCCCGCTGCGCCCCTTCACCGGTGACGCGCCACCCCGGCGGCAGCCCGCCGTCCGATGCCGTCGCCGATGCCGCGGTCACCGACGGCGGTTGGGCCTGTGCCGACCCGGGTGCTCCCGCCAGTGCCGCGAGCACGACCACGGCGGCGACACCTGTTCGCCGGGCATGGATCAAGGGTCCCTCCCCACACTTCGAACGCGGGCGCCCCACCCGTACCGGAAGCGCCTCACGCCCCGAAGGAGGCGAAACGGAATCCGCAGGTTGCCTCTACGCCCGAACCGGCTTGCGAACAAGGGGACATGGGCTGTCGACGGCTCACGAGGAATCCGGGATGTGTCTCGAAATGCACCCTGGTGCAGCCGTGGAGGTCCGACACGAGAAGTCGGCCGCGAGGGCGAAAGGGAGCCGTTCAGCACAGGGCCGAGAAGGAGGGAGGAGTCGGCCGCGGCCTCCGCGGGCCCCCTCCGGGACTCCTGTCAGTGGCTTGATCTAGTCTTCGCTCAATGTGTCCGTGTACCGTCCAGGTACTCGGGACGCTCTCTCGCTTTCGTTCCGGGGGTTCGAAACACGTGCGTATGCGCACTCTTCCGACGGCCACCGCGTTGGCCGTCCTCTTCAGTTCGGCCGCGCTCGCGGTCACCGGGGCCACGCCCGCCGTCGCCGACACCAGCACCCCGCTGCCGGTGCAGTCGGCCGGGGCCATCGTCGTCGACGGCACGCACCAGCGGGTCTTCGTCTCCGATCCGGTCGGCGGCAAGGTCGTCGCCACCGACTACGCGGGCCATGTCGTCGGCACCGTGGCCTCGCTGCCCGGCGCCAAGGGTCTGGAACTGTCCCCCGACTCGGGCACGCTGTACGCGGCGGTGCCGGGGGACGACTCCCTCGTGGCCATCGACACCGCGACGGTCACCGAGGCGAAGCGGTACCCGACGGGCGAGGGCACCGACCCGCAGTACCCGGCATGGGCCGGCGGCAGGCTGTGGTTCGGCTACGGCCCGGCCGCCCAGGGCAACATCGGCTCGCTCGACGTGTCCGGCTCCGACCCCGTGGTCACCCTCAAGCAGGCCGGCGGCTGGTACGCGGCCCCCATGCTGGCCTCCACGCCCGGCGCCCCGAACACCCTGGCGGCCGGCGTCGAGGGCATGAGCCCGGCCACCGTGGCCGTCTACGACGTGTCGTCGGGGACGGCGACGAAGACGGCGACCGGCCCGAACACCGACGACTACGTGGCGAGCAACCTGCGCGACCTCGCCCTCACCCCGGACGGCTCCCACCTCGTGGTGGCCAGCGGCGCCCCGTACTACCAGCAGGTGTACAAGACCTCCGACCTGACGCCGGACGGCAAGTACCCGACCGACGCGTACCCGAACGCCGTCGACATCGCCCCCGACGGCACGGTCGCCGCGGGCATCGACGGCATGTACGAGCCGGACGTGTGGGTCTACGAGCCGGGCACCACCAGCGCCGAGCACGTCTACGACTTCACGGACACCGCCGACGGCACCGGCGCGGGCACCCTCGTGCCCGGCGGCCTCGCCTTCGCGCCCGACGAGTCGCACCTGTTCGCGGTGGTCGCCACCAGCTCCGGCGGCTACGCGCTGCGCGACCTCGACGACACCGTCCCGGCGCCCACGACCCTCTCGGTGAACGCGCCCGCGACGGCCACCCGCGCCAAGGAGCTGACGGTCACCGGCAAGCTGACCTCGGACACGGCCTTCGCCCCGGGGACGACCCTGACCGCCACCCGCACCGACCTGGAGTCCCCGGCGGGCAAGGCGCTCGCCCCGGTCACGGTCGCCTCGGACGGCACGTACTCCTTCAAGGACACCCCGCCGGCCGGCGGCACCGTCACGTACACCGTCTCCTACGCGGGCGACGCCCGGCACACCGCCGCGAGCGCCTCCGACACCGTCGAGGTCTCCCGCGCCACGACCACGCTGACGCTCAACAAGAACGGCGGCACGTACGCGTACGGCGCGGACGTCTCGATCACGGCGCACCTCGGGACCACGTACAAGAACCGCGCGGTCGAGATCTGGGCCGACCCGTACGGCTCCGACAAGCCCAACAAGCTGGTCAAGTCGGGGACCGTGAACTCCTCGGGCAACCTGTCGGTCACCCTCGACCTGACCCGTGACACCAAGCTCACGGCCAAGTTCGCGGGCGACGCCCGCTACAAGCCGGTCACGGCGACGAGCCGCGTCTACACCAAGGTCAGCGTGTCGACGACGCCGAGCCGTCACTACAAGACGAACTACGCCTGGAGCCACACCTACTACTACTTCCGCAAGTCCGTGGACCCGCTGTTCACGACGCGGATGACCTACTACCCGGGCCGCAAGTACCGGGTGGAGATCCAGGGGTATTACGAGGGTGCCTGGCACACCACGGGCAAGGAGTACTTCGCCCTGGAATCGGGCGGCGTGGGCGCGGTCGAGCTGACCGGAACGCCGAGCACGGGCGTCCGTTTCCGGATCCGTTCCGCGTATATCGACACGTCCTCCGGCGACAATGTCAACACCACGACATACGGCAGCTGGAAGTACTTCATCTTCACCAGCTGACATCCCGTCGGCCTCCGATCACCACACGAGCGCGTCCGGATCAACTCCGGGCGCGCTCGCGGTCGTTGGGTACGGACGAGGGGGCGGCAGGGTTCCCGTGACCACTGTGAGGAACGAGTCATTCCGAATCATTTCGAAAGCGTTCTCACTTACCTGCCGGTACGTGTGAGGATACGCGGACCCTGCCGAAAACTTGAGATCTCAATTTGAGGTCACGGTCGCAAAGGAACAGGACATGACCGCCCCTGTGCCCTCTGTTGTCTCTTCGGACACGGGCCGCCTTCTCGTCGTGGACGACGAGGAGGGGATCCGTTCCATGCTCACCATGGCCCTGGAATTCCTCGGCTACCAGGTGATCCCCGCGGCCACCGGGCGCCAGGCGCTCCAGGCTGTCACGCGCCACGACCCCGATCTGATCCTCCTTGACGTCAACCTGCCCGACCTCGGCGGCTTCGAGGTCTGCCGGACGCTGCGCGAACGCGGCAACGCGGTACCGGTGCTCTTCCTCACCGGGCTCGGTGGTGTCGACGACCGGGTGCGCGGCCTCGACATGGGTGGCGACGACTTCGTCACGAAACCCTTCGAACTGAAGGAGGTCGCGGCCCGGGTGCGCGCGCTCCTCCGCAGAGCGGGCGGCGCCCCGCCCGCCCCCGACCGCAACCGGCTGCGCGCCGGGGAGGTCCAGCTCGACGCGGACGCCCACCAGGTGTGGGCCGCCGGCCGCCCCGTCGACCTCACCACCACCGAGTTCGCGCTCCTGCGCTACCTCATGGAGAACCCCGGCCGCGTCCTGTCCCGCGGGCAGATCCAGGAACGTGTCTGGAACCACCGCGACGAGGGCTCCGGTGTCGTCGACACC
>NZ_LIQX01000475.1 GCF_001418475.1 Streptomyces ossamyceticus | reverse complement strand
GTGGGGGGCCGGCCCCCCACTACCGGCCTTCACCGCTGCCCGCCACCGGCCTTCACCGCCGACCAGGGCCGGGCTGGGTCGTCAGCCCGCGTGACGTGTGTCGGCACACCTCGCGTGGCCGGGGCCGGGCCGTGTTTCGCCCAGCGTGTGGCCGTCAGGGGGGCGGTCAGGTGGTCCTCAAGGGGCGCTCAGCCGGCCGGTACGACCGGGTCGGGCTCGGGGTCCTCGACGGGTGGTAGCAGCACCTCCTCGTAGCGGCCCAGCGCCAGCACAGCGCCCAGCATCAGCATCGGAATGATCACGGCGATCACCGCCATGGGCCCGGTCCTTCCCGAGGGAATGTGCGGTGGGGGGCGTCGGGGCGGGTCTCCCCAGCGTGGACGGGCAAACCCGGGCGGCAAGCGGAACCCCGGCACGAGGAACGGAACCGGCCGCCGCCGGAACGCCCGTGTCGACGCCGGGTCCTCGGGTACGCGGGGGCCACGCCAACCATGGAGGGGAGTCATGCAGCGAGGCAGCGACCGGCTGAACGTCCACCGCGACGACGAGATGAAACACGAACTTCAGGGGCTGCTCCGATCCGGGCACCCCACCCGGACGGAGGAGTGGCACGACCCGGAGCCGTACGCCGAGGACGACCCTGAGGTCGCGCACGGGCCGGTGACACCGAGCCGCGCACCCGCCCGGGTGGAGACTCTGCGCCTGGAGCTGGCCCGTGTTCTGGGCCGCACCTCGTTCCCGGCGCGGCCCGGCGAGCTGATCCGCGTCCTGCGCGACAAGCACGCCCCGGACAACCTCGTCGAGCCCTTGGAGCGGCTGCCGAAGAAGGACCGCTACGACTCCGTGCACCAGCTCGCGGAGGCGGTGGTCGGCGCGCGGGACGGCGACGGGAAGGGGTGACCTGACGGGCACGGAAAGCGCACACGACGGGGCGCATGACCGCCCCGCTCACGGGTATTGCGGGCCTCGTCCCACGCACGCGGCGTGCCCCTGCACCCCGGGAGCAGCAACGAGAGGCAGACCAGCATGGCTGTTTTCGTCAGGGACGTCATGACGCCGGGCGTCGTGGCGGTCCGCCCGGACGCCTCACTCGTGGAAGCGGCGCAGCTGATGCGCGCGCAGGATGTCGGGGACGTCCTGGTCACCGTGGACGAGCAGCTCATCGGGGTGCTGACCGATCGTGACATCACCCTGCGGGCCGTCGCCGACGGCGTGGACCCGCTGACCGTGAGCGCCCAGGCCGTGTGCACGCCGAACCCCGTGGTGATCGGGCCTGACGACGCGGTGTCCACGGCGGTCGCGCTGATGCGCGACCACGCGATACGGCGGCTTCCGGTCCTGGCGGACGGGCACCCGGTGGGCATGGTGAGCCTCGGCGATCTGGCCGTGGCCCAGGACCCGGACTCGGCGCTCGCCGATATCAGCCGCGCCGAACCGGACACCTGGCCGGGCGGGAGCCCCGTCTGACCTGCGATGTCCGAGAAGAAAGGAGACCGAACGCGTATGCGTATCGCATTCCTGACCGCACCGGAGGGTGTGGAGCAGATCGAACTGACCGATCCCTGGCAGGCGGTGAAGGACGCCGGTCACGAGCCGGTGCTGGTGTCGACGCGGCCGGGCCGCGTGCAGGCGTTCCACCACCTGGACAAGGCGGACACGTTCGCCGTGGACGACGTGGTGGGCGAGGTGCCCGCCGAGTCGTTCGACGCGCTGGTGCTGCCCGGCGGGGTGGCCAATCCGGACTTCCTGCGGATGGACGAGAAGGCCGTCTCGTTCGTGCGGGAGTTCTTCGAGCGGGGCCGGCCGGTCGCCGCGATCTGTCACGCGCCGTGGACGCTGGTCGAGGCGGGCGTGGTCCGCGGCCGGGTCCTCACCTCGTGGCCCAGCCTGCGCACGGACATCCGTAACGCGGGCGGCGAATGGGTCGACGAGCAGGTGAGGGTCTGCGACCACGGGCCCAACAAGCTGATCACCAGCCGCAAGCCCGACGACCTGAAGGCGTTCTGCGAGGCATTCCTCGACGTCTTCCAGACTGCCGGCGTCTGAGACAGCCGGCGCCTGAGACAGCCGGCGTCTGAGTCCGGCACGGCACAACACGACACAGGGGGTGCCCGCACAGCTGTGCGGGCACCCCCTCTCTCGTGGGTGGCCTTTCTACGGGTGGCGGCCGAGCAGGCACAGCAGCGCGGTCTGGGCGTCGGCGCCCTTCGGCGGCTCCACGGGGGCCGCGAACAGCCCGCTCTTCTCCAGGTCCCCCGCGTACGGGGCGATCTCCTGCGTCGTGAACGTCACGAGTTCCTCGGGGAGCCGCTCGTCCACGCCTATCGCGCGGGACAGGTCCCAGGTGTGGACGACGAGGTCCGCGATCATCTGCGCGCAGTACGCGGTGGCCGGGGTGTCGCCGTACGACAGATGGACGGTGCGTTCGAGCGCTCCCGGCGCGGTGAACGCCTCCCGCGCGGAGCGGGCCGCCGTGTCCCAGGACGCGGCCGGGTCGGGCCCCAGCAGATCACCGTCGAAGGTGTCGCCGACCTCCTCGATCATGCAGCGGTCCCGGACCAGGAGCGGCACCCACAGCTGTTCGGAGACGAGGTGGTTGACGAGGTCGCGGACCGTCCATTCGGCGCACGGGGTGGCCGCGCCCCACTGGTCGTCGCGGACGGCGTGCACCCGGTCACCGAAGAGGTCCTGGGCCTCGGCGTGCCGGGCGAGCAGCGGGTGGGGATCCGCCGAGCCGGGCGTGTCGCCGGGCGGGTCGGGCGTGGTACGCGTCATGACGGCCCCGGTCCTCGGTCCCGTGCGCCCTCGCGGGTGCGCCCGGAGACCACCGGGCGGCGCGGATGGCGGCGCAGGTACTCGCCCTCCAGTTGCGCCATCCGCTCGTTGTGGGTGCGCAGTGCCTCGGCCGATCCGTGCAGCAGTGTGTCGTGACGTGTGCGGTGGATCGACTCCAGCTCCTTCATCAACTGCTGGTCGTCCAGCCGGTCCGGGTGCACTCCGGTCATGGTGGTACCCCGATCTTCGTATGCCTCCAATGAGGTCCGGGTACCCGCCCGGCAAGCGTCACCCCGAGCGGCATCCGGGAGGGAGCCATGGATCTCGCGTTCCTCCATCCACTGTACGAACATCCGGGGCCCTGGGCCTCCGTGTACGCCGGTACGTCCGCACCCTCCGAGTCCATGGCCCGGGAGCGGTCCCTGGCGGCGGCCGCCGTCTCCCATGAGCTCGCCGAGCAGGGGGCGGACGAGGCGACGTGCCGGGCTGTGCACCAGGCGGTGGAGGAGCTGCGGCCCGCCACCGAGCCGCACGGCCGTGCGCTGTTCGCCCAGGACGGGCGGGTGGTCCTCGATCCGCCGCTGGCCGCGCCGCCCCCGGCGAACGAGGCCGTCTGGGCGCCGCTGCCGCGGACGGCTCCGCTGCTGGACCTGGCCGGGGAGGACCCGGTGTGCGTGGTGGCGTACGTGGACCGGCGGGGCGCCCGCTTCGAGCTGCGCGGTGCCCCCGGCGGCGGGGTCGCCGGGGGCGTGGCCGGGCGGCGGTGGCCGGTGCACCGGACCGGTGCGGTCGACCGTCCGGAGCGGCACTTCCATCTGCGGGTGGAGAACACCTGGGAGCACAACGCGGCGGAGTTCGCCGACGCGCTCGCCGTCTGTCAGGAGGACACCCGCGCCGATCTGCTGATCCTCGTGGGTGAGGACCGGGAGCGGCACGCCGTGCGGGACCGGCTTCCGCGGCGGCTGCTGGACCGGGTGGTCGAGACCCCGTACGGGGAGGGCGGCAGGCTGCTCGACGAGGACCTGACGCGGATCCGCGCCGAGCACGTCCGTCGGCGGGCCGCCGAGGAGGTCGAGCGGTTCCTCGCGGCGCGCGGCCCGGACGCCGAGGGGCGGCGGGGTGCCGTGGAGGAGGTGGCCGACCTGGTGGAGGCGGCACGGGAGCACCGGATCGACGAGCTGCTCGTTCGCGCCGAGGGACCCGACACACATCGGGCGGTGTGGGTGGGCGAGGACCCCGACCAGCTGGCCGTGCGCCGTACGGAGCTGCGGGCGCTCGGGCTCGCCGAGGACCACGCACGGTCGGCGAGGGCCGACGACGCCCTGCTGCGGTCGGTGGCGACCACCGGGGCCCCGGCGATCTCCGTGACACCGGCGCCGGAGGCCGCGGAGGCCGGGATCCCGGTCGGCGGCCTGGGGGCGCTGCTGCACCGGACGTGACACCCGCCGGCCCGGTGCGCGGCTGGCTCACTACGCGTCAGCCTGCCCGGGACCGGGCGACGCGCCGTCGGCGGACGGCGGTGGGTGTGTTCTAGCCTCGTGCTTTCACGAAGTGGGCTGTCCAGCAGGTGATCAGGACAGCAGAAAGTGCCTCTGACCAGCGAGAATGAGGATTGTCTAGGCCCTTGTTCCCGCCCCTGTCGGAGGCACTTTCCAGGT
>NZ_LIQX01000474.1 GCF_001418475.1 Streptomyces ossamyceticus | reverse complement strand
CGGTCACTCCCTACCCCCTCACCCCCTCCCAGCGGGGCTTCCTCCTGGCCGACGCGCTCGCCTCCGGGGACTCCGCCTGGCTGGCGCGTTTCCGGATACGCGGGCCCCTGCGTCCGGAGCTGTTCCAGCGCGCGGTGGACGTCCTCGTGGCCCGGCACCCGATGCTCCGCACGGTGTTCCCGGCCGGTGCGCGCCCGCCCGTGCAGCAGGAACTGCCGGACACGCTGCGGCTGCCGGTGGAGACGGAGGCGCTGAGCGAGCCGGGGCTGCTGGAGCGGCGGATCGCCGAGGAGGCGCGGCGGCGGTTCGAGCCGTGGGCGTGGCCGCTGCTGCGGCTGCGTCTGTTCACGGGTGCCGACGACGAACACGTCCTCGTCGTCCACGCCCACCACCTCATCGGCGACGGTTACAGCGCCGCCCTGTTCACCCGTGAACTCCTCACCGTCCACGACCGTTTCGCGGCCGGTCTGTCCGACGGTCTGGAACCGTTGCGCTCGACGTTCCGCGACCACGTCGAACTGCGCGCCACCCACCGCCGGACCCCGACCCCGGCCACGGCGACGGCGACGGCGACGGCGACGGCGACGGCGACGGCGGACCACCTCGCCCGGCACCACGCCCCGTACACACCCCCCGTGCTCCGCGCCTCCCGGCCGCCAGCCGAGGACACGGAGGCGTCCCCCGGCTTCCACACCGCCGGTCTCACCCTCGACGCCGACCGCGCCGGGGCGTTGCGCCGGCTCGCCCGTACCACCGGGACGACGCCGTACGCGCCGTTCCTCACCGCGTACCACCGCGCTCTCGTCGGCCTCACCGGCCACCGGGACCTGGTGCTCGGCCTCGCGGTCACCGGACGCGACGACAGCGTGGCCGACGCGCACCGGGTGTTCGGCCCGTTCGCGGAGGCCGTGGCCGTGCGCCCGCCGGTCCACGGGGAGGCGCCCGGCCCCTTCGTGGACGACCTGCGCCGTGTCGCCGCCGAGGCGGTCGCGGCCCGTACCGCCGGACCGCTGGACCTGCGGACGGACGACGGCCTGCCCCGTACCGCCCAGTTCTTCTTCACGTTCCTGGACTTCGGCTCCCTCGACGCCCCGGCCGGCACCGCCCTGACCGTCCTCCCCGACGACACCGACACGGCGCTCGCCCCGCCCCCCGTGGGCACGGACGTCTTCCTCGCCGTCCGCCCCTCGGACGACGGGGTACGCGTCACCGTCCGCGCGTCGGCGAGCGCCCTCACCGAGGAGGAACTGGCCGCGTTCGCGGGCGTCTTGCGCCGCGAGTTGGAGGACAGCGCGCCCCTGGACGCCGCGCTCATCGGCTATCTGCCCGCGCCCCGCGACCTGGCCGCGTACGCGGGACTGCCCCCGCACGCCGTGCCGGGCCGCGAACCACTCCGGGCACTCCTCTTCCCCGACGGCCGCCCACGGCTGCTGGAGACGACGACCACGCCCCTCGGCACCTCCGGCTTCCTCGCCCTGCCGGTGTTCGCCGACGAACTGACGGCCCTCGCCACCCCGGACGACCAACGTTCGCTCGCCGCCCGCACCGCACGGGCCGTGGAGCACGCCCTCGCCCTCGGCGCGCGTTCCGTCTCCCTGGCCGGGGTGATCCCCGCCCTGACCGGCTACGGCTACGACGTCCTCCGGGAAGCGGCCCCCACGGCAGCCCCGAGCGCAGCCACCCCAAGCGCCGAAGCACCCGGCGCAGGGGCCCTCACGACCGCCGCTCCGCTCCCCGGCGCGCTCACCACCGGCCATGCCACGACCACCGTCGCCGTCGTGAAGACCGTGCACGCGGCGCTCGCCGCGACCGGCCGGGACCTCGCCGGTCTGACCCTCGCGGTCGTCGGCTGCGGTTCCATCGGCACGTCGTCGCTCCGGCTGCTGCTGGCCCGCAGCCCCCGTCCGCCGGCCCGGCTGATCCTCTGCGACCTGCCGGGCAGCGCCCCACGGTTGCGCCGTCTCGCCGCCGAACTGTCGGCGGACCGCCCCCACACGGCCGTACGGGTCATGGAGTCCACCGGCGCCCCCGCGGGACTGCCGGCCGAGCTGTACGAGGACGCCGACGTCGTCGTCACCGCGGTGAGCGGCCCCACGGCACTCCTGAACGTCGACCGGCTCCGTCCCGGCACGATCGTCGTGGACGACTCCTTCCCGCACTGTTTCGACACCGCGCGGGCCCTCGACCGGATGCGCCGAGAACGGGACGTACTGCTCGTCGGAGGCGGACTGCTCGCCCTGGGGACCACCGAGACCCGGCTGTCCGCGGACCTCCCGCCCCTCGCGCGCACCGGCCCGGCCCGGGGCACCCAGTTCCAGCCGCATCTGCCCGGCACCCTCGCGTCGTGCCGTCTGGAGTCGCTGCTCCACGCCCACCACGACGGCACGGAACTCCCCCCGATCCACGGCCTGGTGGACCTCCCCCACGCCCTGGCCCACTGGGACGCCGCCGAGGCGGCCGGGGTCACCGCCGCGCCCCTGCATCTCCTCGACCACGTGATCCCGGAGACCACCCTCAAGGCCCTGCCCCGGCCCCTGCGGTCCTGATACGGGTTCGGCGGCCCTGGCCCCGGTCGGCCGCCCCGATCCAGGGCGGTCGGCCTGATCCAGGGCGGTCGGCCCCACAGGGCGACGCCCGGCCAGGGGGCTCCCCGGCCGGGCGTCCGTCCGTCGGCGTCCGTCCGTCGGCGTCCGTCCGTCGGCGTCCGTCCGTCGGTGTCCGCGCGGGGTCAGCGCACGACGACCCCGGCGGTCGTGGCCGACCCGTTGGTCCAGCCGTACCGCTTGGCCGTCACCTTCACGGTGATCTTGTGGCCCTTGTCGGTCTTGGCGGGGACGTACGTCGAACTCGTGGCGCCCGTGACGGTCGTACCGTCACGCTTCCAGGAGTACGTGTAGGAGGTGGCGGCCGGTGACCAGGTGCCGTGGGCGGCGGTGAGCTTGTAGCCGACCTTGGCGGTGCCGGTGACCGCAGGTGCCGTGACGGCCTTCAGCGCGGGGCCGACGGCGACGGTGACGGCCGCGGACGTGGAGGTGACGGACCCGGCGGCGTTGCTGACCTTGGCGCGGCAGGACACCTGGTGCTTGTAGTCGGCGGAGGTCAGGGTGCGGGACTTGCCGGTGGCGCCGGTGATGGTCGTGCCGTCCCGGAGCCAGGACCAGGCGACGGTCGTGTCGTAGCCGGTCCAGGCGGCGCCGCAGGTGACCTTGGAGCCGGTGCGGGCGGTGCCGCTGACGGCGGCCCCGGAGGTGACCTTCGGCTTGGTCAGCAGGGTCTGGGACTGGGCGGACAGCTGGGAGGTGAAGTCGCCGGGGGAGATGTCCACCGCCTTGCGGAACACGACGGTGGCCCGGCCGTCGGGGCCGGCGGTGACCTCACCGGAGAGGGCGTTCGCGTCGGGGACGGCGGGCACGGGCGCGCTGTTGAGGGCGCTCGCCGCGCTCCAGCTGCCGCCGGCCGGACGGACGGCCCACTCCAGGTAGTTGTCGTCGCCGTTCTCGATGCTCGGCGTCTGCGGCCAGACGACCTGGACGGTGCCGTCGGCCCCTATGGACGCGGACACGTCCCACTTCACATAGCCGGTGGACAGCGTCTTCGGCGCCGACCATGTGCCGGTGCTCGCGGTCCGGGTGACGGTCCGTACGACAGGGGTTCCGGCCGTGGAACTCCAGCCGGCCCACACATAGGTGAGGTCACCGTCGGGTGCGGTGAGCGGCTCGCTCTCGTCGCTGGGGTCGATGGCGGCGACCGCGGTCTGCGGAGCGCCCCATCCACCGGACACGGAGGTCCGCGTGACGGACTTGAGGGCGGTGGCGCCACCGGCGGCGGCCCGCCACAGGACGGTGGTGGCGCCCTTGGCGTCCATCGTCACGCGCACGGTGCCGGCCGAGCCGGCGGTGCCGGGCAGCGGGGCGGCGACGCTCCAGGCGCCGCCCGCCGAGGCGCGGGTGGCGGTGTGGACGGTGTGGGCGTCCTCGCCCTCCTCGGGGACCTGGTCGTGGACGTCCCAGACGGCGGTGGCCGCGCCGCCCGGGGCGACGGCGAGCGCGAGGTCGTAGACGGACCCGGTGGTGATGTGGGCCAGCGGCTTCGCGGTGGACCAGGTGGCAGCGCCGGGGGCGCGGGTGGCGGTCATGACGTCGTAGTCGGCGAAGTCGCCCTGGTCCCACACGGCGGTGAGGGTGCCGTCGGCCGCGGCGGCGAGCCGGGGCAGCCCGAGGTACACGCCGGTGGTCGTCGCGATCGGCGCGGGTGCGGACCAACCGCCCTGGGCGGGGTTCCAGGTGGCGGCCAGCGCGGTCGGGTCGCCGCCCGCGCCGCCCCCGTCCAGCCAGGTCACCACGGCCTGCCCGGTGGGTGTCACGGTCAGCTCGACGAGGGAGCCCTTGGACCGGCCGGTGGCCAGCGTGTGCGGGGCGCCCCAGGTGCTGCCGCCGGCGGCCTTCACGGCGACCTCGAAGTCCCAGGTGCCGGCGCCGGCGGCGCGGTTCCGCCACAGCGCGAACGCCGTGCCGTCACCGGCGGTCCGGACGGCGATCAGCGTCTGCTGCCCATCGGCCCCGGTCAGCGCGGCGGCACTGCTCCAGGGCCCGGCCACCCCGGTGTACCCGGCGGCGCTCGCCGTGCCCCCGGCCCCCAGCGTCACCGCGACGACCGCCGCGACGACCGCCGTACCGACGGCCCCCGGCCTCCACACTCTCACCGCCACGACGGCTCCTGTTCTGCGGGCACGCTCGTGTGCCCGGTACGCGTACGCGAACTCGGCGTGGGGGGAACCTGGACCCGGGCGCGGATGCGGGGGCGCGAACCGATGGGGGTGCGCTGCCCTGCCGCAGGTCACGGCAGGGATGACGCTACATGTCGTCCCGTCACCCGAATCCCCGGGGTGATCCTCGAAGCGGTCAAGGTTCCGTATGCCGCCGCCCGGCACGCGACCCCGGCTCGACGAAGCACTTCCGCCGTCACGGCAACCTTTGTGGCCGCGGCGTCGACTGGCGGATATCCGGGGCCGAGGCCCCCACCGCGCCAGAAAGACGATCCGTTGCCAGAACAGCATCGTTCCCATCGCCGCCGCCCGGCGACCCGCCACGTGCTCGCCGCCGCCCTGGTCCTCGCCACCGCGGGTGCCGCCGTCCCGCTGGTCGCCCAGGCCGCCCGCACACCGGAGCCCTCCAAGCCGACCGTGCTCGCCGACGGGGCGGCCGCGCACGGCCGCTACTTCGGTACGGCGGTGGCCGCGGGCAGGCTCGGCGACTCGACGTACTCCGCCCTCCTCGACCGGGAATTCGACATGGTCACCCCGGAGAACGAGATGAAGTGGGACGCCGTCGAGCGCTCCCGCGGGTCGTTCGACTTCGGCCCCGCCGACCGGATCGTCAGCCACGCCACCGCGCACGGTCAGCGCCTGCGCGGCCACACCCTGGTGTGGCATTCCCAACTGCCCGGCTGGGTCGGCGCCATCCGCGACGCCGCCACCCTGCGCGAGGTGATGAACAAGCACATCACCACCACGATGGGCCACTACAAGGGCAGGATCTACGCCTGGGACGTCGTCAACGAGGCCTTCGCCGACGGCGGCAGCGGCCGGCACCGAAGCTCCGTGTTCCAGGACGTGCTGGGCGACGGCTTCATCGAGGAGGCCTTCCGCACCGCACGGAAGGCCGACCCCGCGGCCAAGCTCTGCTACAACGACTACAACATCGAGAACTGGTCCGACGCCAAGACCCAGGGCGTCTACCGCATGGTCAAGGACTTCAAGTCCCGCGGTGTCCCCATCGACTGCGTCGGCTTCCAGAGCCACTTCGGCACCGGCGGCCCGCCGACGAACTTCCGGACCACCCTCTCCGAGTTCGCCGCGCTCGGCGTGGACGTCCAGATCACCGAACTGGACATCGCCCAGGCGTCCGCCACCGCGTACACCGACGCCGTCAAGGCGTGCCTGGCCGTCGACCG
Organism: Streptomyces ossamyceticus; assembly: GCF_001418475.1. Lineage (GTDB taxonomy): Bacteria > Actinomycetota > Actinomycetes > Streptomycetales > Streptomycetaceae > Streptomyces > Streptomyces ossamyceticus. The sequence continues at coordinate 2,222 of NZ_LIQX01000474.1, read as the reverse complement.
CTGCAAGGGCGTCACGGTGTGGGGCATCCGCGACAGCGACTCCTGGCGTACCGGTGAGAACGCGCTGCTGTTCGACAGCGGGGGCAGGAAGAAGCCCGCGTACAGCGCGGTGCTCAAGGACCTGGGCGGCGGCAGTGGCGGGGCCGCACCGAGCGGGGGCATCACCTCCGGCGCCGTCTACACGCTCTCCGACGTCGCCGCCGGACGCGTCCTCGACAAGCCCGCGGGCAAGAACGGCAACCGGACCCCGCTGCGGATCTGGGACGCCCGCGGCACCTCCCACCAGCAGTGGCGAGCCGACCGGAACGCGGACGGCTCGTACACCCTGACCAACGTCGCCAGCGGCCGGGTCCTGGACGAGCCGGGCGACCGGACCGCCAACGGGACGAGGACGCAGCTCTGGGACGCCAACGGCGGTGCCAACCAGCACTGGCGGGCACGCCGGAACAGCGACGGCTCCTACACGCTGACCAACGTCGCCAGCGGCCGTGTGCTGGAGACCCCCCGCGGCCGGACCGCCAACGGGACCCCCGTGCGGATCTGGGACTCCAACGGGGGCGCCCACCAGCGCTGGAAGTTCAGCCCGGCCTCGACCAAGGGCGGCACCTGCGCTCTTCCCTCGACGTACCGGTGGACGTCGTCGGCTCCGCTGGCGCAGCCGTCGAACGGCTGGGTCGGACTGAAGGACTTCACCGCCGTGACGTACCAGGGCAAGCACCTGGTCTACGGAACGACCGCTTCGGCATCGGGATGGGGCTCGATGGCGTTCGCCCCCTTCACCAACTGGTCCGACATGGGCTCGGCCGCCCAGAAGGGCATGAGCCAGGGCGCGGTGGCGCCCAAGCTGTTCTACTTCGCGCCCAGGAAGACCTGGGTACTGGTCTCCAACGGGTGGGGCACCGCTTGGACCTTCACCTACCGCACGTCCAGCGACCCCACCGACCCGAGCGGCTGGTCCGCACCGAAGCCGCTGTTCACCGGCAGCCTCCCCGCCGGCTCCGAGGGCGGCCCGATCGACCCGACCGTGATCGCCGACGACAAGAACATGTACCTGTTCTTCGCCGACGACAACGGCGGCATCTACCGGTCGACGATCCCCCTCGGGAACTTCCCCGGCAGCTTCGGCTCGTCGTACACGAAGATCATGAGCGACACGAAGGCCCGGCTGTTCGAGGCGCCGGAGGTCTACAAGGTCAAGGGCCGGAACCAGTACCTGATGATCGTCGAGGCCATGGGGGCGGGCGGACGCTACTTCCGCTCCTTCACCTCCTCCGGCCTGAACGGCACGTGGACCCCGCAGGCCGACAGCGAGAGCGCCCCCTTCGCGGGCAAGGCCAACAGCGGTGCCACCTGGACCAACGACATCAGCCACGGTGACCTGGTGCGCGACAACCCCGACCAGACCATGACCGTCGACCCCTGCGACCTGCGGTTCCTCTACCAGGGCAGGAACCCGGCATCGGACGGCACCGACTACCCGAAGCTGCCGTACCGGCCAGGTGTCCTCACCCTGCGGCGCTGACCCGCCCGGCCCACGGTGATCGCCCGACCGTGACCCGCCACCCCGAGAACCCCAGCCGCGCCTCGGCTGGGGTTTCTCCCGTCTCCGGGGCCGCCCCCGCGCGATCGGTGCCGGCCGTCAGCGGCTCGCGTCGGCGGTCGGGGTCAGGCTGATCCATGTCTTCCCCGCGCGTTCGGTCGCGCCCGAGAAGGCCTCCTGGGCCTGCTCCAGGGGGAAACGGGAGCCGATGACGAGGCCGGGGCGGGCCTCGGGGAGTTCCGTGAGGGCGGTGGTGAAATCGCCGGGGTGGTCGTAGATCATCGAGCCGCGCAGGACGAGTTGACGGCGGACCACGTCGTCGACGGTGAGCGGGAGCCGTTCCGCGGCGAGACCGATGAGGACGACGGTGGCGCCGGGCGCGCACCGTTCCACGGCGGGGCGCAGGGCGGGCGCGTGCCCGGACGTCTCGAAGACCAGGGTGAAGCCGGTACGGCCGTCGTCGCGCACCGCGCCCAGCCCCTCGGCGCGCGCCACGCGGAGGGGATGGGGTTCGGTGACGACGGGGCGGATGCCGAGGCGGGACAGGATGCGGCACACCAGCAGTCCCTGCGCACCGGCGCCGACGACCAGACAGCGGTCGTCTGCGGTGACCCCGCTGCGGCGGACGGCGGCCCTCGCCACCGCGTAGGGCTCCGCGGCGGCCAGGTCGGCGCCGGTCAGG
>NZ_LIQX01000473.1 GCF_001418475.1 Streptomyces ossamyceticus | reverse complement strand
CGTCCTGCGTGTCGACGCGGCGTGCCGCGTCGACACGCAGGACGGCGATTTCCCGGACGTCGAGGCGATGCAGCGGGGCGTGCGGGCGCTGCTGGAGGGCCTGGACGACATCGAGGGGGATCATGACTCGGACGCCGCGGCGGGAGATGCCTGGCAGAACGTCAGCGTGGATGAGGCGGCGCAGGGTGGTGATGGCGCAGTCCAGTTCGGTTGCGGCCTGTCCCGTGGTCAGCAGCACGGCCATGCCCGCCTCCCCGCTTGTGTGTGTTGCCGCAACAGGGACGCTAGCGGCATCCACTCCTCATTGCAAGCCTGATCAGATATCTGATCAGGCTTGCAATGAGTGTCAGAGGGCGTTGAGGCGGGCCTGGTCCGCGGCGGCACCGACTGCCCCGATTTTCAGCAGCCGGGATTCGACGGCCTGTTCACTGCGGCCGAACTCGGTGCTGAGTTCGGGGATGAGCGCTCCGTCGGCGCAGCGCCGGGCCAGTTGCCGCTCCTCTTCGTCGTTCCAGCGGGTGTGGGAGTTGGGGTGGGTCTGGCGTCGTTGCTGCATGGCCTCGGAGAGGGGCCGGCTGGCGGGGGCGGTGCGGTCGGATCCGGGCGTGCGGATCAGTCCCTGGTGTGTGAGTTCTTCGTAGATGGCACCACGGGAACAGCCGAACTCTGCGGCGAGGATGCCGAAGCCGCGTTCCTGGCGGAAGCGGGCGGCGAGCCGGGCACTGTCTGCAGGTGCCCACCCGCCGCCCTGGCGGGGCGGCGGCGGGATGGCGACGGGGGTGGTGAGGGTGCGGCAGGCGGCGTCCAGGAGGCGGGCCAGGGGTGCGAGGTCGTCCGCGGTGACAGCGCCGCGAAGTTCTCCTTGGACCTCTCCCCGCTCGCCGCTGATGGTGAGTTCCAGGGTGAGCTGTCCGTTGTCGCAGCGGGTGCCGGTCAGGACGTAGCGGCGGCCGCCTTCGGTGAAGGCGGATTCCAGGCAGGGCACTGGCAGGGGGGCGGTCGGCGTGGCAGACGGTGTGGGCAGGAGGGCGGTGCCCATAGGGGAGGCGAGGAGGGTGTGGATGCGCCAGGTGGCCAGGAAGCGGCCGCCGGTGTCGAGTTGATAGGTGACGGGGCCTGCCTCGAGGTCGGTGACGCCGTACAGGACGGTGAGCCGCTGGCCGGCGAAGGGGCTGGTTGCTTCGGGGGTTCCGGGCACTGGCTGGTAGGTGAGGATTCCGCGGCCAGGTTCTTCGGTGGGGTCGAGTAGTGGGGCGTCGGGGTCGCCGTGCCAGTTGCCGCTGGGGTCTTGGAAGGCGTAGATGACGGACATGGGCGCACTCCTTTGCTCAGTAGTGGAACTGGATGAGGTGCAGGTCGCTGATGGTCACGGCGGCCTGCTGCTGGTCGGCGGGCAGGGCGCGGAAGAAGTAGGCCTCGCCGATGCCGTCGGCGAGGACGCGGCGCAGTTCGTCTTCTTCGGCGTCGCGGTGGCGGGCGTCGAAGAGGTGGCGGGCGTGGTGGGCGGGCAGGTCCTCGATGATGCGCAGCAGGCGCGGGTCGTGGAATTCGCCGTTGAGGGTGGTGTAGGCGAAACGGGCGTGGAGTTCAGCGGTGACACAGCCGCCGTGGTCGAGGATCTGCTGATGTGCGCGGCGGCGGACGTCCGGCTGCCAGGTGCGGTAGATCTCGCGCTCGATGAGGGTGGCCTGGGCGGGTGTGAGGTCGCCGATCTCGCCCTCGGCCCACCGGGTCAGGGCGTGGGGATAGGCGAACAGGCGTGGCGCCAGGGCGCTGGGGCTGGTGTGGCGCAGCAGGTGACGCAGGCGTGTGGCGGGGCGCTTGGGGGGTTGCCGTGTCCAGTGCCGGGCGTCGGCGAGGTCGAGCGCGTGGGCGACGGAGGTGTTCAGCAGCGGCACGGTGGGGTGGTCTCCTGCCGGGGGTTACCGGGGTCGTCTGTGGTCGTTGTCTGCGGTGAAGGGGCCAGGCGGGGCCCGGGCCGGGATGCGGGAGGCGGGCATGGACACGGAGGCGGTGCCGAAACTGGTGGGGGTGGAGCCGGTGCCGGGTGAGGCGGCGGCCTCCTTCGTCCTGCGGCTGGCCCACCTCAACGAGCTGCCCGTGAAGGAGGTGCTGCGGGAGGCGGGAGCACACCGGCCGCCTGGGGAGCTGGATCCGTGGGCGCAGGAGGTGTTCCTGGGCGAACAGGCCGCCGCGCGACTGGCGGTGATGGCCCGGCGCACTCCGGAGGAACTGTGCCGCACTCTGCCCACGCTGGCCGCCGGCACCGGTGGCGGCCGCCGCCCGTCGGTACGGGTGGAGTCCTGGCCCGGGCAGTGGACGCCGCTCGAGCCGTGCGCGGCGTGCCTGGCCCGGCACGCTGACCTCGTGACCCCGGTGGTGCTGGCCGGCGGCGATCCGTGGCAGGTGTGTGTGCGCCACGGCCGGTGGCTGCGCAGCACCGCCGGCGGCGGCCCCGCCCAGGTCTCTCTGGTCGGGCTTGGGGAGGTGGTTCGGGCGCATCAGCGTCGAGTTCGGCTGCAGCAGCGGGTGGGACCGTACGCGCGGGCGCTGCTGGCCGACGCGTTGCAGGTGGCCGCGGCCTGGTGGCAGGGCCGCCAGATGGGCTCGGAAACGCTCTGGGCCGGCCGGGAGGCGGTACTGGGCACGGGACGGCAGCGGTGGGCGGTACCGCTGGTCGTCTACCCGGAGGCCGTCATCGTCGCCGAGGCCATGGCCGTGTACGAGCGGCAGCGGCACTGGGGCCGGGAGTTCGCAGGCGGTGCACCGGGCTGGGTCTCGAAGCGCTGGATCGCCTTCGTGGGCGAGCGTCTGGGCATGCCCGGCCCGATGGAGCACGGCGGCTACCGGATGCTGCGCCAGTGGACGCTGCAGCATCGCATCACCGTGCCGGTGGTGGACCGGCTGGCCCAGCCCGCGCCGCCGCCCGGCTACCGGACGGGGCATCTGCCGGTGATGGACCCGCATCACGGCCTGCCGGAACGAGGGATGCTGGAGGACGCCTCGTGCCTTGACTGGCGGCTGGGCCGGCCGGTGGCCGCCGCGGAGTGAGAAGCAGGCGCCCGCCCGACACGGGCCCTGGGCGCCGCGGGCGCGCTGGGCGCTCACCATGACGGGCAGGTGTCCTTCAGCAGCTGGGCGGGGTTGGTGCCCTCGGCGCAGCGGGCCGTGTACCAGTGCAGCGGGCGCACCGCGACGGGAAGGACATGGCCGGGCGAGATGCCGATCCTGAAATCGCTGTAGGGGGTGTCGGTGATCTCGGTCAGGTGCGGGGTGCGGGTGGCGTACACGATGTGGCCGCCGGCGATCGCGAGGGGCCAGTAGCCGCTGCGGGATGTACGGGCAAGCTTGCGGTGGAGGTTGGCGCGGGCGTTGGCGACGACCGCGGCGTACAGGTCGGGGCGCCAGGTGGGTTCCTTCGGGCTGGGCCAGGCGGCCAGCGCGGCCTGATCGGGCTGGGCGGGCGGCTGGGCCAGAGCGGCCAGCCCGTCCTGGCCGGTGGCGTGCAGGGCGTGCAGGAGGGCCCGCTGCAGGGGGTCGGCCTGGGCCAGTGCGGCGAGGGCGGCCAGGAGGTCGGGGGTGTCCATGGTGGCGGTGATCCCGAGGCGTTCCAGGACGGCGAGGCGGGCCAGGCGCAGGTGGTCGTACCAGGGGGCCAGGTAGGGGCCGGTCGGGTCGGGGCGCAGCCAGCCTTCGGCGGGGGGTGGCAGCTGGGCTGTGCCCACGCGCAGCGCGGCGTAGGCGACGGCGGGTGTGGTGTGCCAGGCGGGGCCGGTGCCGGCGAAGGCCGGGGGCAGCATCGAGTGTTGGGGGACGGCGGAGAGGTCGATGAGCCAACTGCCGGGCCGCTTGGGGTCGATGGGTGGGCGGAGGACGTGGTGGGCCGGCCCGTCGGCGACCTGGATCTCTCTGATGCCGGCGAGCTGGAACAGGTTCACCGCCAGGCACACCGCGTATGCGCGGTCGGCTTCGTCGGGGGCGGGAGGGCGCCACCAGTCGATGTCGGTGTCGGCGAGGGCGTCCTGCTCGGCGCGGTGGCTGGCCAGTTGGTGACCGGGCGGGGCCTCGCAGGGGGCCGGGTCGACCGGTCTGGTCAGGGCTCCGCCCACGCCCCCGGTCAGCAGGGCACCGGTGGCGGTGTGTCGGTGGGCGGGCGGGCGCAGGTCGCGCATGAGCTGGTGTCCGCAGGCGCCCGGGGGGCCCAGCGGGGTGCGCACGAGCGCGGTGTACTGGCCCAGGGCGGCGGCGAGTTCGGCGGGGGTGAGGTGTTCGGGCAGGTTCCAGGCGTCGTGGTGCAGGGCGCCCCAGTCGGGGACGGCGAGGTGGATGCGGTCGCAGGCGGGATCACCGCCACTGGGGTGCAGCCGGGTCCAGGCGCCCAGGCCGTCGGCGTCGGTCTGCCAGCCGATCGCCCGGGCCTGCTGCAGCAGCGGGTGGTCGCTGCGCGGATGCCGTGCGGGCAGGTCGGGCAGACCGGCGGGCAGCGCCAGGCGGGCGCGGGCGGTGGACGTGAGTACCAGCAGCGGGCCGGGCGGCAGGGCTTCGCGGCGGACAGGGGCCGCGCCGAGCGGGGTGCGCACGGCCCAAGCCAGCAGCCCGTGCAGATCGCTGGCGGGACAGGTCCGGGTGCGGCCGTCGGCAAGATGGGCGATCAGCCCCGACGGGCCGGCCTCGAGGACGGCCAGGGGGCCGTCGGACATGCCCCGGGCCTTGATCGGCGGATAGGCCAGCCGCATCGTGGGGCCAGCATCGAGCGGCGGCCGCTGCACCGGCAGCGCAGGACCGCCGGCGGCGGGCCGTGCAGGGGCCGGCGCGGGGGCGGGCGAGGACCGTAGGGCCCGGTCGGTGTCGGGTGCGGGGCAGCGGGTGCCCAGGTGCTGGGGGTGGCCGCCGACACGGTGCTGTGTGGGCTGCCGGCAGCGGTGGCACGGTGCCTGTGCTGCCGCCTGGGTGGGGATCTCGTGCCGGAGAACGCCCAGCGCGGCCCAGTCGGGTGCCTGGGCCGGCGAGGGTTGAGGTCCGGCAGTGCCCTCCTGCCGGGCCTGCAGAGCCGCCAGCAGATGGCGGTAGATGGCCGCGGTGTCGCCGCGCGGCGTGGTGCTGCCCTGTTCCCAGGCGCGGACGGTGTCCTCGCTCACGCCGCAGGCATCGGCGATCTGGTGCCGGGAGAGCCTGGATTGGCGGCGCAGTCTGCGCCGTTGCTCCGGCACGGGCAGGCCGCCGGGCGGCGGGCCGGGCTCTGGGATGGGGTCGAGGTCGAACAGTCCGTCCACGGCTGGATCGGCTCCCCCGCTGGTGTTGGTCTGGGATGCAGCACTGCCGGTCGAAGCAGATGCGCTTGGCAGCGCATCATGCAGGAATCCGCAAAGCGCATGCGTCACACGCAAGAACGTTCCGTGGCCGTCGACCTGCACAGATGCCGCGGAAGCGGGCCGGAAATCTGATCCGTTCGAGCGAGGCGCGCACCGGGTGTTGTCCTGCGCCCCCCTTTCCCGGCCTCCTCGATCCGGGTTCACCTGGCACAACGGCCGGTTCGCCCGCGTGATCGAACGGCGCGCGGGTACGGCGCGCGCTCGCTCGTTCGAGCGATGTTCGACCCGGATCGCTGTCCCGCCACGCGGCGGGCGGCCACGGTGATCGTCATCGCCCCGATCGATCACACGGGCGATATCCGTGCTGTGGCGTTGTGAGAGGTGTGGATCGTGGCTGAGGTGGTGTGGGCGCAATTCCTGTCCCCCGCTGGGCGGCTGCTGGAGAAACCCGTGAACCAGATCCGTCAGGAGCGGCTGGAGGAGCGGGGCGAGGTGTGGCGACCGACGCGGTACCGGGGCCGGCGGGCGATCGCCACCTGGTGGCGGCCGGCCGGGCAGGCCCGCCTCGCGGGCTGCGCCACCCTGGGTGCCCTGGAGGCGGCGCTGTCCTTGGAGTCCGATCCGCAGGTGGTGTCGTTCACGGGCTGGCCGGTGCGGCTGGCCTGGGCGGACAGCGCAGAAGGGTACGTGCCGGACCTCTTCGCCCGGCTGGCCGACGGGCGCGCGCGGCTGCTGGTGTGCCGGAGCACGCAGGGGGCCGCGGGCGGCTGGGAGGAGACATCGAGGCTCCTGGAGGCGGCCGGCGAGCAGGCCGGCTGGGAGGTGCGGGTGCATCCGGGCGCGGAGGACACGGCCGCGGCCGCGAACCGGCAGCGGCTGGCCCGCTACCGGCACACGCGGCTGGCGGATGCGGACACCGCGCGCGTCCTGCACCAGGTGTTCGCCCGGCCACGCCCGTTGACCGACGGGGTGAAGGCGAGCGGCCTTCCCGAACTGGCCACGGTGGCCCGGGCGTTGCATCTGGTCTGGGTGCGCGAGCTCCTCATCGACTGGAGCACCCCGTTCGTGCCCGCCCGCTCCCTGGTGTGGTCACCGCAGGGGGTGCGCTGATGGCGGTGGATGCACCGGCCCGGCCCAGGGCCGTGGTGGTGGCGGTGGGCAGCGCCGTGCACTGGCGCGGCGAGACGTATCTGGTGGCCGCACTGCAGGGCAGCAAAGTGCACCTGCTCAGCCAGCATGCCGACGGCGAGGACGCCGTCGTGCTGCTGGACACGCTGCACCGCTCCCCCGGCTTTCGCGTCCTGGACTCCCCGGACGCGCCGGCCCTGGACGACGGCCCTGCCCTGCCGCCGGTGTCCGGGCGTCGGCCCCTGGGTGGCGCGGACCTGCTGGAGGGTCTGTCCAAGGAGGCCCGCAAGGAGGTCGACTTCTGGCTCGGCCATGTGCTGGAAGTACACACAGGACTGCCCGGATTCGCCGCGCCGGGCACTGCTCCGCGCCCCTGCTACGACCCCGGGCGCACCACCCTGCGCGAGCGGTATGCGACCAAGGCCGCCGAACTGCGCGCCGCGCATCACCAGGTGTCGGCGGCCACGGTGGAACGCAAGCGGCTGGCCTGGCTGGAGCAGGGCGTGTGGGGGCTGGTCGACAAGCGGCGGGTGCGAGGCCCGAGCCGGCACGGCCGGGTCGACGAGCAGGTCGTCAAGCTGCTGCGCAAGGTGCACAAGCGGCACGAGAGGAAGTCCATCGGGACCAGGTCACGGCTGTTTGAACTGCTCAGGAGGGCATGCGTGCGGAAGTTCAAGAAGAAGACGGAGAAGCTGATGCCCTCCAGGGCGACGTTCTACCGGCTGCTGGACCGGCTCGGGATCGTCTGCGGAAAGCAGGCCGCCGCCCGGCGCGGCGATGGCAGCCACCGCCCTGAGCCGCCGTTCACGCTGGCCATGGCGACGACGCCGGGCGAGCAGGTGCAGATCGACACCACCTCGCTGGACATGCTGGGTCTGGACGAGACCGGACGCGTCGTCTCCCTGGAACTGACCGCGGCCATCGACGTGGTCAGCCGGTCGGTCCTGGCGGCGGTCATCCGGCCCAAGTCCAGCGGCGCCAAGACCGGTTCCAGCTCCCGCCGTCACGGCGGGCGGGCCACCAAGGCGGTGGACGCCCTGTTCCTGCTGGCCGAGATGTGCACCCCTCAGCCGATGCGCTCGCACTGGTCCCTCAGGGCGGGCGCGATGAACTCGGATCTGCCCTACGCCCAGCTGGTGGAGGCCGACGAGCGGATGGCGGGCGCGGCCGCCCGGCCGGTGATCATCCCGGAGATGATCATTATGGACAACGGGAAGGTGTTCGCCGGGCGTGCCTTTGTGGACGCCTGCGCCCAGCTCGGCATCTCGGTACGCCCGGCCTGCGCCTACTCCCCCACCCACAAGGCGATCATCGAGCGGACCTTCGGCTCGGTCAAAAGTCTCTTCAGCCAGTTCCTGACCGGCTACACCGGCAAGGACCTCACCCACCGCGGCAAGAACGTCGCGGGTGAGCGGCTGTGGCGCATCGACCAGATCAACGACTTCCTGCAGCAGTGGATCGCCCTGGGCTGGCAGCAGCGCCCGCACAGTGAACTACGCAACCCGTTCCTGCCGTCCATGCCGCCGCGCACCCCCAACCAGATGTTCGCCGCCCACGTCGCCAGCAGCGGCTACGTCCCACTCCGACTCAGTGCCGAGGACCGGCTGCGGCTGCTGCCCACCGCCTGGGTGCAGGTCACCGACAAGGGCATCCGCCTGAACAACCGCACTTACGACAGCCGCGCCCTGAACGGCTACCGCAACGCCCGCTCCGGCTGGCCGGGCAAGGGGCAGCGGTGGCCGGTGCGCTACCACCCCCACCAGCCGGAGAAGGTCTGGCTCGAGGACCACCGCAACAACACCTGGGCGGAAGCGGACTTCGTCTACCAGCGCCTGATCGGCGACGCCTGGAGCGAACACGTCTGGGACCAGGCCACCGCCGCCCACCTGGACAAGGGCGGCCACACCCGCGACGAGACCGCCATCGCCCGCCTGGTACGCTCCCTGCTCGAACGTGCCAGCCGCGGCCCCTCCCGCACCACCGCACCGGGACCGGCCCCCGCCGAACGCGGCATGCAGGTCTCACCGGCGCCGGTCCAGGACCCCTACCACGGTATCCCCGCCCCTGCCTACCACAGCGTGGCTAGCCTGCCCGTCATGGACATCGACCCCCGCCAGCTGTGCGGGACGGCCGTGCCTCTCGCGCTGCCGGGCAGCCCGTCGGGCACTCCCCGGCCGGACGATGGCCGCGGCCACGACAGCGCCTCCCCCGAACAGTCCTAGCTCTCTTTTCCCGTCTGTGAGCGGTGGCCTGCGCCGGATACCCCGCGCCGGCCACCGCCGGCTGTCCAAGGACACTCGCCATGGCTTTCCCCGACATCCCTGATCCCTCCGGCCGGTTCCTGCCGCCGACGACCCACCCGGGCTGGCTGGCCCAGCTCGACCGCGTCATCGAGCCGCCCGACCTGGCAACCTGCCCGCAAACGGAAGACCCCCTCGGGGTCGACGGCCCACGCATCCTCTACCACGCCACCATGCGCACCGTGCAGACACCGGCCCTGAAGAAGGCGGTCGCTGTCGCGCGGCGGCTGTGGCTGGTGGGCGGCCCCCGCAGCGAGGGACCGCTGCACCTGGCCGTCGACGGTCCGGGCGAGACCGGGATGACCACGGTGCTGCGGCAGATCGGCCGGGCCTACGAGGGCATCGTCCGCGACCGGCTGCCCGCCGACCCCAAACGGCTCCCGGTCATCCACATCAACACTCCGCTGGCCCCCAGCAGCAGGCTGGACATGTCGGTCCCGTTCGCCGAGTTCCTGGGCCACAAGCACACCAAAGACCCCGAGACCAGCCAGCGCAGCACCGACATGACCGGCCCCGTGTGCCACGTCATGAAGACCCGCGGCACCCGCCTGGCCCTCGTCGACGGCGTCGACCGGCTGGACAACTCCGAACTGAAGACGGCCTTCGACTACTTCGGCTACCTCGCCGCCGAATGCAACGTCTCCTTCGTCTACTGCGGGGTCGGCTCCCGTGAGATCGTCAACGAGGCCCGGCGCGGTAAACGGCCCGTACCGCCCGACGGCGGTGCAGGCGGCATCCCCACGCTGGCGGTCAACCCGATCCCCTACAGCGCCGACGACTACGACCTGTTCCACCAGGTCGTCAAGGCCCTCGACGAGGACCTGCGCCTGCACCAGCACAGCCCCGGCGACCTCCTCAAGCTCGCCGCCCACCTGCACCGCCGTACCGGCGGCTACATGAAACCGCTGTCATACCTCATCTGCCAGAGCGCGCAGGAGGCTATCGAGACCGGCATCGAGGCCATCACCGAGGAACTGCTGGACAACCAGCTGGTGGGCCGCTTCGCTGATGATCCGATTCTGCAGATCTGACACGCATCCGTTCAGATCATCCGCTCGTTGTACTCCATGTCAGGCACCGCTTACGGCTGCGCGACAGGCGCCGGCAGCCGCGCTCTGCCGGACACCCGGCCCCCGTCGGCGGCCGACCTGCCGCCACTCCCCCGAAGGAACCTGCTCCCCGTGGCCAAGCGCAAAGCCAAAGTCGCCCGTCCCCGCCAGGTGCCCACCATCGTGGTAGCGGACGCAACCGAGATCGGAACCTCGCCAGGCGTCCTCATTGTTAGAACTGGTCCCCTCACCAAGACCCCCACGGTCCTCACCCTGCCCGCCGAGACCGTCGACTCGTTCGTGTCGACCTTGCAGAAGGCAGCCTGCGCAGCAGAAGAGGAGTACTGGGGCCTTCTGCCCGCTTTCCGAGCTGGGGTCGCCAGTGAGGACAGCACCGAGTTGGCAAGAGCCAAGGAGACGTGGCTTCTTTCCCAGCCCTGGCAGCAGGAGGTGCGGCGGGTCCGGGGCCAGCGGAGCGATCGTCTGTTCTTCATGGACTACGTCGGCCACGTCGCCGTCGTCGCAGCTCCACCCTACGCGGCCACCCCTCACCTGCTCATCTTCGACCCGCTGCAACTCCACCGGCTGGCCCCAGCGTTCCGGCAGGCCGCCGACGGGGCACGGCACAGCTCGCCGGCCGCCACAGCCGACCCAGTGCAGCGGCTGGCCGCGGCGCACCTCGAATGGTCCTCCCTCCCCTGGCCGCGCCACCCGGTCGTCCTGCCCACCCAGCAGCAGGCAGAGACGGTCATCACGGGGCTGCGCACCGAATTCCTACGCCGAACCCCGCTCCTCAAGGAGCACTGAACGCTCCCGGACCGTCGCCCAGCCTGTCCTCGCGGGTCGCGGTAACGCGCAAGCGGGCCATGCTATCTGCCGATCAGGTCGGTCCCCCGTGGGGCTGCGGCCCCCTAGGCCCCAGGCCGGACAACGAGCCCGTCCCCCTCATGTCTCTCTTCCCTTCTTCCCGGTGCGGCGCGCCGCACTGGCGTGCCGCGCCCCACCTCAGAACAGGGAATGCCTGATGGAGCAGTACCGCACATGGTTGGAAGTGCGTTTCCGAGATGACGACGGCCAGGACGGCCGCTGGCAGCGCTACGACGAGGTAATGGATCCCTACTACTCGCAGGCCCCTCGCAGCGAGCAGCTGTATGAGGACGACAGCCAGTGGCTTCCGGGCACTGTCCAGGAATGTGCCCAGGACGATCTCAACGAGGCTCTCGACACCGTCATCGACGAGCAGTATCTCGCGCGCGTGGTACGCGATGGTCCGATGGATGTGCGTGTCCGGCTCGTGGAAGAAGGCTCCGGCGGCACCCCTGACAAGGTCATTGCCGTGTACACCCCGTCCCCCGAGCAGGAAGCCCGGGCGTATCTGAAGTCAGCTCTCAGCGGCTACGACGACGTACGGGACGATCTGCGCTGGCGACTGCTGCGGGCATACCAGGCGGGTGTCGCTGCGGACGAGCTCATCCGTGAGAGCGCTGGACGGATCGAAGCCGCCGAAATCCACGCCCTGTTCGAGGCTGACCGGCTGGCCCAGGCCGCCCGCGCCGTCATCGCCGGCTGGGAAGACCCGGAGGATCGGGCAGCGGTGATGGTCGATAGGACCAACTCTGTCCTTGTCCTGCTGCGGACCTCATTCCAGCAGGAAATCAACTACGAGGAGATGTGCCGCAGTAACGGCCACTACGGGTACGAAAACTGCGAAGACGACGACTGGTGGGGATACAAGGACGGCGTGCGCGACGCCGAAGCGCTGTTGCAGCTCCTGGCCGAGCACTATGCAGTCACCTGCGGCGGCCGCCCGGCGACGGCGTCCGACCTGGCCCCGACGGATCCCGCTCAATGGGGCCAGGTACGGATCGCTCCCGCGCAGGCACCCTGTCTGCTGCAGGCGCCCTGAAAGGTTCCTGGTGGTTGGTGCGGGGTGCGCACGCATCCCGCACCAACCACCAAGGGCCGCCCCTCAGCACGGCCGCCCAGTGAGGCGAATCCCCCTGCTCAGAAGGGAGTGCGCCTCATCACCACCGGCGTCCCAGTCGATGTCTCTGCCGTCCTCCTCAGCAGTAACGGCAAGGTACGCAGCGACCACGACCTCGTCTTCTACAACCATCCGCACCACGGCGGAGTCCGCACCAGCAGCGACACGGTCACCGCGGATCTGACCCGCGTTCCCGATGACGTCCACGCCGTAGTTGTCATCGCCAGCATCGATCTCGAAGCACAGCCCACGGCCGTCTTCGACCAACACGCCACATGGCGTGCGGAGACCACCCAGCCCTCGGGCACCGCTCTGTCCTTCGAGCCGGCACCTTTCACTTCGGGCGAGACGGTCTCCATCGTCGTGGAGATCTATCGGCACGCAGCGGGCTAGAAAGTACGTGGTGTCGGTCAGGGCTACGACACGGGGCTCGCCGGCCTGGCCGCTGATTACGGCATCAACGTCGAACCTTGACAGCGACGTCAATGCCCGCCGTGCCCTCTGCTGCAGCGCTCGCTCTTGCGTGACATACAACGCCCGCATGGGGCCCGCTGGTGGGCACCGCCCGGCAGGAAAGCAGGGCACAGTCGAAGCATCAATGTGGTGGTTGGCTTCGCCTGGAGATGCATGGGGGTGCTCATGGGGCGCACGGCCGGTGACGTGGTGAGGGCAGACGGGCAGCAGGTGCTGCGGTTGCGGGCCATGGCTGCCGACATGGTCGTCGAGCTGCAGCGAGCGGACGCTAAGGCCACTGCTGTGTGCGGGGCGGCGGCGGGACTTCTGACAGCAGGCGTGGCGATGTTGTGCGGTGTGAATGTCCCTCCGACCCTTGAGGTGGTGCTGCTGTCGACGTCGTTGTTGTTGACGGCGGCGGTGGGCGCGGCCTTGTGGGCTTTGCGCCCGGCGCTTCCTGCGGCCGGTGCGCCTGGCGAATTGCTGGGGTTGCGGCGGGGAGCTGACGCCGGGTTGCTGGTGGCCTCGTTTGCCGAGATGAGCAGTGCGCGCCAACAGCACCTGGCCGAGAAACGTTTGTCGGTGATGGCTGTTCTGGCGCGACGGAAGTTCCGGGCGGTCCGTCTGGCGGTCGATCTGGTGGTGGTTGCCCTGGCGATGGCTGGAATTGGGCTATTGATCACCTACGCACCACGTTGAGACCCTCTTAGCGTGAGGGGCGCCACACCTGGGGGGACTGTGTATCAGCCGCATATCACGGTGATCGGTGAGCAGTTGTGGTCTCAATTGCGTGATCTCGCGCCACAGAGGTCACGGCCGGCGCGCAGTGTGCTGTTACGGCAGGGCGACCCCGGGACTCATGTGATCCTGCTGGATTCCGGTTCCACGCTCGTAACGCTGACGGGCCAGAGCGGGGAACGGACGCTGCTGGCCGTGCGGGGAGCCGGTGAACTGCTGGGTGAGCTGGCGGTGCTGGACTCCCAGCCCCGCTCGGCGTCGGTCATTGCGGCGGAGGCCTGCTTGGTGCACATCGTTCCGGCTGCGGACTTCCTCACCTTCGTGGACAAGTACGACTTGCTGGCGCCGTTGCTGCGGCATGCCATCGCCCGCGTGCGTGAGGCGGAGTCGGTGCGGCTTGAGCTGGCCACGGCGTCGGTTCCTGCCCGGCTGGCCTCGGCCCTGGCCCGCCTGGCGGACCTCTCCTCAGCTACGGCACGCGATCTGTCGGTCCGCCTCACGCAAACCGAGCTTTCCCAGATGATCGGTGCCTCCCGCAACGCTGTCGGCGCCGCTCTCAGGCCGTGGCGCGAGCACGGCTGGCTGGACACGACTCCCGGCGGGGGGCTTATCGTGCGCGACATCGCGGCCATCCGGCGGCATGTCCGGGCCGAAACGTGACGTACAGCATCACCGTGATGCCCATTCCTGGGCAGCACCCGTAGAAGGCCTAAATCAGCATGGCATCTGTTGTAACCGCCATGACTGAAAGGCCCGACTTCTATGGACGCTTCTGTCCTTCCGGACAGTCTCGATGTACCGCCGGAGCATGCGCTCTTGGTCGTCGACATGAGGAACTACAGCCAGCTTCCCGAAGCGAAGATGGCTCCGATCCGTGCGGATCTGGATGACGTCATCCTCAACACGGTCTTCCCGCAGAGTGAGCTCGACGACCCGCGGTCGCGGGAGGGCGCTTACCGGGACACCGGCGACGGCGCCATCTGCGTCGTGCCGGCCCGTGACACCGCACGGCTGGTGGACCCGCTGCTCGGCCACCTGAACGCGGCTCTTTCTCGCTACGACCAGTCACGGCTGCCCGGCGGATCTGCGATCTGCGTCCGCGTCAGCGTCCACGTCGGCCCGCTCTCGTTGCCTGACCACCGGGGCGACGCCATCAACGAGGCCTGCCGGCTGGTGGACAGCCAGGCGGTGCGGCAGGCCATGACCGCGGCGACGAAGCACGGGGCCTACGTCGCGGCTGTCCTGTCATCACCGGTGTTCGACCGCACCGTGCTCGCCGGGCGCACGCCGCACCTGCAGCAGACGCACTTCCTGACGGCTGTCGCGCGTGTTGAGGGCAAGGGTTTCGAGCGGCCCTGCCAGCTCCATGTCCCGGGGATGGCGGCCCAGACGCTGCAGGGCTATGTCACCGAAGTGCCCGCAGCCGCCGACGTAGGGACAGCTGATCCGCCGCCTGCCCCGGCAAGCGGCGGGACCACGATGCAATTCCTCGGGTCCATGAAAGACACCAACGTCATCGGCAGCGTCGGCACCTATTACCACAACAGTCCTGGGCACTGACCCTTTCACTCAGCGTTCGCAGCTCCCTCCCCATCAACAGACGAGGAAGTGCATGTCAGAGCAGGATTTCGGGCCGTTAGGGCCCGAGCATTCAGCCACCCCCACTCCCACCCCCCAGCCCGGTGAGCGGGAGCCGAACGGATCCGGCAGCTGGCGGCCGTGGCGGCGGCAAGGACCCGACCGGCCGGACGACTCTTCCCCGAGCAGCGTGTTGCCGCAGGGCTCCGCCTCGGAAGGCTCGCATGCGGACGCAGGCCCGGCCGATGGCATGCCGGAGGTACTCCTCACCAACGGCGCCAGCACGCATCTGTACGGCAAGGTTGACGTGGTCGCCGGCAGCATCCACAAGTTCGTCAGGCAAACGCGCAAGCTGGACCTGCTGGAGGGTGTGCCAGTCGATCGTGGAGAGGTTCTGAGCCAGCCCTTCGTCTGCGAGGGGCAGTGGGCCGAAGCCTGGCAGCAGGCACTCGCCCCGCAGGCGCCGCGGCCGCGGGAGCGTGTGGTGATTGTGGTGGCACCCCGTTCCTTCGGCGCCACGACCTTCGCGTTGCGGCTGCTGGCCGAGCACACCGACAGTACGACCACACTGTTCAAGCTGGACGGGGACTGGAATGCACCGAGCCAGGGGCGACTGCCGTTGGAGGAAGAGCACGCCTACCAGCTGGATCTGAAGGATCCCGAGAGCGACCGGCCGTCGGCGGATTTCCTCAATGCCCTCAGCACGTTCGCCGGCCACCTCGAAGATGCTCGTTCCTACCTCGTGCTGACGGTCGCCCAGGAGCTGTGGGACGACCGGCTGACCACGCGCAGAGGTGTGCAGGTCGTGTATGTCAGCGAGCCTCCAGATGCCCTGCGGGTGGTGGAAACCCGTCTGACCACGGCGGGGCATGCGCCGCTCGTTGCCGAACTTCGCTCCTTCCCGAAGGCCGTGGCCTCCCTGCGGGGGTTGCACGCGATGGCAGCCGTGCGTGCCGCGAACACCATCGTCATGACGTGGCAGGAGCACCGGCGCCTGCAGGACACCCGTACCTCAGGGGCCCTCCCCCGGTCTGCGCCGGCTGACGCCGACCTCAGCCTGGAAGACCGCATCACAGCAGCTCTGTCGGACTGGAGGGATCATCTCGACGGTCTCTTCGGCGAGGTGGCCACCACTCACGACAAGACCAAGGGCTCCCTCACATTGGAGGACCGCTGCCTGCTGCTGGCCCTGGCGGTGCGCCAGTCGGCTCCCTTGCCGACTGTGGCCAGCACCGCACGCGCCCTGCACCAGGCCCTCACCCCGAAGGACATAGGCACCAGATCGAGCCTCTCCCCCGCTCAGGGTTCCTTCGCCGGCCGCGGACTGCGCCGCCGTATCCAGGATGTCGGTGCGGCTGTCGGCTCCCAGGACACCGTGCTCTTCGACCGGCCCGCCTACGGCCGGGCCATCCTCGAGTACGTCTGGGACAACTACGAGGCCATCCGCGAGGTAATGCTTGCCTGGCTCGTGCAGAGCGCCGCCGGCGACAGCGCAGCCGATCTCCCGGTTGCCGCCCTGTCCGCCCTGGTCCTGCGCCACGGCACGACCGCCCACCTCACCACCCTGGGTGCCATCGCCCGCGAATCCCACCCCGATCTGCTCAGCGCTGTCCTGGACGTGGCCGTCCACGACGAACACGTCGGACGCCTGGCTTGGGACGTTCTGTACCGCTGGGCCGAGCAGAAGCCCTATGCACCCACCGTCATCTCCACCTGTCGCCGCGTCCTGCACGACAACGCCGCCAATGCCTCAACGGCGAAAAGGGCCATGGTGCGACTGCGGCGCATCGCCCACACCACCAGCGAGCCGGACCTGCGCCGTGACGTTCTCAAGGCCTTCGAAGAACTGGCCAGCCGGCCCACGGGCACCGCCCGGCTGGTAGCCGAAGTCCGCGACTGGCAGGAGTCCCAGGCATCCGCGAAGAGCGGGAGCCTGGCTTTTCTGGCCCTGATGCCGGTCCAGGACGACGGCATGCCCTGGCTCATGTCCGACCGCGCGCCGGACATCGACGTCCAGCGGGCCTTGCAGGACCTCCTCAGCAGTCCGGACACGACGGCCGAGGCCATCCCGTACCTCACCGGATGGATCCGTAAGTGCGCGCCCGACCCCGCCTCCTACGGCCGCCTGCGCGACCAGCTCCTGCCTGCCCTGCGCGGTCACAACATGTTCTACGCCGGCATGGAGCTGATGAAGGCTCTGGCCGACGTCACCACGCCCCAGGGCGTCAACGCCGGCGAGGACTTCTACCAGCACCTGGTCGACCACCGTCTGCAGCCGGTGTTCTCTCTCCCGAGGGACCCGGCATGAGGTGGCCCTGGCAGCGGGGGGAGCGCACCACCACCTGCCCGCTTCCACGGCTGCTGGCCAGCGCGACCCCCGGCATCCCGTTCGAAGCGGTCTACACGCTGCGCTGGCGTCCCACACTGCGCCTGCGCCCCAACCTCGACGACCTCGTCCGCGCCGACGTCCATCAGAAGGCCGCCGCGACGGCGGCACGGTGGGACGCCGCTGACCTGCCCACTGCCCAGGACGCCCTCAACGCCGCTTTGGGCGCTTCGCACGAGGGCAGCCGCCACTACCGGATCCTGGCAGCCCAGGTGGTGTTGCGTCTGTCCCCGGAGTCCCGGGAACGTCTCGCGCAGCGTGCAGCGGACACCGAACGTGTCCGGCGCCTGCAGTTCCTCAAAACACACCTTTACGACCATCCCGGCCTCGTCGTGCTCGACCGTCTCGAACGCCATCCCGGACGCCTCCCGGACGAGGAGACCGCCGCGCTGCAACGCCTGGCCCGCACGATCAAGGGCTGTGACCAGTGGTGGTATCCGCTGCTGGAGCAGTGGGAACAGCTCGGCGACGGCTTCAGCGATGCCGACAAGCAGCAGCGGGCGATGCTCGCCCTACTCAACTCCGTCGCCGCACTCAACGACGGCACCCCACCCACCGCGCAGGCGCACGCCAACTGACGTCCACCACACGGCCCTTGGCACGTGGCGAACAAGGACTCTCACCGTGAAGCTTGTCCTTTGGAGAGCCGTGCTCTCCCCCCTCACCAGCCTGCAGGCCCTCCTCCTGCAACGGCGAAGCAGGACACCACTCTCCTACGACACTGCCTGGCGGCAAGCCCGCATGCTGCACGCACCCGACGAAATGGTCTACCGGCTCCACGGACACCACGCCGCCCCCGCCCTGTCCGACACACATGACCCAGCCCGCCCATCCCCTCCCGACCCGACGGGGTAGGGGGCGGACCGCGAGGATGTCGCTGGGATCATTGAGCAGCACCGCACAGACAGCCGGAAGTACCGGTTCGTCCACAACGCGCTGCAGAACCTCATCGTGGTCGGATCTGCAACCACAAGCACCATCGCCGCCCTGGACACCCGCAACTAGTTCACCTGGCAGAACATCACGCTCGTCGCAATCGGCTTCCCCGGTCACCCTGGCAGCTGCCTTCACCGGCTATTACAAGTACCGTGAGCGCAGCTACTTCCGCTCCAGACCGCCGACGCCATTGGCCCCGAGGCGTACCAGCTGTCGGTCTCCGCGACTGATCTTCCAGGCAACCACGGGGTGTGGTCCGTGCCCGCCTGGGTCATCAGCAGGATCGACTGGTCCACATTTGATCCGTCCGAACGTGTCTAGCCGCGTCGAGGCGGTCGGCGGTGCACGGCCCATTGAGGATGATGAGGGCGTGTCGGACCATGCCGGATGGACATCTGTCGCACACCGTCTTCATCCAGCCTCCTGCCCGGTCCCCATGCTGGCTCGACAGTCGGCCAGCACTCATTGGGGACGCCCCAGTGACACTAGGGTCCGTCTTCAAAGA
>NZ_LIQX01000472.1 GCF_001418475.1 Streptomyces ossamyceticus | reverse complement strand
ACCGGTTACGCGATCAACCCGGCGCGTGACCTCGGCCCGCGCATCGTGCACACGTTCCTGCCTATCCCGAACAAGGGCACCTCCGACTGGGGCTACGCCTGGATCCCGGTCGTCGGCCCGCTGGTCGGCGGGGTTCTCGCGGGCCTCGTCTACAACGCGGCCTTCTGACTCACCGCCGGAGCACCCGCATCGACGCAGGAAACGACGGCAAGACGCGCAAGACGCGCAGGACGCGCAGGACGCGCAGGATCCGCAGAGACACAGCACGACGCGGAGACACAGCACGACGTAGAGACGCAAGGCGCGCGGAGACGAGAAGCGCGTAGCGACGCAAGACGTGTATCGACGCAAGACGTAAGGGGATGTCATGCCGGACAACGCCCAGAAGTACGTCGCCGCCATCGACCAGGGCACCACCTCCAGCCGTTGCATCATCTTCGACCGGGGCGGCGCCATCGTCGCCGTGGACCAGCGCGAACACCGCCAGATCTTCCCCAAGCCGGGCTGGGTGGAGCACGACGCCACCGAGATCTGGTCGAAGGTGCAGGCGGTCGTCGCCGGGGCGATCGCCAAGGCGGGTCTGCGCCCGGACCAGATCAGCGCGCTCGGCATCACCAACCAGCGCGAGACGACCGTCCTGTGGGACCGGGCCACGGGCAAACCCGTGCACAACGCGATCGTCTGGCAGGACACGCGGACCTCCGCGCTCTGCAACGAACTCGGCGGCCCCGACGGGCAGGACCGGTTCCGTGAGCAGACCGGTCTGCCGCTGGCCAGCTACTTCTCCGGTCCCAAGGCCACCTGGCTGCTCGACAACGTGCCGGGCCTGCGGACCCGCGCCGAACGAGGCGAGATCGCCTTCGGCACGATCGACTCCTGGCTGATCTGGAACCTCACCGGCGGGACGGACGGCGGACGGCACGTCACCGACGTCACCAACGCCGGGCGCACCATGCTGATGAACCTGGAGACCCTCCAGTGGGACCCCTCGATCCTGTCCGCGATGGACGTGCCGGAGGCGGTCCTCCCGGAGATCAGGTCCTCCGCCGAGGTGTACGGCACCGCCGTGGGCCAACTCGCGGGCGTCCCCGTGGCGTCGGCGCTCGGCGACCAGCAGGCGGCGGTGTTCGGGCAGGCCTGCTACGACGTGGGCACCGCGAAGAACACGTACGGCACCGGCAGTTTCCTGCTGCTCAACACCGGCAACCGGCCCGTGGCGTCGAAGAGCGGACTGCTCACGACCATGGGGTACAAGATCGGTGACGAGGCGCCGGTGTACTGCCTGGAGGGGTCGATCGCGATCACGGGCGCCCTGGTGCAGTGGTTCCGCGACCAGCTGGGCATCATCCGTACCGCCGACGAGATCGAACCGCTGGCGGCGAGCGTCGACGACAACGGCGGGGCGTACATCGTGCCCGCGTTCTCGGGGCTGTTCGCCCCGTACTGGCGCTCCGATGCCCGTGGGGTCGTCACCGGGTTGACGCGGTACGTCACCAAGGCGCATCTGGCGCGGGCGGTGCTGGAGGCGACGAGCTGGCAGACGCGGGAGGTCGTGGACGCCATGTTCCAGGACTCGGGGGTGCGCATCACGACCCTCAAGGTGGACGGCGGCATGACCCGGAACAATCTGCTGATGCAGCACCAGGCGGACGTCCTGGGCGTGCCGGTGATCCGCCCCCGGGTCTCCGAGACGACATGTCTGGGAGCCGCCTACGCGGCCGGGCTCGCGACCGGGGTGTGGAACGACCTGGACGAGCTGAAGTCGCACTGGAGCAAGGACGCCGAGTGGACACCGTCCATGGAGGACTCCGTCCGCGACCGCGAGTACCACAACTGGCGCAAGGCGGTGGAGAAGAGCTTCGGCTGGCACGAGGACGACGCCGACTGAGAGCGCGCCCGGAGGCCACGGCCCGTACCCCGGTCGGCGGGGGTACGGGTCGTGCTCAGGTCGTGACGGTCTGGCGGTGCTCCGCGGTGAACGCCATCGCGTGCCGGACGACGGCGACCAGGACGTCCTTGACGGATTCCCGTCGACGCGCGTCGCACAGCACGACCGGGACGTCGGGGTCGAGGTCGAGGGCCTGGCGGACGGTCTCCGGCGGGTAATGCGCCGCCGTGTCGAAGCAGTTGACGCCGATGACGAAGGGGATGGAGCGCCGCTCGAAGTAGTCGACGGCTGCGAAGCAGTCCTCCAGGCGGCGGGTGTCGGCGAGCACCACGGCACCCAGGGCGCCGGACGCCAGCTCGTCCCACAGGAACCAGAAGCGGTCCTGGCCGGGCGTGCCGAAGAGGTACAGGACGAGGTCCTCGCGCAGGGTGATGCGCCCGAAGTCCATGGCCACGGTGGTGGTGTGCTTGCCCTCCACACCGGTGGTGTCGTCGACCGGGCGGCCCGCCTCGGTCAGCACCTCCTCGGTGCGCAGCGGCTTGATCTCGCTGACCGCGCCGACGAGGGTCGTCTTGCCCACGCCGAAGCCGCCGGCCACGAGGATCTTGAGCGTGACGGGCTCGACCGGAGGTGTGCCGCGCTCAGTGCGCCCGAGGATCATCGGTCTCTTCTCCTGCTGGATGGTTGTCGCGCGACGGCGGACCGCGGCCTGCTCACAGCGCCCGGAGGCCGCTGATCACGTCGCGCAGAATACTCTCGTCCACCAGTTCGGCAGGCGGAACTGGACGATTCACATGGACCAGTTCATCGTCGACGAGGTCGCCGACGAGGACCCGGACCACTCCGACGGGCAGGTCCAGTTCGGCGCCGAGTTCGGCGACGGACTGCGGGGTGTCACGGCACATCTCCACGATGCGGACGTGCTCCGGGGACAGCGAGTGGTCGTCCTCCGGATCGTCGACGTGGGGCTCCGCGACGACCACGGCGATCAGATCGAGGCGGTGCTGCACCGCGTGGCTGGTCCGGCCGCGCGTCATGGCGTACGGACGAACCACCGGTCCGGCCTCGTCGTCGAACCAGTGGCTTCTTCCCTGACCGTCTCGGCTCATGCCATCCCACTACCCGCCCTGGGGCAGATCGGTGCGTGGGGCGGAGCCCAGATGTACGCCGACCCGCTTGACCAGCAGCGTCATCTCGTAGGCGACCTGCCCGATGTCGGCCTCCGCGTCGGCGAGGACGGCGAGGGCG
>NZ_LIQX01000471.1 GCF_001418475.1 Streptomyces ossamyceticus | reverse complement strand
ACCCGCAGTCGCTGAACTACTGGCACCACCCCCCACCCTTGGCGCGACCTGCCCCCAGCGGCAGCGCTCCCGTACGGTTGACAACATGACGCGCATCGGTGGTGCCGAGATGGTCGACTGGAATCTCGCGGTGGCGACCGCGACCCGGCTCGTACGGCCGGGCCCCGACGTGAGCCGCGACGAGGCACGTGCCATCGTCGCCGAGCTGCGCCGACACGCGAAGGCGTCGGAGGAGCACGTCCGCGCGTTCACGCGGATGCTCCCCGACGAGGCCGACGACACACCCGTCCTCGTCGTCGACCGCCCGGGCTGGGTCCGGGCGAACGTCGCCGGGTTCCGGGAACTGCTCAAACCGCTGCTGGAGAAGATGCAGGAACGTCGCGCCGGCAGCCCCGGCGGGGCCGTACTGGGCGCCGTCGGCGGCAAGGTCACCGGCGTCGAACTCGGCATGCTGCTGTCGTTCCTGGCCTCCCGGGTCCTCGGCCAGTACGAGACCTTCGCCCCGGCGTCCCGCGAACTCCCCGCCGGTGAGAACGGCGGTGGCCGGCTCCTGCTGGTCGCCCCGAACATCGTGCACGTCGAGCGTGAACTCGACGTCCAGCCCCACGACTTCCGCCTCTGGGTCTGCCTTCACGAGGAGACCCATCGGACCCAGTTCACGGCCGTCCCCTGGCTGCGTGACCACCTCGAGGGCGAAATCCAGTCTTTCTTGCAGGAGACCGAGGTCGACCCCATGACGGTCCTGGAGCGCATCCGGGAGGCCGCCCAGTCACTCGCGGGTGGCCGTCCCGAAGGAGAGGTCGGCGACGACGGTCACTCGATCGTGGAACTGGTGCAGACCCCCGCCCAGCGCGAGATCCTCGGCCGCCTCACCGCCGTCATGTCCCTCCTGGAGGGACACGCCGACTTCGTGATGGACGGAGTGGGTCCCGCGGTCGTCCCGTCGGTCTCCGAGATCCGCGAGAAGTTCCAGCAGCGCCGCGCGAAGGGCGCCTCACGACTGGACCTCGCCCTGCGCAAGCTGCTCGGTCTGGACGCCAAACTGAGGCAGTACCGGGACGGCGAACGGTTCGTGCGCGCAGTCGTCGAACAGGTGGGCATGGACGGCTTCAACCGGGTGTGGACTTCGCCGAACACCCTGCCGACCAAGGCGGAGATCGCCAAACCCGCGGACTGGGTCGCACGGGTGCACCGCAAGGCGGAGTCGTGAGCCGCACGCGAGCGTGGTGAACGAATCCGGCCGACGGCAGGGGAACGCCCCTCCAATCACCCGTCCGAGGGACCGTGAGCGATGGGTAGGCGTGCAATGCTCGGGGAACGGCCCGGTTCTGTCACCATCTACACACTCTGAGTGACCGACCTCGGGCTCACCCCCCGACAATTTCGTGAAGGGAACCGGACATGGGTCCCCACCCCGCGGTCGCGGCGATACGCCTGGCGGTGCGCCGCGTACTCCACGACATCCTCACCGAACACAACACGAACACCACCCGTCGCGCGCCCGCCCGCACGACCCCGGGCGCGCCACCCCTCACCGGCGCACCACCGGCGTTCACTCCCCTCACGGCCACACCCCCCGAGGCCGTGCCCGGCCCGACGCCGTCCCACGCCTGGTGTGCCGCGG
>NZ_LIQX01000470.1 GCF_001418475.1 Streptomyces ossamyceticus | reverse complement strand
CCGCCCTCCACCGCCTCCGCACCCACGCGGCGACCGTCCCCGACCACCACCCCACCTCGCACGGCGACCATCCCTGACCGCCACCCCCGACGGTCCCCTGCGCGACAGGCCCTCCCTCCGGCCACCGTCACTTCGCCGTCACTCTTTTTGCACATCTCCCTTCCTACGCTCCGGGTGCAGTGACCGACGGTGTGTTCGAGCGGCCCGGGAGGCAGCCTCAGATGATCTCCGACACCAGTACTCTCGGGGCCCCGGCCCTCCGTATCGCCGTGCTCGACGAGGCGCCGGCGCGGCTGCCCGGCCAGGAGCCGCCCGGCCGGGATCCGCTACGGGCGGCGGCGTACCGGCTGACCGCCCGGACCGGCGGCGAGTATTTGTTCGTAGGGGTGTGCGGGACCGGCGCCCCTTCCCCGGAGCGGCTGCCGGACATCGCCCTGGGGCCCGGTGACATCTGCCTCTACGATGCGGACCATCCGCCGTTACTGGAGTTCCCCGAGCGCTGCCGACTGAAGGTGTTCCTCGTGCCGCGTGAGGCGATGGGGCTGGAGGAGCGCGACGTGCGGCGGGTGGCGGCGGCGCCGGTGGCACGGGCCTCCCGGCTGGGGTCGCTGCTGTCGCCCTTCCTGTCCGAGCTGGCCGACTCGGCGGTCTCCGCCCGGCCGTTGGTCACCGAGATGCTCACCCGGAACGCGGTGAACCTGCTGGCGACGCTGGCCACGGAGCAGTTGGGCCGGGAGGCGGGCGGCCCGCCGGGCGGCCGGTCGCCGCTGGTGGCGCGGATCCTGCGGTTCATCGACGAGCACCTCGCCGACGCGGATCTGTCGCCCGAGGTGATCGCCGGGGCGCACCACATCTCGGTGCGCTATCTGCACAAGCTGTTCCAGGACGAGGGCACGACGGTGGGCCGGTGGATCCAGCGCCGCCGTCTGGAGGAGTGCCGGCGCGATCTGGAGCTCGGTGTCCGGGGGCGCCGCACGATCGCCTCGGTGGCGGGCCGCTGGGGTTTCCTCAGCGCGACGCACTTCAGCCGGGTGTTCCGGGCGGCGTACGGGATGTCGCCGAGCGAGTGGCGGGACGGCGCGGGCCGGGGCGGACGGGCCCTCGCCCGGTAGCGGAGCGGGCGGTGACCCCGGTCGAGGGGTCACCGCCACGGGGGGTGCGGGGTCGTCAGTTCGGGGGGCGGGTCCACGCCGCGTCGGAGGACGACAGGCGCAGGACGGCCACGCAGGTCGACGCGAGCAGCAGCAGGATCAGGCCCAGGGTGGGGGCGAGTCCGGTGTGCCGCAGGAACAGGGCCCCGGCGAGGGCGCCGAGGAACATGGCGAGCACGGACAGGATCCGCCGTCCGGGCCGGGGCGCCGGCCCGCCGGCCGGGGTGGAGTCGGCCGCGAGGCCCGTCAGGGTGAGGGTCAGCACGGTCGTGGTGAGGTCGGGGACGCCGAGGCGTCGTACGACCGCGTTCTGGAGCCCCATCGCCAGCCCGAGCAGCACGATGAGGGTGTAGCGGAGCGGGCTGCCGACCCGGTCGCCGTCGAAGAGGGCGGCGGCGAGGGCGGCCGCTGCGGCGAGGACCGTCTGCGCCGCCACGGCGATCGCCAGCACCTTCCCGCGATGGGCGGCGCACCGGGCGGCGACCCGGCCCCCGGCCAGCGCCCCGGCGAGGAACGCGGTCATCGCGACGACGGACGCGAGCGCGGACAGGCCCTCGGCGCCCGCCAGGGCGAACCCCAGGAAGACCACGTTGCCGGTCATGTTGGCGACGAAGACATGGCCGAGGGCCAGATAGCTGACCGCGTCGACGACCCCGGTCACCACGGTGAGCGCCAGCAGCAGCGGCGGCAGCGGCCCGTGCCGGTCCCCGCGCGGCGGTACGAGCGTGCGGGCCGCGTCGGTCACCAGCTCACGCACGGCCCGTCACCTCCTCGGGTTCCGCCGCGGGGACCGGGCGGTGCAGGACCGCCCGGGTGGCGAGCCCGGCGGCGGGCCCGAGCAGCACGGCCGCGACGGACACCCACAGCGGCCACGGGGCGAACCCGAGCACCTCGTCGCCCGACCAGCGGCCGGGACCGGTGAGCGCGAGCACCGCGGCCACCAGGACGAGGACGAGCGGGTACTCGTACCCGTCGTTCTGCACCCACAGCCCGTTGCGCCACTTGACGGTGCTCGCGACCGTCATGACCCCCATGGCGGTCGTCGCCGCCATGGGTGTGAGCAGCCCGGCCGCCAGGAACAGGCCGGCGCCCAGCTGGCCGCCGCCCGCGGCGAGCGCGGTGAGCGTTCCGCCGCGGAAGCCGTCGCGGCGGGACTCCTCGGCCCCGCCGGCCAGGCCGTTCCCGCCCAGCAGGAAGCTGACCTTCTGCACCCCGTGCCCGGCGATGAGGAGCCCGGCCACGAGGCGCAGCAGCAACAGTCCGGTGTCCATCACGTTCCCGCCCGTTCCCGACGTCGTGCTTCTCAGCCGGCCGCGTGGGCGCCGATGACGGCCTGCGCGTAGACGATGCCGAGGCCGTACGCGCCCGCGTGCTCCTTCACGACCTGTGTGGTCGGCCCGTACGTCTCCTCGCGCGCCCAGTCCCGCTGGAGCTCCAGCAGCACCTGCACCCACGTGACGGGCACGGCGCCGGCCTGGATCATGCGCTGGACGGCGTGCTCGTGGGCCTGCGGGCTGACACCGCCGGAGGCGTCGGTGACGACGTAGACCTCGTAGCCCTGGGCGAGCGCGGACAGCGTGGGCAGGACCACGCACACCTCGGTCCACAGACCGGCGACGACGAGCTTCTTGCGGCCGGTGGCCTTGACGGCCTCGACGAACGCGACGTCCTCCCAGGCGTTCATCGTCGTACGGTCGACGATCTTGTGGTCGGGGAAGACGTCCGCGAGCTGCGGCAGGAGGGGGCCCGAGAAGGACTCGGCGGCCACCGTGCTCAGCACCACGGGCACGTCGAAGCCCCGGGCCGCCTTGGCGAGGCCCACGGTCGCGTTGATGATCGCGGTGCGGTCGCCGCTGCCGGTGCCGAAGAACATCTGCGGCTGGTGGTCCACGAAGAGGACGGCGCAGTTGTCGGGGGTGAGGAGGTCCGGGCCGGGAGCCGCGGTGACCTCGTCGATGTCGACCATGGAAGGTGCCTTTCTGCTGGGAGGGGTGGGATCGGAGGGGGAAGCCGTGGGA
>NZ_LIQX01000047.1 GCF_001418475.1 Streptomyces ossamyceticus | reverse complement strand
CGGCGACCGTGAGGACCGCGAAGAGGGCCAGCGCGGCGGCGGGGGCGAGGACGGTCCAGGGGGCCAGTTCGGCGTAGGGCTGGTTCTCGGAGAGGAGGCGGCCCCACTCCGGGGTGGGCGGTTGTTCGCCGAGGCCGAGGAAGCCCAGGGAGGCCAGGACCAGGACCGTGGTCGGCAGGCGCAGGAGCGCGTTGCGCAGCAGGGCGGGCAGGACCGCGGGGAGCAGATGGTGGCGCAGGAGGTAGCCGGGCCCGGCGCCGAACGAGACGGAGGCGAGCAGGTGGCCGCTGGCCCGTTCCTGTTCGAGGAGGGCGGACGTCTGGGCGGCGTACGGGGTCCAACCCACGAGGCAGACGGCGCAGGCCGCGCCCCACACGGAGGGGCCGGTCACCGCGGTCACGAGCAGGCCCGCGAGGACGGCCGGCAGCGTCGACACCACCTCGGTGAGGCCCGCGCCCACCTGGGTCGCCGTGCCGATCAGGAGTCCGAGGAGGGCACTGACGGCGGTGACGGCGAGGGCGACGGAGGCCGTGCGCAGCGCTCCGTGGCCGAGGCGGGCCAGCAGGTCCCGGCCGAGCGCGTCGGTGCCCAGGGGGTGTTCGGGGGACGGCGGCAGCAACCGGGCCGCGGTGTCCACGTGGAGGGGGTCGCGCAGCAGGCCGGCCACAACGAGGGTGAGCAGGGCGAGGGCGCAGCAGCCGATGATCCAGGGCAGGGAGCGGGGCCGGGGCAGCGCGGGCGGATGCAGGGCGGGCAGGGCACCGTCGCGCAGGGCCGGGCCGAGCAGGGCGCGGCGCAGCGCCTGGATGACCAGGCCCGCGCCGACACCGAGGAGGACCAGGGCGAGGGTCGCCGTCTGGAGGGGCGGCAGGTCCTGGGCGATGGCGGCCTCCAGGGCGAGCCGGCCGAGCCCCGGGATGTTGAAGATCTTCTCCACCGCGACGGCGCCGCCGACCAGGCCGACCACGGTCGGCAGGAGCTGCGGGAGCACTCCGGACAGGGCGCGGCGCAGTGCCGTGCGGGCGATCCGGCCGGGTGGCAGGCCGTAGGCGCGCCAGGTGCGGGCCCATGACTCGTGGAACGCGGCGGGCAGCGCCTGGTCGAGCAGTCCGCCGATCATCGCGCCGGAGGGCACGCCGAGGGCGAGCGCGGGCAGCACCATCGACGCCGGGCCCGTCCAGCCCTGCGAGGGAAACCAGCCCAGCCACACCCCGCACACCATGGCCAGCAGGGAGGCGAGGAGGAACTTGGGCAGCGCGGCGAGGACGGCCGCGCCGACGCCCGCCCGGCCCCGGAGCAGTCGCTGCCGCGACCCGAGGTACAGGGTGCGGGCGCTGACCAGCGCGGCCACCGCGGCGGTCACGGCCAGCGCGCCCAGCATCAGGGTCAGGGAGACCGCGAAGGCGGTCGTGACCTGCGGCAGGACGGGTTCGCCCGACACCCACGAGGTGCCCGCCTCGCCGCGCGCCAGCCCCTCCAGCCACCGGCCGAGATGGACGAACGGCCCCTCGTCGAGACCGAGTCGTTCCCGTACGGCGGCCAACTGGGCGGGGGTGGGGTCCTGTTCGGCGTTGCGGGCGCGCAGGACGGTGAGTGCGGGGTCGTTGGCGGAAAGCCAGGGCAGGAACGCGACGGCCGTGAGCAGGGCGGTGGCGGCGACGGCCCGGCCGGCCCCCGCCCGCCACCGGGTCGGCAGGCCGTGCGCACGGGCCGCAGTGACGCTCATCGGCGGCTACTTCAGGTGGGTGTCGAGGTCGACGAGGGACCGCTCGCGGGGGTCGAGGAGGACGCCCTCGACGTCGTCGGCGACGCCCTGCACGACCGTCTCGTACACCAGCGGGACGACGGCGTCGGTGCGCAGGACCTCCGCCTCGGCCCGCATGATCTTCCTGTGCCGCTCGGTGGTGTCTGCCTCCTCGGCGGCCGCCCTGATGGCACGGTCGACCTTCGCGTCCTTCAGGCCCGCGATGTTGTAGACGCCGTTGCTCGTGAAGTCGCTCGCGAGGTAGGCGACCGCGTCGCCGGTGTCGAGGAGCGTGACGCGGGAGAAGACGAGCGCGTCGTACTTGCCGGCGAGGAGGTCGGCCTCCATCTGCGTGTACTCGCGGACGTCCTGCTTCACGGTGAACCCGGCCTTCTCCAGCTGCTGCTGGAGGACGGTCGCGGCCTCGGGGATCTCGGCACGGTTCGTGTAGGCGGCCAGCCGCAGGGTCCTGCCCTTGGTCTCCTTCTTCACCTGCGCCGTCGTCGCGGCCTTCGCCCGGCCGGTCACCTCCACGCGGTCGCGGGCGGCCCAGGGCACGGCGGGCCCGAACAGGCCCTCGGCCTTCTCGGCGTAGCCACCGAAGACGGAGTCGACGAGGACACCGCCGTCCACGGACGCACGGGCGGCGGCCCGCAGCGAGGCGTCGGCGAACAGGCCGCTCGCCGTGTTGAGGACCAGGCTGTCGGTGCGCACGGACGCCACCACGTGGCGGGTGCGCTCGTCGAGGAGCTTCGCCTGGGCGGTGGGGATCCACTCGGCGATGTCGACGTCGCCGCCACGCAGGGCGTTGGCGCGTGCGGTGCCGTCGACGATCCACGTGACGTCGATGCCGGACGCCTTGGCCTTGCCGCCCCAGTAGCCGTCGTAGCGGTCGAGCGTCGCCCTGGTCCTGCCGGTGAGCTTGGTGATCTCGAACGGGCCGGTGCCGGTGCCGACGGGGCTGACGGCGCCGTCCTTCGTGTACGCCTTCGCAGAGAGGATGCCGAGGGCGGGGCTGGCGAGCCGCAGCGGGAGGACCGGGTCGGCGGCCTTGGTGGTGAGGGTGACGGTGTCGGCGTCGTCGGCCTTCGCGGTCAGGGTCACATCGCTGAGGACGACGGGCTTGGTCTCGGCCCCGTTCGCGTGGCTGAGGGCGTTGACGACCGCGTCGGCGGTGACCCGGGTGCCGTCCTGGAAGGTCGCCTTGCGCAGCTCGAACGTCCAGGTCGTGTCGTTCTTCCGGGTCCATGACTTCGCCAGGGCGGGGGCGGCGCCGCCGTCCTTGTCCAGCGCGGTGAGTCCCTCGACCACGGAGAGCTTGCTCAGCACGGTGGCGTCGCTGCCGAGCGGCGACAGGGCCTGCGCCGGCGGCCGGGCGAGGGCGATCCGCAGCCGGCTGCCCGCGTCCGCCCCGCCGGCACCCGAGCCGCCGTCGCCGGACGCGAAGCAGCCGGCCAGCAGGGGGCTGAGGGCGAGCGCCGCGATGAGGCCGCGGGACGTGGTGCGCATGGGGGGTCCTGTCGTGCGAGGTGTGGGGCGCGCCCCGGCGCACGGGGGCCGTCCGACAGGGCCGGGCCAGCTTATAAGGCAAGCCTTACCGAATCCCCAGCGGGTGGGTGAATTCTCAACCACCGAGATCACCCGCCTCCGCCCCGGGGGCGGGTGATCGGGGGCCGGGCACGGCATGATCGAGGGGTCAGTGGTGGGACGACCGGAAGGGCGGCGGGGGCCGTGGACGAGCAGACGGAGATCTCTACGGCGAAGCAGGCCGCCGACGACCACCTGGTCCTCGCCTTCGGGCGGCTGCAGGGGGCGGCGAACCGGCTGGAGTACATCCTGGGGCGGGCCCTGGAGCAGGAGTGCGGCATCAGCCATCTCATGTTCGAGGTGCTGCTCATCCTGGGCCGGGCGGGCGAGCCGGGGCTGTCCATGCGGGCCATCGCGCAGGAGCAGGTGCTGACCACCGGTGGCGCCACCCGGCTGGTCGACCGTATGGAGGCCGCCGGGCTCGTGGAACGGGGCGAGGACCCCGAGGACCGGCGGGGCCGGCTGGTGCGCCTCACCCCGCTCGGGGAGGAGAAGGCGGTCGCGGCGGCCCGCGTCCACGTCGAGAACATCCGCCGCTACTTCCTGGCCCCGCTCCCGGCCGAGGATCGGGAGCGGTTCGCGGAGAACCTGCGCGCCCTGAGCCACTCGGCGCGGGACATCCTGCCGCGACTGCCCTGACAGGGGCTCGCTCCAGGGCTCGTTACCGCCTTCGAGCATCGACCCGTGGTGTGATGAGCGTCACCCGTTCCCGGGAAATGCCTGACGAGTCAGTTACTGTTTCATCAGGTGTTCTGCCCGCGACCCG
This sequence comes from Streptomyces ossamyceticus, assembly GCF_001418475.1. Taxonomy (GTDB): domain Bacteria; phylum Actinomycetota; class Actinomycetes; order Streptomycetales; family Streptomycetaceae; genus Streptomyces; species Streptomyces ossamyceticus. The sequence continues at coordinate 687 of NZ_LIQX01000047.1, read as the reverse complement.
GCGGGCGTCCCACCCCTGTCGAGGTCTTCCATGCAGCTCGTCTACGCCTTCGATGCCTACTGCGGCTGGTCCCACGGCTTCTCCGGGACCCTCGGCGACGTCGTCTCCCGCCACCCCGAACTGCCGGTCGAGGTGGTCTCCGGCGGACTGTTCACCGGATCACGCCGGCTGCCGATCCGCGAGTTCGGGTATGTCCAGGGCGCCAACGCCCAGATCACGCAGCTGACCGGCGCCGAGTTCGGCGAGCGCTACGAGCGGCTGATCGCCGACGGTTCGTTCGTCATGGACTCCGAGGCCGCCGCGCGCGGCATGGCCGCCCTGCGCGGGGCCGCCCCGGAGCGGGCCGCCGAACTCGCCGCCGCCCTGCAACACGCCTTCTACGTCGACGGGCTGAGCCTCTCCGACCCGGCCACCTACCGCACGGTGGCCGAGGCGGCCGGGCTCGACGCCGACGCCGTGGTCGCCGCGTTCGAGGCGCCCGAGGCATCGGCCGCCGCCGAGGCCGACTTCCGCCGGACGGCCGAGCTCGGTGTCACCGGCTTCCCCACCCTGCTCGCCGTCGACGGCCCGCACGTCACCGTCCTGGGCGTCGGCAGCGCCACCGCCGACCAGATCGACCGCCGCCTGACGTCCCTGACGACCGCCCGCTGAGACCGGCGGGTCGCACCGCCGGTCTCAGCGGGCGGT
>NZ_LIQX01000469.1 GCF_001418475.1 Streptomyces ossamyceticus | reverse complement strand
GGCCGCGCCCCGGCCCCCGTCCGCCCCGCACGTCCTGCGCTCCGTCGTCCTGCGCTGCTGAACGAGCCGTTCCCGCAGCTCACCCCCGCGAGCAACCGCGGCGGGAAACCGGCACAGAACCCCGCACAGGACAGGACCACCGCCATGCCCAACGACCCGTACACGGTCCTGCGCGCCCTCCTCCGCGCGGAGGCCGTGCGCAGCGCACCCAAGGCACGCCCCGAGCAGCACCCGGAACGCGGTCGGGGCCCCGAGGGCGGGGAACGACACCGCCCGAAGGCCCCCGAAGCCGACTGAACCGGGCCCCGCCCGAGTGCCCTGGAGCCATGGGTTCCAGGGCACTCGGACCGCGGGGACAGCGGGGACCACACGCCACCGGACCGCAGGGAATGCGCCGTTTGACCGATTCACGGAACCTTTTCCCGGGTCGCACTCCGTCGCCATGGCTGCGCCCGGAACGTCTCGACCGGTAGGCTTTCCGTGTGATCTTCAAGCGCATCGGAAACGGCCGGCCGTACCCCGACCACGGCCGGGAAAGCACCCGGCAGTGGGCGGACGTCGCGCCGCGCCCGGTCCGCCTCGATCAGCTCGTGACGACCAAGGGGCAGCTGGACCTGGAAACCCTCCTCGCCGAGGACTCCACGTTCTACGGCGACCTCTTCGCGCACGTGGTGAAGTGGCAGGGCGACCTTTATCTGGAGGACGGCCTCCACCGCGCCGTACGCGCGGCCCTCCAGCAGCGCCAGGTCCTGCACGCCCGCGTCCTCGAACTGGACTGACCGGACCCCCGCGTTCCGGTGGGCCGAGGCGCCGGTTGGCCCTTTCGGGTTGGACTGCCCCGCGGCCAATGATCATCTAGTAGGCATCGCCGCCCAACGGCACTACGCTGCGCCCATGAGCATGCTGACTCCTCCCGGCATGGGCGGCCAGTACCGGATCACGGGGGACAAGTACCCGCGGCTGCGCCGACCGAAGAGGCGCCGCAGGCTCGTTCTCGCGGTCGTCGCGTCCACGACCGCGCTGGGCCTGGTCGGTTGGGGAACCCTGCAGCTCATCGACGTCTTCACCGGCGACGACCAGGCTGCCGCGGCCGGCCCCAAGGCGGACTGCTCGGCCCGGGTGAGCCCCTCCCCGACAGCGGGCAAGGCGGGCGGCAAGACCTCCGGCAAGCCCGAGTCGTATCCGGCGCCCGGGAAGATCACCGTCAACGTCCTCAACGCGACGCCCCGCTCGGGCCTCGCCAAGGACACCGCCGAGGAACTGAAGAAACGCGGCTTCCGCATCGGGAACGTGGGCAACGCGTCGGAGGAGTACGACAAGAAGGTCAAGGGCACCGCCCTGCTGCTCGGCGCGAAGGCGGCCGAGGACACGGCGCTGCCCGTCCTCAACACCCAGCTCGCCGGCGCCCGGCTGAAGACCGACGGCCGCAAGAAGGCCACCGAGGTCGACCTCGTCATCGGCACCGGGTTCAAGGCCCTCAGCAAGCAGAAGGACGCCGACGCGGCCCTGGCCGAACTGACCAGGCCCAAGCCGACGCCCACACCGACGAAGACCTGCTGAGCCCCGCGAGGGGCTCGGGCGGTCCTACTCGGCCGCCCCGTACAGCCGGTCCCCCGCGTCGCCCAGGCCCGGCACGATGTAGCCGTGCTCGTTCAGGTGCTGGTCGACCGCGGCCGTCACGACCGTCACCGGGGTGCCCGCCAGCTCGCGCTCCATCAACTCCACGCCCTCGGGCGCGGCGAGGAGCACCACGGCGGTCACGTCGTCGGCGCCCCGGGCGATCAGCTCACGGATCGCGGCGACCAGGGTGCCGCCGGTGGCGAGCATCGGGTCCAGGACGTACACCTGACGCCCCGAGAGATCCTCGGGCATCCGCGTGGCGTACGTGGATGCCTCCAGCGTCTCCTCGTTGCGGATCATGCCCAGGAAGCCCACCTCGGCGGTCGGCAACAGCCGGACCATGCCGTCGAGCATGCCGAGGCCGGCGCGCAGGATCGGCACCACCAGGGGGCGCGGGTGCGAGAGCTTGACGCCCGTGGTCCGGGCGACCGGCGTCTCGATGTCGACCTGCTCCGTGCGCACGTCACGGGTGGCCTCGTAGGCGAGCAGGGTGACCAGCTCGTCGGCGAGACGACGGAAGGTCGGGGAGTCGGTGCGCTGGTCGCGCAGCGTGGTGAGCTTGTGGGCGACCAGGGGGTGGTCGACGACGTGGAGACGCATGACCACAACAGTAACGGGGGTGACAGCGGCGGGCTCCCCGTCCCCGGCCGCGGAACCGTTCACCCGCCGCACAGCAACCCCGACCCGCGTGGTTCACCCTTCCGATGGCATCAAACCCGCCGCCGGAGGGAAAGTGGGAGGGACATGGCGGGGGTGGTGAGCCGATGCCGGACGGTGGTGAACCCATGGCGGGAGTGGACGACGAGTCCCGGCGTCCGCGGAGGACGGGCGGGACACGGTCGCGGGGGACGAACCGGGAAGGACAGCGAGGAGCGGACGGGGACCCGCGGCGCGCGACGGACGGGAAACGCCCACGGGGCACGGACCTGCGGGAACCGGCGGAAGCCGACACCGACGCGGGCGCCGCCGACCCCGACGAGCAGAGTGACGCCGCGCGGAGGCGTCGGCGGGCCCAGTTCCTGCGGGAGCTGACCGAGGCACGGGAACTGCGCGACCGGGTGCAGCCGCGCCGGGCCAAGGCGGCCCGGCTCCGGCACGCGATGCGCATGCGCACCTTCCGCTGGTAGCCCGGCCGAAAGCCACGCGAACAACCCCGTTCGACACACCCGTACGCCCCCACTCGGGGCCCTGGCGAGGTGCTCACGGGGCATGCGCGGGGCGCTCACGGGGTGGCCGTGCGTATGCGGCGGGGAAGTCCGCGTACGATCCGCAGGTGGCGGCAACAGGTGCGCAGGTGAACGCCTTGCCCGACCGGCGATCAAAACTGCCGGACACAGGGAGCCGAAGACGTCCCCTGGGCGCTCTGTTTCTGCCACGATTCCGAGTGGGTGGGGCTCGGAGGACAGCACTCCCCGCCCATCGACCTCCGCCGGGGGGACCCCCAACCGGCACGCCTATGACCAGTGGGAGAGTCACGGTGTACTTCGCCGCACTGCTCGCGCGCACCGAAGACGGGTGGGAAGCGAGCGACACAGAGCTCGACGATGTGGAGACCCTGTCGGATCTGACCGACCTGGCCCGTGAAGCCTCGCCCGACGACGACACGGTGCTGGTGCTCATCGAGCAGGAGGACGCCTGGTTCGGCGTCGTCCGCATCGATGGCGAGGACGACCCTCGTATCTACATCTCGGACGCCGCCGCCGCTGCCCGCAGCAGCTACGGCGAGATCCTGCTCACGGCCGAACTGCTCGGAAAGGAGCCGGGAGACGACGGTCCCGACCTGGACTCCCTCGACCTCGACGGTACGGAGGACGGTGAGCCCGACGACGACGACGATGATGACGACGGCACGGCCGCCGAGACCGTGCCGCACAGCCCCGTCGGCGACACCGAGATCCTCGACGACCTCGGCGTGAGCGAGAAGGAACTGCGCGCCCTCGGCGCCGACGACGCCCTCAACTCCATCGCCGAGGCCCTGGGCGCCTCGGAGGTCCTGGAGACGGTCCGCTAGGTCGTCGCCGGGCCTGTCGGTACGACGGCGGCCCGGCGGCGGGCGGCACGCAGGCCTCGGGCTTCGGGCCTCGGGCCTCGGGCCTCGGGGTGGCTCCCGGACGGTTCGCCGACGGCCGATCCGCTAGGTTCCCCGGGTGACCGAAGCAACCGACGCAGAGGCACCGGGCCCCGATCCGGTACGCGACCGCTGGCGGCCCGCGATGCGGCTCGCCCTGGACGAGGCCGGGCGGGCCACCGCGGGCGGCGACGTCCCGGTCGGCGCCGTCGTCCTGTCCCCGGACGGCACGACCGTCCTGGCCACCGGGCACAACGAACGTGAGGCGACCGGCGATCCGACGGCCCACGCCGAGGTACTGGCCGTCCGCCGTGCCGCCGCCGCACTCGGCGAGTGGCGGCTGACCGGCTGCACCCTGGTCGTCACCCTCGAACCCTGCACGATGTGCGCGGGCGCGATCGTGCAGTCCCGGGTCGACCGGGTCGTCTACGGCGCCCGCGACGAGAAGGCCGGGGCGGCCGGTTCCCTCTGGGACGTCGTGCGCGACCGCCGCCTCAACCACCGCCCAGAGGTCGTCGAGGGCGTCCTCGCCGACGACTGCGCCCGGCTCCTCACGGACTTCTTCCGCCTCCGCTGAACCGCCCGCGGCAGCGCTCCCGGGCCTGCCCGTATATCGATTTCAAAGCACGCCCCACCTTGCTGTAAGGTCTCCCTCGGTAGCGTGTCCGAGCGGCCGAAGGAGCTCGCCTCGAAAGCGAGTGTGGCGCAAGTCACCGAGGGTTCAAATCCCTCCGCTACCGCAGATGGAAGAGGCGCCCGGTCCCCAGGACCGGGCGCCTCTTCGGCTTCCGTCCCAGGGCGAAGAGATCCACGACTCGCCATCCGCACGGGTACAGCCTGTCGTCACCGTTCCGTCACGAGTAGTCGCCGCGCGGAACCTTGCCGCTCTCCCGCCCTATCTGCACTCACGTACCACGACCACACGTACCGCGGGGCGACAACCGACGACCGAAACCTGCGGACGAGACGACTCAGGGGGACGACAGCATGCGACACAGCAACGGCATTCGCAGGGCGGCTCTGGCGACGACGGCGGTCACGGCCGTCGCGGCGGCGGTGGCCGGCATCCTGCCCGGCACCGCCATGGCGGCCGGCACCACCGCCGCCACCCCGCCGCCCGCCTGCAAGACCTCCGCCCTCCAGGTCAGCGCCTGGCAGGCCGTCCACCGGCCCGTCGGGACCGGAACCGGGGCGGCGGTCGTGCAGTTCAAGAACGTCTCCCGGAAGACATGCGTCCTGAAGGGCCATCCGACGGTCGCGGGCGCCGGCAACGGCTCCCCCGCCCACAACACCCCGCTCAAGGTCACCCGTAAGGGCAAGGCGGCCACCGTGAAGGTCCGGCCGCGTGGCAAGGCGTGGGTGAAGCTGACGTTCGTCCAGGTCCACGGGGAGGCCGACGGCTACTGCAAGTCGGGCAAGGACCCGGTGACGTATCCGACCATGGTCATCGGTCTGCCGCGCTCCGGGAAGCACCAGGTCGCCCTGAAGGACGGGGTGTGGGCCGAGTGCGACAACAAGGTGACCGTCACCCCGGTCACGGCGGTCAAGCCTTCCTGACCCCACCGTCCCCACGGTCCAGCCGCCGTTCACGGCCGTTGACGGCCGCTCACGGCCGTTCGCGAGACGGGCGGGAGTCCTCCGCCACCGCTGAAGAAGGGCCTCACCGTCAGGTGGGGCCCTTCCCGCGTTCCGGGGATCTCCTGCGAACGCATGATCGGGTTACACTCGCCGCCGGTGGACAGGGACATATGAGGCGGGGGAGGCCGCTGTGGCGGTGCAGGGGAAGAAGATCGCGCTGTATGTGCTCGTGGTCTTCGTGCTGTACGTGATCATCACGGACCCGGCCAAGGCCGCGGACTACGTCCAGATAGGGTTCGAGGGCGTCTCGACCGCCGCCCAGTCCATCGGTGACTTCTTCACCTGGATCGCCGACGGGGCGGAATGACCCGCAGCACCACGCGTCGTACGACTCTCCCGGAGCGCTCATGATCCGCCACCTGGTCCTGTTCAAGCTCAACGAGGGCGTCGAGCGCGACGACCCGCGCGTCGTCGAGGGCGAGAAGGCCTTCCGGGCGCTCGACGGCACCATCGCGGAGCTGCGCCACTGGGAGCTGGGCTGGAACATCAGCGACCGGCCCATCGCGTACGACTTCGCGATCAACTCGGCGTTCGACGACGCGGACTCCCTGCGTCGCTACGTCGAGCACCCCGCCCACCAGGCCGGCGTCGCTCTGTGGCGGGAGTTCGCCACCTGGGTGATCGCGGACTACGAGTACTGATCCGCCGGGCGTCCCGCCCATACGCCCGTACGGCCCGCCCCGCACC
>NZ_LIQX01000468.1 GCF_001418475.1 Streptomyces ossamyceticus | reverse complement strand
GTACTTCGGCGCACCGGCCAGAGCGTTGCGCTCGTCCTCCGTCAGCTTGGCGTAGGCCAGCGGCGAAGACGGGTTCGACGGGAAGGCCTTCGCCAGGTTGGCCTGGCTCTCCGCACGCAGCGAGAAGTCCATCAGCTGGTAGGCGTTGTCCACGTTGGCCGCGTCCTTGGCGATGGCGTAGCCCTGGAACTGGCGGCGCATGCCGTTCAGCTGCCTGGTGACCGGGACACCCTGCTTCTCCAGGTCGGCGACCCGGCCGTCCCAGACGGTGGACATCGTCACTTCCTGGCGGCTGAGGAGCACACCCGGGAGCGGGCCGCTGTCCCAGAACTTCTTGATGTCGCCTCGCAGTCGGGTCAGCACCTTGAAGGCGCGGTCCACGTCCAGCGGATACAGCTTGTCCGCCGGGACGCCGTCGGCCAGCAGCGCGAACTCCAGCTCCGGCAGGTCGCCGTCGGGGCTACACATCGCCCGGCCGCCCTTGAAGGACTTGGTGTCGAAGAAGTCCGCCCACGACTCGGGCTTGCGGCCGCCGAAGGCGTCCGTGCGGTACGCGATGCACTGGCCGTAGAAGCTGCTGCCGATGGCATGGTCGGTGACCTGGGCCTCGGGAATCTTCGCGCTCTTGACGCTCTTGATCCGGTCGTGGTCCAGCATCTCCAGGGCGTTCTGGCCCAGGTACTTGAGGTGGGACATCATCGAGTTGTTGATGAGGTCGCACTGCGGGCGGCCCTGCTTGATCTGGGCCAGCAGCGGGGCGTCGTCCAGGTTGAGGACCTTGACCTGGATGCCGGTCTCCTGCGTGAACGGCGTGTAGATCGCCTTCTGGAGAGCCGCACCGTAGGAACCGCCGCTGTCGCGGACGACCACCGTCTTGCCGCCGCCCTTGCCGCTGCCGGACGAGACACGGCTGGTGCCGGTGCCGCAGGCGGAGAGGGACGGGAGAGCGGCGAGGGCGGCCAGGCCGCCTGCTCCGCGCAGGAGCGCTCTGCGACCGATCATGGGATCACTCATGACAAATCTCCTGGAAGTAGCGCAATGGGGGACCAGCTCGGGAGGGTTGGGGGGTGGAGTCTGTGGGCGGACACGTGGTCCGTGGGCCGGTCGACGGGCAGCTGTTGCCGCCGACCGGTCAGTTGTGTGGTGTGGCG
>NZ_LIQX01000467.1 GCF_001418475.1 Streptomyces ossamyceticus | reverse complement strand
CCGGGCCCGTTCCACCGGGCGCTCGCCGTGCTGCCGTGCCGCTTCACCCCGCAGGTCGTCCACCGGCCCACCCCGCCGCGTGCGCAGGACACCGGACGGACCGACCACCAAGCGGCGGCCGGCCGTCGGGCGGAGCGGTCGGGTGTCTGGAGTTCCTTCCTGTCCTGGTTGAAGGGGTGATGCACGCAACAGGCGCAACTTCCAGACACTGCATGAAGATTCAACCTAAGGGGTAGTAACGCGGCGGCATTCGTGGTGACTAACGAAACAAGGGAGGTGTCGTGGACCACGTTTCCGACGACGCCGCTGCTCGACCTTCCGCCGCACACCACCGCTCCCGACGGCGCGGCCCTCTGGGGAACGAAGGCTCTCCTGGGGGCGTGACCGCCCGTCAGTTACCGCACGACGAGATACCCGCCGAGGTCGGCGGGTATCTTTCTGTGTCCCCCCGCACCCCGGGGGGCCTGTTGTGAGCGGGCCCGGCGCCGTCGAGGCGCGGGCGACCAAGACGCTCGGCGGTCTCGTGACAGGCCAGTTGCTGCGGTTGTGCCAGGTGTCGGGGATCGACGAGGCCGACGCCGAGACCTATGCGCGGGTGCTGACCGACGCGCTGGCCGGGGTGGCCGAACGGTCCCTGGACCTGCCACCCCCCGCCCGGACGTTCCTCTCCGACGACTCCACACCGGTGGAGTTCTCGCTGTCGTTCGTCCCGGACGGGCCCCCGGCCCTGCGGGTGCTGCTGGAACCGGGCAGCGGGACCGAGAGCCTGCGGGACAACGGCCGGGCCGGGCTGGCGGTGGTCCGCTCGATGGCCGAGCGCTGGGGCTTCGCCACCGGCCAACTGGACGTGCTGGAGGACCTGTTCCTCCCGGACGACCCCGAGGGCCCGCTGGCCCTGTGGATCGCGCTGGAACTACGGCCCGGCGGTGTCCCCAAGGTCAAGGTCTATCTGAACCCGGCGGCGCGCGGCGCGGACCGGGCCGCCGAAACCGTACGGGAGGCGCTGGACCGACTCGGCCACCGGGGCGCCTTCGACACGCTGCCGCCCGGCGACGGCTACCCCTTCCTCGCCCTCGACCTCGGCGACTGGCAGGCGCCCCGCGTGAAGGTGTACGTCACCCATCGCGAGCTGAGGGCACCCGACGCGGGCGGGCTGTCCCGGATGGGCGCCGGCCCCGACGCCGAGGTGCTGGAAGGTTTCCTCCGGCAGACGGGCGGCTACGACGACGGGACGCCGGGCCCCGAGGCGCGGTTCGACCGGCGGCCCGTGCTGACCTGTCACTCCTTCACCCGGACGACGGGCGGGCCCACCGGCTTCACCCTGCACGTCCCGATCCGGGGGTACGTCCCGCACGACGGGGTGGCGCTCGACCGGGCCATGGCCGTCCTCGCCCGCCACGGCGTCGACCCCGCCGTACTCGAACGGGCGCTGACCGCCGTCACCCCGCGCGCGCCGCGCGACGGGCGGGGGCTCATCGCGTACGTGGCGCTGGCCCACGAACGGGGCAGACCGCCCCGCGTGACGACGTACCTCTCCTCGGAGGCGTACGAGGTCCTGCCGCCGGCCTCCCCGCCGCCCCTCCAGCGGGCGCCCTCCGGCACGGCACGCGAGCCGGTCCCCGGCACACCAGCCATCAGTTGAGTCCACAGAGCAACAGGAGCACAGACCACAGTGGAGCCCTACCGCATCAAAGTCGTCGAGCCGCTCGCCCTCACCACCCGTGAGCAGCGCGAGGAGGCGCTGAAACGGGTGGACTACAACCTCTTCGACCTGCGGGCCGACGAGGTGACCATCGATCTGCTCAGCGACTCGGGCACCGGCGCCATCTCCGCCGCCCAGCTCGCCGCCGGCATGGAGGGCGACGAGTCCTACGCCGGCTCGCGCTCCTTCTACCGCTTCCACCGGACGGTGACGGAGCTGACCGGCTTCCCGCACATCCTCCCCGCCCACCAGGGGCGCGCCGCCGAACGCATCCTGTTCTCGACGCTCCTCGAACCGGGCGGCATCGTGCTGGCCAACACCCACTTCGACACCACCCGCGCCAACGTCGAACTCTCCGGGTGTCAGGCTCATGACCTGCCCTGCCCGGAGGCCAAGGACCTCGACAGCGAGCAGCCGTTCAAGGGGAACATCGACCTCGACGCACTGCGGACCTGGCTGGAGGGACCGGACGCCTCCCGGGTGCGCGTGGTCGTCATGACGATCACCAACAACGGCGGTGGCGGGCAGCCCGTCTCCATGGAGAACCTCAAGGCCACCGCCGCGCTCTGCCGCCGCCACGGCGTCCCCATGATCCTGGACGCCGCCCGGTTCGCCGAGAACGCCTGGCTGGTGACCCGCCACGAGGCCGCCTACGCGGGCCACACCCCGCGCCAGGTCGCCGAGGAGGCGTTCCGCCTCGCCGACGGCTGTGTGATGAGCGCCAAGAAGGACGCCATCGTCCACATCGGCGGCTTCATCGGACTGAACGACCCCGTGCTCGCCGAGAAGTGCGAACGGCTCCTCATCGCCACCGAGGGCTTCGCCACCTACGGCGGACTCGCCGGCCGCGACCTCGACATGATGGCCGTGGGCCTGCTGGAGGTGACCGAGCCCAGCTATCTCGCGGAGCGGGCCGAGGTCGCCACGCATCTCGCCGGGCGGGTCCGCGCGGCGGGCGTCGACATCCTCGAACCGCCGGGCCTGCACGCCCTCTACCTCAACGCCGGGCGGCTGCTGCCGCACATACCGCCGCACCACTACCCGGGCCACGCCCTCGCATGCCGCCTCTACCTCGAAGGCGGGATCCGTTCGGCGGAGCTCGGGTCGCTCTACCTCGGCGAGGAGGACGAGGACGGCAACCCGATCAAGAGCGCGCCGTACGAGCTGGTGCGGCTGGCGCTGCCGCGCCGGGTGTACACGCGCAGCCACTACGACCATGTCGGCCGGACCCTGGAGAAGATCGCCAAGGACGCCGGTTCGGTGCACGGTTTCCGGATCGTGGAGCAGTCGCCGATCCTGCGGCACTTCCGCGCCAAGCTGCGGCCGGTGACCGGCTGACGACCGGTCCCCGGACACCCGCGACATGAAGCGACCCCAGGCCGAAGGGCCTGGGGTCGCTCCCCGTCCGGGGTCCCGTCACGGGCGGACCCTCACGGGGGATTGCCACGGTGGCCCGTCACGGGTGCGACCGTCACGGGTACGACCGCAACGCCTGGCCCGTCACGGACGGACCGTCAGAGGCCGAACTCCTGCGTGGGCAGCCCGAGCACCCCGCACGCCTCGCGCAGGACCTGCTCCTCGGCCGGCGCGATGTACCCGTCGGCGCCCGCGACGACGAAGCCGGTCTGGACGACCGCACGGGCCTCCTGAGGCTTCTTCGCCGCCTTGGCGATCTCCTGGAGCACGGCCGCCTTGCCCTGCTGGAAGTTGAACGACAGCTGGTCCACGTGCTTGTTGAACCGCTGCCGCAGCTGGTCCGCGGGGAAGTTCTGCAGCACGTCGTTGTTCAGGATCAGCGACTCCACGTGCTGCCGCTCGGCCGGGTCCACCGTGCCGTCGGCGGCGGCGACCAGCGCGCACATGGCCATGCTCGCGTCACGGTAGGCGCCGCTCTTGAGCTCCGTCTTCAGCGACGTCAGCTGGGACTTGAGGGCGCTGACCAGCTGGGCCTTCGAACCGCCGGACCCGCCCGGCCGTCCGTGCCCATGGCCCTGGCCCTGGCCGTAAGGCTGGCCCGGGGCGTGGCCGTGTCCCTGGCCGTGTCCCTGACCCGGTCCGCCGAGGCCCCGTGACTGTGCCTGCTGCTGCAGCCCCTTGGCCTGGTCCTTGATCCGATCCCACATCGCCATCCGTGCCACCTCGGCTTCAGCCCATGTCGTCCAGCGTCCGCGCACGTTCCACGCGTCACCCTGCCAACGGCTGCCGCACCCCGTGAAGTTCCGCCACCCGCCGACGGAAGGGTCACCGTCGCGGTCCCGCGAGCGCGTACACCGTGGTGCCGAGGGCCGCGAGGACCACCGCCGTCCAGGTCGCGGCGGGGGTGCCCGGCGGCAGTAGCAGCCAGCCGGCCACCTCCTCGGGCAGGCCCTCCGGGGACGGGGTGACCATCGAGACGGCCAGCCAGGCGATCGGCGGCGTCCACGCGTATCGCGCCCCGAACGCCGCCGCCCCGAAGGCCGCCAGCCCCGTCAGCCCGGCCGCGTCGCGGACGAGGAACCCGGCGGCCGCCAGATCCTCGCCGAACATCCGCAGGACCAGCGGCACCGCGCAGACGACCGTGCCGATCAGCAGCACGTGCGCCGTCCGGCGCAGCCTCCAGCGGATCGCGGCCGTCCGGTCCAGCGCCACGTCCTGCCCGCCGAGCCCGACGGAGGCCACCGTCGCCCCGGCGGCGAGCGCGAGCACCGGCAGCAGGGGCGCGCTCCGCCCGTCGCCGTTCCCGGCGAGCGCCCACACCGCGACCGCGCCGACCAGCACCGCGGCGAGGGAGGCGGGCACCTGGCGCGACCGCGCGTACAGCGTCAGCCACCTCACCCGGACGCACCGCCCTGCAGCACCGTCAGCACGTCGCCCTCGCAGGTGACCGCCGCGGCGTGCGCCGCCCTGATCCGTGCGACCTGCTCGGACCAGCGCAGCCCCTCCAGCTCCCGGAACACCGGGCGGGCCGTGGCGAGTTGCTCCTCCGCGGGGTGCACGGTGCCGCGGATCGGCTCCAGCTTCCCGAGGGCCCAGCCCGCCACCACGCTCTGCGCGGCGGTCTCGCCCAGTGTGCCGCTCTCCTGCTGGCTGCGCGCGAAGCACGGCGGCGCGATGCCCTGGGCGACCAGCGCCCGGGTCAGGTCCTCGCCCCCGGCGCGGGTGAAGGCGTCGTCGTCGAAGTCGACGAGCACGGCCGTACGGGACCGCTGGGGCCGCTCGATGAGCCCCCGCGGAGTGGTGGTCTCCCGGATGGTCGTGGGCGCCCGGTCGCCGAGGGCGTTGTGCAGCAGGCCGAGCGCCTTGCGGCCGGGGCCCGCGAGCCCGTCCAGACGCGCCTCGTGGACGCGGGCCACACACACCTGCCCGTCGCAGACCTGCGCGGCGGCGGCCTCGTCGACGACGTACGTCCGGCGCGGGTCGGACGGCAGCACGAGCAGGGCGATCGCCGCGCCCGCCACCACGGGGGCCAGGGCGAGCAGCCGGGTGCGCGGGGTCACGGCGAGCAGCAGCGCGAAGCCCGTCGCGGCCATGCCGAGCAGCCACACCGTCTGGCCTAGGTGCACCGGGGCGGACAGGGTGAGCAGAATCTCCCGTACGTCCGCGACCGTCGGCGACAGCAGCACCAGCCGGTTCGGCAGGGCGGACGTCGGCACCGCGGTGTCCGACCACTGCCGTACGAAACCGGTGAACAGGAAGGCGGCCACGGCCAGCGCGGGCGGGGTGAGCGGGGACGGCAGGGCCCGTGCGATCCCCATGCCGAGGACGGCGCCCGCGACCAGGGAGAATCCCCCGACCAGCGAGATCGGCAGCCAGCCCAGGTGGTGGTACCGGGCGTGGGTGAGGACCTGGGCCGCGCCCTGGAGGACGAAGAGACCGAAGGCCAGGGTCAGGGTGAGCGTGGTCGCGCCCGCCGTCACGGCCGCGCGGTGCCGGGCGGGCCGCGGGGTGCTCGCCAGCAGCTCGGAGACCTTCGAACGGTGGTCGCGCAGCCCCTGGAGCGCCCCGAGCGCCACGGCGAGCGGCCACAGGAAGATCAGCAGGGTGCGGGTCCACATCGCCATGGACGTCCACTGGGCCGTCCACAGCGCGGTGCCCTTCCACCAGGGCCCGCTCAGCAGATACAGGAACCCCAGCGCGGTCACCAGGATCACGGCGCCGGCCCACGGGGCCACGGACCGCCTCAGCTCGATACGCAGGACACGGCCGTTCACCAGGCGCCCCTCTCCCCGGCGGAGCCCTGGAGCAGCGCCGCGTAGCCGCGCTCCAGCGGACTGTCGCCCACATGCTCGGGGCCGCCCGCGGCGGCCAGCTCGTCGGGGGTGCCCTGGAAGACCAGCCGGCCCTCCGCGAACAGCACCACGTCCGTGCAGGCGGCGGCGACGTCCTCCACCAGATGCGTGGAGACGACGACACAGGTGTCCGTGCCCAGCTCCTGGAGCAGCTGCCGGAACCGCACGCGCTGCGCCGGGTCGAGGCCGGCCGTCGGCTCGTCGAGGAGCAGGACGGTCGGGTCGTTGACGATGGCCTGGGCGATACCGGCCCGGCGCACCATGCCGCCCGACAGCGCCTTCATCCGTTCGTCGGCGCGGTCCGCGAGCCCCACCCGCTCCACGGCGCGCTGCACGGCCGCCGGGATGTCCGCCTTGGGCACCTCCTTCAGCCACGCCATGTACTCGACGAACTCGCGGACCGTGAACCGCTTGTAGTAGCCGAACTCCTGCGGCAGATAGCCGATCCGGCGCCGCAGCGCGCGGTGCTCGCCCCGGCCGCCGACGGACTCGCCGAGCAGCTCCAGGGTGCCCGCGGCGGGGCGCAGCACGGTCGCCAGCGCCCGGATGAGGGTGGTCTTGCCCGCCCCGTTGGGCCCCAGGAGGCCGTGGACGCCGGTGCCCAGCGACAGGTCGAGCCCGTCGACGGCCATGCGTTTCCTCCCGACCTTGACCTTCAGCCCGTTCGCCCGGATCTCCCAGGCGTAGGCCGTCGGCGCGATGTCGGCCGCGCTCACCGTGGACATGTGATGGTCCTTTCCGATGGTCATCGATGGGCTCCCAGCACGGAGTACGCGCCCCTGCGGGCGATCACGACTCCGAGGCCGAGAGCGAGGATCAGTCCCCACACGGGCAGTCCGTCCGTGCGCAGCGCGACCGCGGTACGGCCGTCGGCGAGGGTCGGCGCGACGATCACGGCGGCCCACACCACCACCAGCGAGACGGCGGCGCGGGTCACGCCGATCACCCCGCCGAGCGCCAGCGTCGCCGAGGTGAAGGCCAGGCAGGGCAGCAGCCACTGCGCCACCATCACCCCCGTCGCCCAGCCGCCCACCAGCAGCGCGGGCACCACCACCGCGAGCACGGCCACGGTCCGCCGCAGCACCAGCTGGAGCCCGGCCCGGGGGACCGAGGCCGTCAGCTCGTACGCGGGGTCCAGGCCGCGCGCCCACGAGGCGGCGACTCCGAGCACGGGCAGCACCGGGGCGAGCACCAGCACCGGGGACACCTCACCGGATCCCGGGCCGGGGCTGCCGCCGAGGAGGTCGAGCAGCAGGGCCGCGAGCGTCACGGCGGCGGCCATGGCGAGCCACGGCACCATCGCGGGGGTCGCCCACCGCGACAGCCACGCCGGCCGGCGCCGGCGGCGGGGCGGCGAGGCGGCGACCGCCACCTGAGGTTCCAGGCCGGACCACACGGTCTCGACCAGGGACGCCACGCCGGGCACCCCGGCGGTGACGGCGGCCGACAGCCGGTCCCGGCAGACCGGGCACACCTCCAGATGGGACTCCACGGCCCACACCTCGTCGTCCGGGAGGCCGGCGGCGCCGCGCGCGTAGGCCTCGATGATCCGCGTCGACGCGTGTTCCACGGTCATCGGGTCTCTCCTTCGTGGATACCCCGGCCTTCAGGCCGGGGAGGAAACGAAGCCCCTGCGGAGCAGGGCAGGAAAAGCCGGTTCGCCGCCAGGGCGGACCGGCGTGCACCGCCCACCAGCCGACACCAGCCGCTCACACGGAATCTGATACGGTGTGAGATATGAAGCGGCAGGTCAAGCGGGCTTTCAAGTACCGCTTCTACCCCACGGACGAGCAGGCGGCTGAGCTGTCGCGCACGTTCGGCTGCGTCCGCCTCGTCTACAACAAGGCACTGGAAGAGCGCACGCGGGCCTGGTACGGCGAGCAGCGCCGTGTCTCCTACGTGCAGTCGTCCGCCGCGCTGACGGAGTGGAAGAAGACCGAGGAGCTGGCCTTCCTGACGGAGGTGTCCTCCGTCCCGCTCCAGCAGGCACTGCGCCATCTTCAGACGGCGTTCGGGAACTTCTTCGCCAAGCGGGCGAAGTACCCGCGCTACAAGAGCCGGAAGAAGTCCCGGGCGTCGGCCGAGTACACCCGCAGCGCCTTCAAGTGGCGCGACGGGCAACTGACTCTGGCGAAGATGGCCGGGCCGGTGGACATCCGTTGGTCGCGTCCGCTGCCCGAGGGGGCGGAGCCGACCACGGTGACTGTGTCCCGCGACAGCGCCGGGCGCTGGTTCGTGTCCCTGCTGTGCGCGGACACCATCACTCCGGCCCCCGCCACCACGAACGCGGTCGGCCTGGACGCCGGGATCACCTCCCTGGTGACCCTGTCCACCGGCGAGAAGATCACCAACCCCCGGCACGAACGCCGTGACCGCGCCCGCCTGGCCCGCGCACAGCGGGAGCTGTCGCGGAAGGCGAAGGGCTTGGCGAACCGGGAGAAAGCCCGGCGCAGGGTCGCCAAGATCCATGCGCGGATCGCCGACCGGCGCCGCGACTTCCTGCACAAGCTGTCGACCCGACTCGTCCGTGAGAACCAAACGGTCGTGATCGAGGGCCTCGCCGTCCGCAACCTGCTGAGGAACGGCAGGCTCGCGCGCGCCATCTCCGACGCGGCCTGGACGGACCTCCGCTCGATGTTGGAGTACAAGTGCGCCTGGTACGGGCGCGAACTGGTCGTGATCGACCGCTGGTTCCCCAGTAGCAAGCTGTGCGGGGCCTGCGGCACGGTCGCGGCGAGGATGCCGTTGAACGTCCGTGAGTGGACGTGTGACTGCGGCACGGTGCATGACCGTGACGTGAACGCGGCACGCAACATCCTGGCCGCCGGGCTGGCGGCGTCTGCCTGTGGAGACGGTGTAAGACCTCAACGGGAGTCCTCCCGGACGGGGCGGTCGTCGGTGAAGCAGGAACCCCAGCGGGCGACCGCTGGAATCCCCCGCCTTTAGGCGGAGGAGGAAGTCAAGCCAGTGCCTTCCGCATCGCGAGCCGGGCCCGGCGGGCCCGGGTCTTGACCGTGCCCTCGGGCAGCCCGAGCAGGACGGCGGTCTCCCGGACCGACAGTCCGTCGAGCACCATCGCCTGCAGTACCTGCCGCAGCTCCGGCGCGAGGCGCCGCAGCGCGTCCCCCACGTCACCGCCGACGGTGGCCGCGAGCGCCTCCTCCTCGGCGGCGGGCGCCGCGTGGGGGAGGGCGGCGGTCGGCGGCGGCTGCGCGTGGTGGGCCCGCCGCCGGAACGCGTCGACGAGGCGGCGCGCCGCGATCGTCCACAGCCAGCCGACGGCCGTGCCGCCCACCGCCGCCCCGGCGAACGCGCCCGCCGCGCGCCACACCGCCAGATACGTCTCCTGCATGACCTCGGCGACGATCTGCTCGTCCGCGCAGCGCCGCCGCAGCCGGACCGCGAGCCATGGCGCGGTCCGCCGGTACAGCTCCTCGAACGCCGCGCGATCACCACGGGCCACCAGCCGAACGAGACGCTCCTCGTCCGGCTCGCCACCCCGTCCCTTCCTGACTGCTCTCACACCCCCTAGACGCCCGCCCCCGGCGGCGGGTTTTCCCGGGGGAGTGATCCCCGTCACACGCGGACGGCCGCGCCCCCTCCCCGGGCGCGG
>NZ_LIQX01000466.1:686-22712 GCF_001418475.1 Streptomyces ossamyceticus | reverse complement strand
GACCCCGGCTCCCCCGCGCACCTGGCGCCCCTCCACCTCTCACCCACGCCCGCCTCCGCACTCCACGCGCAGGCGCCCGCGACCACTCCCGCCGCCGCGCCCCGCCCCCTCGGGGGGGATCTTGACCGGCCGGGGAAGATCCGGGACCCGCACCCGGTTAGTAGAAGTGTGAACAATATGCGCGAGGTCGAGGTAGTCGTCATAGGCGCGGGTCAGGCCGGACTGGCCGGCGCCTATCACCTGCGGCGCGCCGGTTTCGTACCGGAGCGCGACTTCGTGGTGCTGGACCACTCCCCCGGGCCCGGCGGCGCCTGGCAGTTCCGCTGGCCCTCGCTCACCTACGGCAAGGTCCACGGGATGCACGCCCTGCCGGGCATGGAGCTGACGGACGCCGATCCCGAGCGCCCGTCCTCCGAGGTGATCAGGGAGTACTTCGAGACCTATGAGCGCACCTTCGACCTGCGGGTACGGCGTCCCGTGGACGTGCGGGCGGTGCGTGAGGGCGAGGGCGGCCAGCTGCTCGTGGAGACCTCGGACGGCACATGGTCGACGCGGGCGCTGATCAACGCCACCGGGACCTGGGACCGGCCGTTCTGGCCGCGCTACCCGGGCCAGGAGACGTTCCGGGGCCGTCAGCTGCACACCGCGCAGTACCCCGGCCCCGAGGAGTTCGCGGGGCAGCGGGTGATCGTGGTGGGCGGGGGCGCGTCCGGGACGCAGCATCTGCTGGAGCTCGCCCCCTATGCCGCGGCGACCACATGGGTGACCCGGCGTCCGCCCGTCTTCCGCGAGGGTCCGTTCGACGAGGGCGCCGGGCGCGCCGCCGTCGCCCTCGTGGAGGAGCGGGTCCGGCAGGGCCTGCCGCCGAAGAGCGTCGTGTCGGTGACCGGTCTGCCGCTGAACGACGCGATCCGGCAGGGCATCGCGGACGGCGTCCTGGACCGGCTGCCGATGTTCGACCGGATCACACCGGACGGCGTGGAGTGGGACGACGGGCGCCGCGTCGACGCGGACGTCGTCCTGTGGGCGACCGGGTTCCGCGCCGCCATCGACCACCTCGCCCCGCTGCGGCTGCGCGAACCCGGCGGCGGCATCCGTGTGGACGGCACCCGCGCGGCCGTCGACCCCCGCGTCCACCTCGTGGGCTACGGCCCCTCGGCCAGCACCATCGGCGCCAACCGGGCGGGCCGCGCCGCGGTCCGGGACATCCGACGCCTCCTGAGGGACACACCGGCCGCCATCCGCACCACGCCGGGCACCGCAACCGCGGACCTCGCCGCCCGAACCTCGCCGGGCACCGCAGCCGCGGAGCTCGCCACCGGAACCTCTCCGGTCACCGCAGTCGGCGTCGCTGCGACCGCCGTCGCCTGAGTCCGGCGCGCCCTCGCGCGCACCCTCTCCGGCGCCCTCCCGCTCGTACCGGCACTCGTCTCAGCCGGACGTCGGGGAGGGGCTTGCGGCGCCCGATCCCGTGGACGCCGACGACGGCCGGCCGCCGCGGCGCTGGTTGAACTCGGCGACATTGCGCAGATGTTCCTCGTAGCTCGTCGTGAAGCGGGTATCACCCGGCTTGACCGTGACGAAGTACAGCCAGTCGCCCGGCGGAGGGTTGGTCGCCGCCCGCATCGCGTCCTCGCCCGGGTTGGCGATCGGGGTGGGCGGCAGCCCCATGCGCCGGTACGAGTTGTAGGGACTGTCGATCTTCGTGTCGGCGACGCTCGTGTCCAATGTGGAGCGGTTCAGGCCATAGTTGAGGGTGGAGTCCATCTGCAACGGCATGCCGCGCTCCAGCCGGTTGAACACCACGCGGGCCACCTTGCCCATGTCCGCCTTGGTTGCGGCCTCGGCCTGCACGATGCTGGCGATCGTGACCGCCTGGTAGACGTTCATCGCGTTGCGCTGCGCCCCGGCCGTGACCTGGCCGCCGTTGAACCTCTTGTGCGCGGTCTCGACCATGAACGTCAGCAGCGACTCCGGCGTCGTCGTCTTCGCCAAGGGGTACGTCGCCGGGAAGAGGTAGCCCTCCGGGTTGCCCTGGGCTTCCGCGGGAAGCGACAGCCGGGCCTTGGCCAGGGACTTCTTCGTGGATCCGGCGGGCAGACCGAGCGCCTTGTCGACGGCTTGGTAGACCTGTACGGCTCGCCGGCCCTCCGGGACCACCAGGGACGTGGGCCGCTCGGCCCCGCCTTCACCGCTGCCCACGCTCAGCAGCGGCACCGCCACGGCGGCGGCCGCCACGACCGCTCCGGTCGCGATGAGGGCGGCCCGGCCCCGGCGTGTCAGTCGAATCGTGCTCCGTGGCGGAGTGTTCATCTGCATGCGGGCACGGTATCCCGCATATCACCTTAAACCCGACATATCTTCATCTTGTCGACTCCATCGGCCGTAGCGGTGAAGCCTTTTGGCCCGGAGCGTCGAGGGGATCGGCGCCGGAGACGGATGCCGACTCCGTCTGCGGGGCACGGGCGGGCTCCAGCTGGGCGTCACGGCGTACGAGGGCCGCGTAGCGGCCGTTCCGCTCCAGCAGCTCGTCGTGGGTGCCCCGTTCGACCGCGTGCCCGCCGTCGAGGACCACGATCTGGTCGGCGCCGCGGACGGTGGAGAGCCGGTGCGCGATGGTGATGGTGGTGCGGTTCGCGGAAAGCGCGTCGATGGCCTCCTGCACGGCGTGCTCGGTACGGGTGTCCAGGGCACTGGTCGCCTCGTCGAGGATGAGGACGGGCGGATCGCGCAGGATGGTGCGGGCGATGGCGAGGCGCTGCTTCTCCCCGCCGGAGAACCGGTGGCCGCGCTCGCCCACGACCGTGTCGTACCCGTCGGGCAGGGAGGTGATGTGGTCGTGGATCTGCGCCGCCCGCGCCGCCGCATGGAGTTCCTCGTCCGTGGCGTCCGGCTTGGCGAAGCGCAGGTTGTCCGCGACGGTGGCGTGGAAGAGGTACGTCTCCTGGGAGACGACGCCGACGGCACGGGCCAGCGTGTCGAAGCTCAGGTCACGGACGTCGACCCCGTCGATCAGAACGGCGCCGCCGGTCACGTCGTACAGCCTCGGCACCAGGCACCCGAGCGTCGACTTGCCCGCGCCGGTGGGTCCGACGACGGCGAGGCTGCCGCCCGCCGGGACGGTGAGGTCGATGCCGGTGAGTATCGCGGCGGAGGCGCCCTTGCCGTCGTCGTAGCGGAACTCGACGTCGTCGAAGCGGACCTCGCCCTTCACCTGGTCGAGGCGGACCGGTTCGTCGGGTTCGGTGATGTCGATGGGCAGGTCGAGGTACTCGAAGATGCGCTGGAACAGCGCGAGCGAGGCCTGGATCTGAACGCCGGTGGACAACAGGCTCACGGTCGGCCGGAACAGGTTCTGCTGGAGCGAGACGAAGGCGACCAGCGTGCCGACCGAGACGGACGGGCCGCCGAACTGGAAGGCGAGGCCGGCCGTCCAGTAGATGACGGCGGGCATCGCGGACATGACGATCGTGATGATCGCCATGCGCCAGCGCCCCGCCATGTTCGACCTGACCTCCAGGTCGACGAGCCCCTCGGACTCCTCGGCGAACGACTGGGTGAGCGAGTCGGAACGGCCCATCGTGCGGCCGAGCAGAATGCCGCTGACGGAGAGCGACTCGGTGACGGTCGCGGCCATCGCGGCCATCTGCTTCTGGCGCTGAGTGGTGATCTTCTTGCGCTCGTCGCCGACCCGGCGGCTTATCCACACGAACAGCGGCAGCAGGAGCAGGGTGACCACGGTGAGCCGCCAGTCCAGGGCGACCATGGCGACGATCGTGGCGACCACGCTGGTGAGGTTGGAGACCAGAGAGGTGGCCGTGGAGGTGACGGTCGCCTGCATGCCGCCGATGTCGTTGGCGATACGGGACTGCACCTCACCGGTGCGGGTGCGGGTGAAGAAGGCGAGCGACATGCGCTGCAGACGGCCGTAGACGGCGGTCCGCAGATCATGCATCACACGCTGGCCGACCGTCGTGGAGATCAGCGTCTGCAGCACGCCGAAGATGCTGGTGAGCACCGCGCTGAGGATCATCCCGAGCGCGAGCAGGCTCAGCAGGCCGAGGCGGCCCTCGGGGATCGCGGTGTCGAGGATCTCCTTGAGCAGGAAGGGGGTCGCCACCGAGGCGAGCGACGCCGCCCCGACCAGCAGGCCGACCACGGCGAGCCGGCCGCGGTAGGGGCGGAAGAGCTGCAGGATGCGGCGGACCTGCCGCGGCGCCGGAGCGTCGCCGGCTCCCTCGGCGCCGGCGGGCGCGGTGCGGGCGGGGGTCCAGGCGGGTTGGTCGTCGGGATGCATGGGCTCCTACGGGGTGAGTCAGGGACCGGCACGGCGTCTTGTCAGCTCATGGCTTCGGCAGCACGTGCGGTGTTGGATTCAACCGGTCATGGATTCGGTGCGGTGCGGCGAGGTGGCTCCGGATCTCACGGAGACGGTTTCGGAGCCTAGCTCATTGTTACCTATGCTCACAATGAACATCATCCTGATATTGTTCCCGCATGACCGCCCCCGATGCCGACGGACTGCTCGCCGAGCAGCTGCTGCGGCTGACCCGCCGCGTGCACCGCATCCAGAAGCACCATCTTCTGCAGAGCGGGCTGGACATCACCCCTGCACAGTCCCGGCTGCTACGGACCCTGGCACACTACGACGCGCCCCCACGCATGGCCGATCTCGCCGAGCGCCTGGAAGTGGTGCCGCGCGCCGTGACCACCCTGGTCGACGGACTGGAGGCGAGCGGCCGCGTGCGCCGGGTGCCCGACCCCACCAACCGGCGGGTCATCCGCATCGAGGTCACGGACGAGGGCCGCAAGGTCCTTGAGGAGCTGCACCGCGCCCGCCGGTCCGCCGCGGAGGAGATCCTCTCACCGCTGTCGGACGGCCAGCGTGAGGTACTGGGCGGTCTCCTCGACACGCTGGTGGACGGGGCGCCGGGGGCGGAGCGGGCGTGCTGAGCCCCGGCGTACGGGCGCGGTGACGCGGAGCGGCGCTCGACGCCGACGGTAGGGCGCACTGACACCGGAGCGGCGCTCGACGCCGACGGCCGGGCCGGGCCGGGCCGCCGCACCTGACAGGAGCCCGGCGCCAAGGTGCGGCGCCGGGCCCCTTCCGTCGACGACAGCGATCAACTGGCCCCGGAGGCAGGCTCCTTGAGCTCACCGCCCGGCGCGGGGACTGCCTTGACGGTGCTCACGGGAGCGGCCGAGGAGGAGGTGGGGCCGGCGGTGGCCGGGGCAGTGACGGCGGCGGTCGAGGCGACGGGCGCCGTGGTCGTGTCGTCCTCGTCCGCGGTCTCTTCCTCCATGAACTCGATCTCCCCGTCCAGCATCTTCTTCGCCCGTACGGTGTCCAGCGCACCCTCCCACTTGGAGACGGCGAAGACGGCGACGCAGTTGCCGAGCAGGTTGGTGGCGACGCGCATCGAGTCCATGATCCGGTCGACCCCCAGGAGCAGGGCGACGGCACCGGCGGGGATCGCCCCGAGCGAGGCCGCGGTGGCCGACAGGGCGAGGAAGGCCGAACCGGGGATGCCGGCCATGCCCTTGCTGGTCAGCATGAGGACGAGGACGACGGTGACCTGCTGGCCGAGACTGAGGTCCACCCCCACGGCCTGCGCGATGAACAGCGTGCCGACGGAGAGGTAGATGGACGCGCCGTCGAGATTGAACGAGTACCCGGTGGGCAGCACCAGCCCCACCGCGTCGTCCCGCGCGCCCGCCTGGCGCAGCTTCTGCATCATGCGCGGCATGACGCTCTCACTGGAGGCCGTGCCCAGCGCGAGCAGCATCTCGGCGCGGGTGTAGCGGACGAACTTCCACAGGCTCAACCCGGTCATCAGTTTCAGCGCGACACCGAGCAGTACGAGGAAGACGGCGGCGACGGCGTAGCAGAGGATGATCAGCTTGGCGTAGGTCTTCATCACGCCGAGGCCGTACTCCCCCACGAGGTGGACCATCGCGCCGAACACGGCGAGCGGGGCCAGCCTCATGACGAAGCCGACGATCGCGAAGATGACCTCCTGGGCCTGCTCGATGGCTGGCAGGATCTTCGGCACCTTGGTGTGGCCGAGGTGCAGCAGCGCCGCACCCGTGAGGCAGGCGAGCACGAGCACCTGGAGCAGCGCGTTCTCGGCGAACGCGCCGATCGCGCTCTGCGGCAGCGCGTTCAGGATGAACTCGGCGGTCGTCGGCAGTTCGCCGCCCGCCGTCTTGGCGTCCACCGCCGAGGTGTCGAGCTTCGAGGGGTCGACGTTCATGCCCACGCCGGGGCCGAAGACGTTGGCGGCGATCAGACCGATGAGCAGCGCGGCCGTGGACGCGACCTCGAACCAGATCAGGGCCTTGAACCCGATCCGCCCGAAGGCCTTGAGATTGCCGGCCTTGGCGATGCCGACGACGACCACGCAGAACACCAGCGGCGAGATGACGGTCTTGATGAGCCGGATGAAACCGTCGCCGAGCGGCTGGAAGGTCGTGGCCGTGTCCGGCCACAACCTCCCGACAACGATGCCGAGCACCAGCGCGACACCGACTTGGGCGAACAGTGAGGTACGCAGCATGCGTGCGACGCGTCGCGGCAGGGACGGTACGGACTGCGGCACGGGCACTCCTCCGAGGGGACTTTCTGGTATGCGGAAAAGTACTTCCGCGCTGATCACTATCAGGGAGTCGCCGCTCACGGGGAAGACCGTCGTGTTTCCGCGAGGTAAATCATCGAACAGACGTCACAACACGCGCATTTGGTGTCAGCAGGCCCTTCGGTCCTCCGTCAGCACTCCCTGCACCGAGACCAGCGAACGGTCGTAGCAGCCGCCCGTTCCGTACAGGCGGTAGCGCTCCCTGGTCGTGCCGACGGCATGCCGCTGGTCACGCGGTACGAACGCCGTGTACGTGGCGTCACCCGTGTAGGTGTCGTCGAGCCGGGACCACGCGGTGCGCCGACCGCCGTACGTCTCGGTGACCGTCGCCCGGTCGCCGAGCGTGAGCACTGTCCGCAGCCGGTCGCCCGCGCCGAGCGTCGTCGTCCCGTCCATCGTGTACGACCGCTGGGTGCGGGTGGTTCGGGCCGGGCCGCGTCCGTCGACGGTGACCGTCTCGTCGTCGCTCCACCTCGCGTCGAGGGCGTCGGGGTTCTCGCCGTCCGACCAGGCGTGCACGGAGGTGTTGGCCAGGCTCCGGCGCACGGTGGTCGTCACCCTGCCGTGCGAGGTGTCGACATGTCCGGTGACCGTCAGCCGGTGGCTTCCCTCGGTGTCGAGCCGGTGCTCCGTGCCGGCGGTGTACGTGGACGAGTTGGTGAGGTCGCCCGCCCGCACCTCCGTCAGGGCACCGGCGACGTGTGCGCTCTTCTCGTCCTGCCAGACGAGCACGTTGACGGGGGCGCTCCAGCCGCTCTGCCCCTCCGGTACGCCGACGACGGAGACCTCGACCCGGTGCGGGCGCCCGTCGTTGAGGAGGCCGGCGAAGGGGGTGAGGTCGTAGCGGATGGGCTGGATGTCGAAGGCCCGGGGGCCGGGGACCACGTACCAGAGGAAGGGGTTGGACCAGCCGCCGGTCCAGACCGTCGGGAACGGCGCGGCGATCCCGGCCAGTTGGCCGTCGACCTCGATCTGCACCTCGCGGTACGGCCCGTCGTGCGCCTTGCAGGAGTACGGCGCCGTCTCGGGCACCGTCAGATACCAGTACTCCTCGCAGCCGCCGCCGGAGCCGGTGGCGTACACCTCGGCGACGACGCGTTCGCTGTTGCGCGGGGTGGTGAGGGTGTTGCCGTCCTGGAGGGTGAGGACGCGGTCGGGGACGGTCGCGGCGGCCTTCGCCGTGGGCCTGCCCACGTAGAACGTCAGCGTCACCTTGACGTCGAGGACGCCGGTGTAGGTGTCGTCGACGACGTTGCCGATGAGCATCTCCACGGGCTGCGCCGCCCGCAGGGTGTCGCTGTAGCGGGTGACGTCCTTCTCGACGGACCAGGCGATGCCGTCGGGCGAGGGCTGCGGGGTGGAGGTGCGAAAGACCTCGACGCCGCCGATGTGGAGATGGCCGAGGCGGTCGTACTGGCGGCCCTTGACCCTGCCGTCGAGACGCAGGACGACCTTGCTCCAGCGCTTCCCGCACCCGGCCGGGGGCGCGTAGGTGCCCCTGTAGGGCGTGAAGTCCCTGAACTGCGCCTCGGCGACGGTCACTTCGCAGGACTTCGCGTGCTCGGGCCGGGTGACGGGCGGGGCGGCGGTGAGGGGGTCGTGCCAGTCACTGCCGAACTCGGCCGGGACATCGACCCCGGCGGCGGACTGAGCGGGGGCGGCCGATCGGGCCGGGGCGGCTCCCAGGAGAGTACTCATCAGGACGGTCACCCCGGTGAGCATGGACATGATGATCCGGTTTCTCATGGGCGGAGTTCTACGGGCAGTCGACGCCGCGCACAATGACACCCCCGGCCACATGAGTGGCCAAAGACACCTCCTGGATCCCTGGCCGGAGACCTCCCGGCTCTCAGGCCTTCAGCGCCGCCTTGTCCCCCATCACGACCACCGGGTGCGCGGCCGGATCGAGGGTGCGCAGCAGGTACTCCATCCCCGACTTGGACAGGCTGACGCAGGCCGACGTTCCGCTTCCGTGGTCCATGTGCAGCCAGATGCTGCCGCCCTTCGACTGGCCCTCCGGACGTGTGGGGTCGATCGGCGAGGTGCCCTTGACGCGGTTGTAGTCGATGGCGATGACGTAGTCGAAGTCGTTCCAGTGCGACTTCGCCCAGTAGTGCGGCGCCTGGAACGACGGTGACTGGCTGTACGGCAGCTTCGCCCCCGGATCGGCGAGGACGCCGCCCGCGTCGCTGAGCGTGAACACCCCGACGGGGCTGCGCTTGTCACCCTCGTGATGGTCGGCCGTCCAGCCCTTCTTGCCGTTGTGGCCCAGCCAGGTCCTGGCTTCCTTCCAGACGGAACCGCTCTTCGTGTACAGGACGATCCTGGAGTCGGCGTCGTTCACACCCTCGCCGTAGACGGCCACGACCTGACGGGAGTCGGCGGGAATCTGCTTCTGAAGGCGATCGCCCACGTCGGGGATACGGGTCGGATCGGCCTTGCGCGCCTCGGAATGCCCCGCCCTGTCACCCGAGTCCGTGTCGCCCTCGCCGGCCCTGCCGGTCCCGGCCGAACCTCCGCACGCCGCCAGCGACACCACCAGCGCCCCGCAGACCACCATCGCCGCCCCGGCTCGCCTCACGCCCTCGACCCCGTTCGCACCGCCGACCGCCCCGCACCTCGTACCGCCTATTCGCATGCGCTCCATCGTCGCATCGCGCGCCGGCTCTCCGCGTCCACCGCCCCCGCGCGCCCGGCGTCACCAGGGCGGTCCAGGCCGAAACTTTGCCCAGCGACGGAAAACCGTTTGCCTCCGACCATGCGGTGACGCGAACCTTTCACGGCCGGTCGCCGGGCCCCGTCGCCCCTTTTGCGCCCTTATCCCCCCTCCTCTGACACGACCCACAGGGACGTCATGCAGATTCAAGACCTTCCGTTCCAAGACCCCGGCGTGCCGGACGCACGCTCGGGCCCCCGATTCCTGTGGTGGCTGGGCCGCAATCAGCTCGGCGGACAGTTCAAGTCGCTGGCGTGGGGACTGCTGCACTTCACCTCCGTGGCCGGACTGCCCTTCTGTGTCGGCGTCGCCATCGAGGCCGTGGTCGCCCGCTCCGGCACCCGACTGGCCCTGTCGGGCGCGCTACTGGCGCTGTGCGGCGTCACCATCGCGCTCGGCGACAACTTCCTGCACCGCACCGCGGTCACCAACTGGATCACCGCCGCGGCCCGCGTCCAGCAGCTCCTGGCCCGCAAGACGGCGCAGCTCGGCTCCGCTCTGACCCGCCGGGTTGCGGCCGGCGAGGTCGTCGCCGTCTCCACCGGCGACGTCGAGAAGATCGGCTGGTTCGTGGAGGCCGTCTCCCGCTTCACCGCGGCGGCGCTCACCGTGGTGCTGGTCTGTGTCGCCCTGGTGGTCTACCAGCCCGCGCTCGGCATCGTCGTCGCCATCGGTGTGCCCGTGCTCGCACTCGCCGTGCTGCCGCTGCTGCCCCGCGCGACACGGCGCGCCGACGAACAGCGCGAGAAGGCCGGACGCGCCACCGAACTGGCCTCGGACACCGTCGCGGGCCTGCGCGTGCTGCGCGGCATCGGCGGCGAGGACCTGTTCCTCGACCGCTACCGCCGCGCGTCCCAGGAGGTCCGTCACGCCGCCGTCCGCAGCGCGCGTATGTGGGCCCTGATCTCCGCCATCCAGGTCCTGCTGCCGGGACTGCTGATGATCGCGGTCGTCTGGTACGGCGTGGGTCTCGCCCGCGACGGCCGGATCACCGTCGGCGAACTCGTCACCGTGTACAGCGCGGTGATGCTGCTGGGATACCCCCTCAGGCACTTCGAGGAGATCGCGATGGCGTACTCCTTCTCCCGGCCCTCCGCCAAACGGGCCGCTCGGGTGCTGTCCCTGGAACGGGCCACCGCCACCGAGGGGTCACGCGAGGCCGCCGTGCCGTCCGGGGACCTGTACGACCCGGCGACCGGACTGCTCGCCCCCGCCGGATGTCTCACCGCCGTGGTGTGCGGCGACCCTGACGCCGCAGGGCGGCTCGCGGAACGGCTCGGCGGGCACGCCCCGGAGGAGGGCACGTCGGCACTCCTCGCCGGTGTCCCCCTCGACGAACTGCCGCTCGACTCCGCCCGCACGGCCGTCCTCGTCCAGGACAAGGACCCGGTGTTGCTCTCCGGCACCCTCCGCGAACTGCTCGACGTACCCGCCTCCGGCGGCGTCACCGCCGAGGAGGCGCTGGCCGCCGCCCAGTGCGGTGATGTGCTGGAGGCACTGGCGCAGGGCTCGTTGGACGCCGAGGACCCCCTGGACGCACGCATCACCGAGCGCGGCCGGTCCCTGTCCGGTGGCCAGCGCCAACGGCTGGCCCTGGCCCGCTCCCTGATCACGGACCCCGAGGTCCTGGTCCTGGACGAGCCGACCTCCGCCGTCGACTCCCACACCGAGGCGAGGATCGCGGACGGCATCCGCTCCCTCCGCGCGGGCCGCACGACAGTCGTCCTCACCTCCTCCCCGCTCCTCCTCGATCTCGCCGAACGCGTGGTCCTGGTGCACGAGGGCGAGGTCGCCGCGGTGGGCGTGCACCGCGAACTCGTACGCAAGGAGCCGCGATACAGGACCGTCGTCACCCGCGAGACGGACGAGGAGACCGCCGCGGACGCCCTGGGCAACGGCGGTGCCGCGCCGCGCGAGGACACCGTGCCGAAGGACCGCAGGACCGCGCTCAGCGATGTGCTGGACGAACTGGAAGAAATCGAGGAGACCGCATGATCGGCGTGGCGCCACCGGCGTACGACCCGGCCGCCCCGACGACGGCGAACACCCTGCCCGTCGGTGCCCCCGCGACCGTCCGCGCCTACGTGGCCGAGCTGTTCCGCCGCCACCGCCGGGCCTTCGCCCTGCTCATCGCCGTCAACACGATCGCCGTCGTGGCCTCGATGGCGGGCCCCTACCTGCTGGGCGAACTCGTCGAACGGGTCTCCGACGGGGCACGCGAACTCCATCTGGAGCTGACCGCCGGGGTGTTCGTCGTCGCCCTCGTCGTCCAGGCGGTGTTCGTACGGGAGGTGCGGCTGCGCGGGGCCATGCTGGGTGAGCGGATGCTGGCCGATCTGCGCGAGGACTTCCTCGTCCGGTCGGTCGGCCTGCCGCCGGGGGTCCTGGAACGGGCCGGAACGGGTGACCTGCTGTCCCGGATCACCACCGACATCGACCGCCTGGGCAACGCGATGCGCGAGGCCGTGCCGCAGTTGGCGATCGGCGTGGTCTGGGTGGCTCTCCTCCTCGGCGGGCTCGCCGTGACGGCTCCGCCGCTGGCGCTCGCCGTCCTGCTGGCCCTGCCCCTGCTGGTGGCGGGCTGCCGCTGGTACTTCAAACGGGCGCCCTCCGCCTACCGCTCCGAGTCCGCCGGGTACGCGGCCGTCGCCGCCGCCCTCGCGGAGACCGTCGACGCCGGACGCACCGTCGAGGCCCACCGTCTCGGCGCGCGCCGCATCGAGCTGTCCAACCAGCGCATCCGCGAGTGGACCGCCTGGGAGCGGTACACCCTGTGGCTGCGCTCGGTGCTCTTCCCGGTCATCAACTTCACCCACACCATGGTCCTCGGCGCGGTGCTGATCGTCGGCGGTGTGTTCGTGCTCCAGGGCTGGATCGGGCTGGGACAGCTGACGACGGGCGCCCTGATCGCGCAGATGCTCGTCGAGCCGGTGAACCTCATCCTGCGCTGGTACGACGAGCTGCAGGTCGCCGAGGTGTCGCTGGCCCGACTGGTCGGCGTCCGGGACATCGAACCGGGCGCGGGCGACCCGAACGTGGCCCCCGACGGACGCCATGTCCACGCCGAGCAGGTGCGCTTCGGGTACCGCGAGGGCGTCGACGTGCTGCGCAAGGTGTCCCTGGAGGTCGCGCCCGGCACCCGGCTGGCCCTCGTCGGCCCGTCCGGGGCGGGCAAGTCCACCCTGGGCAGGCTCCTCGCCGGCATCTACGCGCCGCGCGACGGCCGGATCACCCTCGGGGGTGCCGAGCTGTCCCGGATGCCCGCCGAGGACGTCCGCTCCCATGTGGCCCTCGTCAACCAGGAGCACCACGTCTTCGTCGGCTCCCTGCGCGACAATCTGCGGCTCGCCCGCACCCACGCCGAGGACGCCGAGCTGTGGGCGGCGCTCGGCGCGGTCGACGCCGATTCCTGGGCACGGGCGCTCGACGAGGGCCTGGACACCGAGGTCGGCTCGGGCGGGTTCACGCTCACTCCGGCGCAGGCCCAGCAGATCGCGCTGGCCCGGCTGGTCCTCGCCGACCCGCACACCCTGGTCCTGGACGAGGCGACCTCGCTCCTCGACCCGCGTGCGGCCCGGCATCTGGAACGCTCCCTCGCCCGTGTCCTCGACGGCCGTACCGTCGTCGCCATCGCCCACCGCCTGCACACCGCGCACGACGCCGACGTCATCGCGGTCGTGGAGGACGGCCGCATCAGCGAGCTGGGCAGCCACGACCAGCTCGTCGCGGCGGAGGGCGCATACGCCGCGCTGTGGCGGTCCTGGCACGGCTGAGCCGGTTCCCGACCGGCTCCGGTGGCATCCGTCTCCGATCCGGTCCTCGCCGAGAGGGCCTCCCGTCGGCCGGCCGCGCAGTGTCGGCTGTCGCGCACGCCCTGTCGTGGGTGGTCGGCGGATGTTCCGCCGAATCACCATCGGCCCGTGGACCATGGCCGCCTGCTCCACGCCGTCCCCGGACCGGACCGTCGGGGGCGGTACGGTCGGCACCGGGGGCGGTACGGCCGGCACCGAGTGTGATGCGGCCGGCGTCGAGACGGCCGGTGTGGGCGACGGCGAGGCGGGTGGTGCGGGCGACGGCTCCGGTGACTCCGCGCGGCCGCTCGGCGTGGAGTCGGCCGCCGAGGGCGAGACCGCCGCCGACACCCGCCGGCACGGCCATGACGCGGGCCGCGCGGCCGAGGCCGAGAGCCCGCTCGCTTCCGGGGCCCGTCCCCTGACGTTGCGTGGTGCCGACGGCGAGTGGAACTCTGGTGGTGGGCACTGATTCGGGGGACGCCCGTGAACCGCCCGGTTCGCGGGAGTCGGACCGTCGCCCAGGGGTTCGCGCGCCCACCGTCGCCGCACGGTGGCGCCGGGCCCGTCCCACCACTGGAGGTACCCGTGGACAGAGCCGGCGGATGGGGAGACGACGTCTACCAGCCGGATGGATCGGAGATCCAGGACGACGCCGGGCTGCTGGACGCCGAGGACACCCTGGTCGCCGACGGTGTGGACGACCCGCTCGACCGGGGCTGGTCGCCACCGGAGCGACCATGGGCGGTGGAGCACACCGGTGTGACCGCCGCGGAGCGACTGCGCGGCGAGACCTTGGAGCAGCGGCTCGCGGAGGAGCTGCCGGACGTCACCTCGGTCGACGGGGACGGCATCGGCGACGCCCAGGACACCGACGGTGAGCTGCTGGACAACGAGGTGGGAGGGCTCCGCTCGGGCCGTCTCGTCGCCCCCGACGAGGGTGCGCACGAGGACGAGGAGAGCGGGCTGATCGCCACCGACGTGGGCATCGACGGCGCGGCCGCCTCCGCCGAGGAGGCCGCGATGCACATCGTGGACGAGGACTCGGTGTCGGGCTGACCCCGCCCGGCCGCCCGCCCGCGCTGTCAGATGACGTTCAGGGCTGCGGCCGCCCCCACGCCCCCGAGCACCATGAACACCGGCATGAGCACCCTGAGCTCCACCCAGCTGCCGGCCCGGAACCGCATCGCCTTGGGCGGACCGATCGGGTACCAGCGCTTGCGGCCCACCGGTATCGGCCACAGGATCGGGCAGCCGGAGACGGTCAGCGAATCGCCGATGTCGTGCACCAGCGCGCCCAGCAGGATCGGCAGACCGAGCCACAGGTACTCCTGGCCCGGCTCGGTGAACAGCCAGTCCGCCCCGTTGCCCGGCTTGTCCAGGACACCAGCGATGATCCAGGCACTGGTCGCCGCCAGCAGCCACACCAGCACGTCGCTGCTCGACCCGCGGGCCGCCCGCCACAGCAGCCCTTCGATCGCCAGCACCATGTGCACGAAGAGGATCGCCAGCACCGCCCAACGGCCACCCACGATCGCCATGGCGGAGGCCCCCGCGCCGAGCAGCACCGCCCACAGCCAGGTGTGGGTGAGCGTGCGGTGCCCGCCTGAGCGGCGTGGGTCGCCCTGCTTCTTCGTCGCCTTGTAGACGGCGTACGAGAGCTTGTCCACGATCTCGCACACCCAGCGTGAGAGCGGGCCGAAGGAACGGGAGATCGTCGCCGCCTTGTGGTCCAGGTCCGGGGCGAGCGCGGCGCCCGCGCAGATCAGCGCACCGGCCAGGAGGACCGGCCAGGGCATGGTGTGCCCGGTGGCGGCTGCCGCCGCCCCTACGCCGAGCCAGGCCGCGGCCCCGGACAGTGAGTGTGCTGGTCCCATCATGGCCGTGCCCCGCCCCATTCCTTCTGT
Source organism: Streptomyces ossamyceticus (assembly GCF_001418475.1). GTDB lineage: Bacteria > Actinomycetota > Actinomycetes > Streptomycetales > Streptomycetaceae > Streptomyces > Streptomyces ossamyceticus. The sequence goes on along the minus strand of NZ_LIQX01000466.1, from coordinate 7,663 downwards.
GCCGCTGTCCGGTTGCCCCGGGCCGCTGTCCAGTTGTCCACCTGCGTCGACGCTCCGTCGGCGCCACAGCGTAGCGTTCGCGATCTTCGGCCTGGTATCCGATTCCCGTCTTGAGGGCGCGGGCAGGCAAGATGGGGGCGTGACCCTCATCGATCAGCTGCCGCGGACCGCCGACCCCGACGCCCTCTACGAAGCCTTCGAGTCGTGGGCCGTGGAACGCGGTCTCACCCTCTACCCCCATCAGGAGGAGGCGCTCATCGAGGTGGTCTCCGGCGCGAACGTGATCGTGTCGACGCCCACCGGCTCCGGCAAGAGCATGATCGCGGCGGGCGCGCACTTCGCCGCCCTCGCCCGTGACGAGGTCACCTTCTACACCGCCCCGATCAAGGCGCTGGTCTCGGAGAAGTTCTTCGAGCTGTGCAAGATCTTCGGTACCGAGAACGTCGGCATGCTCACCGGCGACGCGTCCGTGAACGCCGACGCCCCGGTCATCTGCTGCACCGCCGAGGTCCTGGCGTCCATCGCGCTGCGCGACGGCAAGGACGCCGATGTCGGCCAGGTCGTCATGGACGAGTTCCACTTCTACGCGGAGGCCGACCGCGGCTGGGCCTGGCAGATCCCCATCCTGGAACTGCCGCAGGCCCAGTTCATCCTGATGTCGGCGACCCTCGGCGACGTCTCGATGTTCGAGAAGGACCTCACCCGGCGCACCGGCCGCCCCACCTCCGTGGTCCGCTCGGCCACCCGCCCCGTGCCGCTGTCGTACGAATACGTCCTGACGCCGCTGACGGAGACGCTCACGGAGCTGCTCGCCACCAAGCAGGCGCCCGTCTACATCGTGCACTTCACGCAGGCGCAGGCCGTGGAGCGGGCGCAGGCGCTGATGAGCATCAACATGTGCACGCGGGAGGAGAAGGACCAGATCGCCGAGCTGATCGGCAACTTCCGCTTCACCACCAAGTTCGGCCGCAACCTCTCCCGTTACGTCCGGCACGGTATCGGTGTGCACCACGCCGGGATGCTGCCCAAGTACCGGCGACTGGTGGAGAAGCTGGCCCAGGCCGGTCTCCTGAAGGTCATCTGCGGCACTGACACACTCGGCGTCGGTGTCAACGTTCCCATCCGTACGGTGCTGTTCACCGCACTGACCAAGTACGACGGCAGCCGGGTGCGGACACTGCGCGCCCGTGAGTTCCATCAGATCGCGGGGCGCGCCGGACGGGCGGGTTTCGACACCGCCGGTTTCGTGGTGGCGCAGGCGCCCGAGCACGTCATCGAGAACGAGAAGGCGCTCGCGAAGGCGGGCGACGATCCGAAGAAGCGCCGCAAGGTGGTCCGCAAGAAGGCGCCCGAAGGGTTCGTCGGCTGGACGGAGAACACCTTCGAGAAACTCATCGCCTCCGATCCGGAGCCGCTCACGTCCCGTTTCCGCGTGACACACACGATGCTGCTGTCCGTGATCGCCCGGCCCGGCAACGCCTTCGAGGCGATGCGACGGCTGCTGGAGGACAACCACGAACCGCGCAAGCAGCAGCTGCGCCACATCCGGCGGGCGATCGCCATCTACCGTTCGCTGCTCGACGGCGGCATCGTCGAGAAGCTGGACGAGCCGGACGCCGAGGGCCGCATCGTCCGTCTGACGGTCGATCTGCAGCAGGACTTCGCGCTCAACCAGCCGCTGTCCACGTTCGCGCTGGCCGCGTTCGAACTGCTCGACCCGGAGTCGCCGTCGTACGCCCTCGACATGGTCTCCGTCGTGGAGTCGACACTGGACGACCCGCGGCAGATCCTCGCGGCCCAGCAGAACAAGGCGCGCGGCGAGGCCGTGGCGGCGATGAAGGCGGACGGCGTCGAGTACGAGGAGCGCATGGAGCGGCTCCAGGACGTCACCTACCCCAAGCCGCTGGAGGAGTTGCTCTTCCACGCGTACAACACGTACCGCAAGAGCCACCCGTGGGTCGGCGACCACCCGCTGTCCCCGAAGTCGGTGATCCGGGACATGTACGAACGGGCGCTCTCCTTCACCGAGTTGGTGTCCTACTACGAGCTGGCCCGCACCGAGGGCATCGTGCTCCGCTACCTCGCCGGCGCCTACAAGACCCTCGATCACACCGTGCCCGACGACCTGAAGTCGGATGACCTGGAGGATCTGATCGCCTGGCTCGGCGAGATGGTCCGCCAGGTCGACTCCAGCCTCCTCGACGAGTGGGAGCAGCTGGCCAACCCCGAGGAGATGACCGCCGAGGAGGCCCAGGAGAAGGCCGACCAGGTCAAGCCCGTCACCTCCAACGCGCGTGCCTTCCGCGTCCTCGTCCGCAACGCCATGTTCCGGCGTGTCGAGCTGGCCGCCCTCGACCAGGTCGACGAACTGGGCGAGTTGGACGCCGAGTCCGGCTGGGACGCCGAGCGGTGGGGTGAGGCGATGGACAAGTACTGGGACGAGTACGAGGAGCTCGGCACCGGCCCCGATGCCCGCGGCCCTCGTCTGCTGATGATCGAGGAGGAGCCGCAGAACGGGTTGTGGCGCGTCCGTCAGACCTTCGCCGACCCGAACGGCGATCATGACTGGGGCATCAGTGCGGAGGTCGACCTTGCGGCCTCCGACGCCGAGGGCCGCGCCGTCGTCCGGGTCACCGACGTCGGTCAACTGTGAGCACTGGAGAGGCCGGCAGATGACGACCAACCCCGCCGAGCGGCTCGTCGACCTCCTCGACCTGGAGCAGATCGAGGTCAACATCTTCCGTGGGCGCAGCCCGCAGGAGTCCTTGCAGCGGGTCTTCGGTGGCCAGGTGGCCGGCCAGGCGTTGGTCGCCGCCGGACGCACCACCGAGGGCGACCGGCCCGTGCATTCGCTGCACGCGTACTTCCTCCGCCCGGGGCGTCCGGGGGTGCCGATCGTGTACCAGGTCGAGCGGGTCCGCGACGGGCGGTCGTTCACGACGCGTCGGGTCACCGCCGTGCAGCAGGGCCGCACGATCTTCAATCTGACCGCCTCCTTTCACAAGCCTGAAGAGGGGAGCTTCGAGCACCAGCTGCCGCCTGCCCGCGAGGTCCCTGACCCCGAGTCCCTGCCGACGCTGACGCAGGAGATCACCGATCATCTGGGCGCGCTGCCCGAGCAGTTGCAGCGCATGGCGCGGCGTCAGCCCTTCGACATCCGTTATGTCGACCGGCTGCGCTGGACCCCCGAGGAGGTCGAGCACGCGGAACCGCGCAGCGCGGTGTGGATGCGGGCCGTGGGGCCTCTGGGGGACGATCCGCTCGTCCACACGTGCGCGCTGACGTACGCCAGCGACATGACCCTGCTGGATGCCGTGCGCCTTCCGGTCGAGCCGTTGTGGGGACCGCGTGGTTTCGACATGGCGTCGCTGGACCACGCCATGTGGTTCCACCGGCCGTTCCGTGCCGACGAGTGGTTCCTCTACGACCAGGAGTCGCCGATCGCGGTGGGCGGACGTGGTCTGGCCCGTGGCCGCATCTACGACCTGGAGGGGCGTCTGCTGGTGTCGGTCGTCCAGGAGGGGCTGTTCCGCAAGCTCGGTTCCTGACACGCCCGTCGGTCGGCGCCCGCGGCCGGTCGTACCCCGGCCGGTCGTACCGCGCCCGGCCGACGGATCAGGGGTGTCTGCGCGTCAGCCAGCCGAGCAGGCCGTGGCGCTTCTCGGCTGCCGGGCCCGGTGTCTCGGTGCGGTTCGCGGGACGCCTGACGTTCCTCGCCGGGCGCGGGGCCGGTTCCTTCCGGCGGGGCCTCGGCGCGAGGCGGTGAGCGCGGGCCTCGACGAGAGCCTGCCGGAGGTCCGCTCGAAGCCACTCGATCTCGTCGGGATCGTCCGCCGTCATGATCGTGCCGGTGAGCCGGGCTGCGGGTGAGTCGGGCGGGCCCTGGTCGGTCCGTGTGGGCCGGTGACGGTTGAGATGGGCGCGCTCGTAGGGATCCTGGACGATCTCCGCGAGGTGAACGGGGTCGAGGAGGGAGGCCGGCGCGGCGGCCCGGGCCCAGGGGTCTTCGGCCTGCCGGAGCAGGAACCCCAGATGGCGTCCTCGCCAGTTCCTGGGCCGCAGATCGAGGCCGTGGTCGAGTTGGGTCCTCAGCTCCTGGGGGAGACGCCCCGTCAGCCACGGGGCGTTGTTCTCGTCGGCGGCGAACCGCCGCAGTTCTTCCGCCAGATAGAGCCAGACCACGGCGCGGTAGCGGTTCAGATAGAACTTGACCGGTGTGACGAGCCCCAGCCGTGCGAGGCGCACGAAACGCGTCGGCGCCACTTCCAGGATCGCCGCGGCGTCCTTCGAGCCGACGGCTTCGACCCGTTCACGCAGCGTCCGGGGGAAGCCCTCCTCGGCGCGGAGCCGGTCGATCTCGCTGCGGGTGACTCGGCGTCCTCCACCTCCCTCGTCGGGGACGGTTCGCACACATCCGAGGTGGACGGCGAGGTCGAGTTCGCTTCGTTTCAGGCTCAGTTCACGTGCGGCGCGGCTCTGGGCGAATGGCCGGTCGGCCGCCCCGGCCGGTACTGCGGCGACGGTCGTCGCGGTGGGTGTGGCAGGTCGGGTGATGGTGTTGCCGGACATGGTGGTTCTCCCCCGTGCGGTGGTGCCGCGACGCCGGTGCGCGTCGCCTCGGGAAAACCGTAGCCCGTTCAGGGAAAGTCGGTGCGAGCCTGTGGATAACTTGCATCCGACTACTGAAACCGCAGGTCAGAGCTCCCTGGCGGTGGAGGGTTCGGGTTGTCGGGCGTCCACGCCGAGGTGTTCGCCGACACGGTTCACCATCAGGGTCATCTCGTAGGCGATCTGACCGATGTCCGCTTCCGCGGCACTGAGCACGCACAGGCAACTGCCCGCGCCGGCCGCGGTGACGAAGAGCATGGCGTCGTCGAACTCGATCATCGTCTGCCGTACGTCACCGGCGCCGAAGTGGCGTCCCGAGCCCTTGGCGAGGCTGTGCAGCCCCGATGAGACCGCGGCGAGGTGCTCGGCGTCCTCACGCCTCAGCCCGGTACTGGCTGCCGTGACCAATCCGTCGCTGGACAGCACCAGTGCGTGCCGTACGGGTTCCAGGCGCTCGGTCAAGTCGTCCAGCAACCAACCGAGTCCCGCGTTCTGCGGCATTTTTCCTACTCCCCGTTTCGTCGTTCCCCCTGGCGAGGAGGATCCGACGGTTCAGCCTTCCCCACTGCTGCCGCAGGAGCAAGCAGGATGGGGACATGGCAAAGAAGATGACCGACAAGGAATGGCGGGCCTTCGTCTCGCACGGAACTCGCACCGGAAAACTGGCGACCTCCCGTGCCGACGGACGTCCTCACGTCACGCCCATCTGGTTCTTGCTGCACGGTGACGAGTTGCTCTTCAACACCGGCAAGGAAAGTGTCAAGGGACGGAATCTGGCCAGGGACGGCCGTGTGGCGCTCTGCGTGGACTCCGATCTGCCGCCGTACGACTTCGTGGTGCTGGAAGGCCGGGCGGAACTCTCCGAGGACCTCGACGAGGTGCGGCACTGGGCCGCACGGATAGGCGCCCGCTACATGGGCGAGGACCGGGCCGAGGAGTTCGGCGCTCGCAACGGTGTGCCGGGCGAACTCCTCGTGCGGGTGCGCGTGGACAAGGTCCTCGCGTACTCCGCCGTCTCCGACTGAGCACCGACCCGGTCGTCACCTGTCGGCACCGGGCCGATCGGGGCGCGTCAGCTCACCGAGTCGAGAAGCCGGGCGGTGTGCATCCGTCCGGCGTACTCGACGAGGCTTATCAGTACCTCCTTGCCGGAGGCGCGGTCCCGCGCATCGCAGAGGACCACCGGAGTGCCCTGGTCGAGGTCGAGTGCGCGCGACACGTCGTCGGTGCCGTAGGCGCCTGACCCGGAGAAGCAGTTGACGGCGACCACGAACGGGATGTGCCGGTGCTCGAAGAAGTCCACCGCCGGGAAGCAGTCCTGGAGTCGTCTCGTGTCCGCGAGGACAACCGCCCCCAACGCCCCCTGGGCCAACTCGTCCCACAGGAACCAGAACCTGTCCTGTCCAGGGGTGCCGAACAGATAGAGCGACAGGCCGGACCGGATGGTGATACGACCGAAGTCCATGGCCACCGTGGTGGTCACCTTCTGGTCCACTCCACCGGTGTCGTCGACCGACTGACCGGCCTCGCTGAGGAGTTCCTCGGTGCGCAACGGCTTGATCTCACTGACCGCTCCCACCAGGGTGGTCTTGCCCACGCCGAAACCACCGGCGACGAGGATCTTCAATGCCAGGGCGCCCGTGTCGCCGTCTGTCGTGTCGGAGTGCTCGGAGGCCATCGATCACTTCTCTCGGGAGTGCGGGGCAAGGTCGACATCGGTACTGCTGTGCGGAGCCAGCATCATGACAACTGCCGCTCCAAGGCGGGGTGTTGGACCGGTTCTTCCTGGCATCGACCGACTCCTGCGCATTCGATGCCCGGTTGGATGCACAAGTTCGTACGAGATCGACCCGCACCGTTGCCCACCCCTACGGTTCGTACTGTTGTCCACGACTACAGCGCCCTCAGCCCGGCGATCACCTCACGCAGGATGCGCTCGTCCGGCAGCTGCGCGGGCGGCACCGGCCGACTGACCGTGACGTGGCCCAGTTCGAGGAGGTCGCCGAGGAGTACACGCACCACCCCGACCGGCAGGTCGGCTCCGGCGGCGAGTTCGGCGACCGACTGCGTCTCGGTCCGGCACAGTTCGATCAGCGTGCGGTGTTCGGGACCGAGTGAGGCGTCCCCGTCGGCATCGGGTGCGCCGATGTGGAGGGACACCAGGGCGATCAGGTCGAAGCGGACTCCACTGGGGCCGGGGGCGGTGCGTCCGCCGGTCATCGCGTAGGGGCGGACGAGGGGCCCGGCCTCGTGGTCGTACCACTGGCTGCCCGGCGGCTCGTGCGGAGCGCTCGTGCTGTCCTCGGTCATGAGCACGGCTCGTTCCCGCTCATCCGGAGACGGGTGGGCGCGCGCCGGCGCGCGGAGCG
>NZ_LIQX01000466.1:0-661 GCF_001418475.1 Streptomyces ossamyceticus | reverse complement strand
GGAAGCCGGAGGCGACGGCGGCGAGATGCTCGGCGTCCTCGCGTGCGAGGTCGGTCGACGCACCGACGGCGAGTCCGTCGTTGGACAGCACCACCGCGTGTCTTACCTCATGTACGCGCAGTACCAGGTCGTCCAACAGCCAATCGAGTTCTCCGGACCGTCCGGTGGCCCTGGTGGTCGGGTCCTGGATCATGCGAGGTCTCCTTCGCTGCTGTCGCTGCCCGTCGCGGGGCCGTGGGTGACGCCTCGTCCGGGTGCCCTGCCGCCGCCTCGCGCCCAGCCGTCGCGGTAGGCCGCCATACGGTCCCGTACGAGTTCGGGGGTGCGGTCGCCGTCGGCCACGTGACTCGGGACCGGGTCCGGCCCGCCGCTGTGCCGGTCGCGCAGCTGGGGGGCGAGATGGGCCTGCCGTACGCGGCGTGGCAGTTCACCGGTGGGGTCCGGCTCCTGCGGCGGACGGTGCTGCCGGAGGGCGGTGACGCCGGGCGGGGGTGGCTCGGGCGGGCCGTCCGCCATCGACTCCCCGGCGGAGGACACGGGAGCCATCAGTGCCCGCCGGTCGACGGGCTGCTCCACGGGGTCCTGCCGCGGACCGGCCTGCACGCGCGCGTACTCCCGTTGCTCGGGCTGCCGCTGTACCTCGACGGTGGCTCCGAGGGAA
>NZ_LIQX01000465.1 GCF_001418475.1 Streptomyces ossamyceticus | reverse complement strand
CGCGCGCTCGCCGAGGACGAGGATGTCGACGTGGTGTACGTCGCCACGCCGCACTCGGCGCACCGGGTCGCCGCCGGGATGTGCCTGGAGGCGGGCCGGGGCGTGCTCTGCGAGAAGCCGTTCACGCTGAACGTGCGGGAGGCCGAGGAGCTGGTCGCGCTGGCGCGGGGGCGCGGGCGGTTCCTGATGGAGGCCATGTGGATGTACTGCAATCCGCTGGTCCGGCGGCTCGCGGAAATGGTGCGGGACGGCGCGATCGGCGAGGTGCGGACCGTGCAGGCGGACTTCGGGCTGGCGGGGCCGTTCCCGCCCTCGCACCGGCTGCGGGACCCCGCGCAGGGTGGGGGTGCGCTGCTGGACCTCGGGGTGTACCCGATCTCGTTCGCGCAGCTGCTGCTCGGGGAGCCCTCGGACGTCACGGGGAGAGCGGTGCTCTCGGACGAGGGCGTCGACCTCCAGACCGGAGCACTGCTCTCCTGGGAGAGCGGTGCCATCGCGTCGGTGCACTGCTCCATCGTCGGCGGTACGGCCACCACGGCGTCGGTCACCGGCTCGCAGGGCCGGATCGACATCCCGAACGGCTTCTTCTTCCCGGACCACTTCGTGCTGCACCGCGACGGGCGTGAGCCCCAGGCCTTCGCCGCGGACCCGGCCGACGGTCCCCGTAACAGCTTCCGCCACGAGGCCACCGAGGTGATGCGGGCCCTGCGCGCGGGCGAGACCGAGTCCCCGCTGGTCCCGTTGGACGGCACCCTCGCCGTGATGCGGACGCTCGACACGATCCGGGAGCGCGTCGGCGTCCGCTACCCCGGCGAGGACGGCCGGCGGGACGGCGATCTGGTGGCTACACCGGCGTGAGGCCGGGGTTGCCCGCCTCCATCGCGAACGAGGCGACCGTGGTGAGGCCCGCGTCCGGCGTCGTCACGTACGGCAGGGCGTGGAAGTCGGCGCGGGCCTGCGTCCTGCCGAGGGAGACCGTCAGATAACCGCGGCGGCCGTTGTAGAACCGCATGTGCGGGTTGGCGGTCATGTAGGTGTCCCAGTTGGCGGGCTTGTCGGAGCCGTTGCCGCCGCTGCTGACGGAGGTGGCGACGAGTTCCGCGCCGACGGTGCGCGAGGAGCGGTCGTCGAAGTCGCGCTTGATGTCGAAGGCGTAGCCGACGTGGACGTCGCCGGTGAGGACCATCAGGTTCTCGATGCCGGCGTCCTCCGCGCCGGCGAGGACGCGTTCGCGGGAGGCCCGGTAGCCGTCCCAGGAGTCCATCGACACCTTGTAGGTCTCGCCGACGGCGTTGCGGCGCTGGGAGAAGGTGACCTGCTGGGGGACCACGTTCCAGATCGCGTCGGAGTCGGCCCAGCCGTCCAGCAGCCACTGCTCCTGCTCGTCGCCCGTGATGGAGCGCGCCGGGTCGGCTGACTCCGGGCCGGGTATCTGCCAGCCGTCGCCCTGGGCCTGGTTGTCGCGGTACTGGCGGGTGTCGAGGATGTCGAACTGGGCGAGGCGGCCCCAGGAGAAGCGGCGGTAGAGCCGCATGTCGGGGCCGTCGGGCCGCTGCCGGCGGCGCAGCGGCTGGTTCTCCCAATAGGCGCGGTAGGCGGCGGCGCGGCGCAGCAGGAACTCCTCGGGCGGGCTGTCGTGCTCGTCGTTGTCGCCGGCGTAGTTGTTCTCGGTCTCGTGGTCGTCCCAGGTGACGACGAAGGGGTGGGCGCGGTGGGCGGCCTGGAGGTCGGGGTCGGTCTTGTAGAGGGCGTACCGCAGCCGGTAGTCCTCCAGGGTGACGGTCTCGTGGTTGAAGTGGGCGGGCAGGACGCGGTCGGTGTAGTTGCGGGCGCCGCCGGCGGCGTTCACGGCGTACTCGTAGAGGTAGTCCCCGAGGTGGACGACGACATCGATGTCCTCGTTCGCGAGGTGTCGGTAGGCGGTGTAGTAGCCCTGGTCGTACCGCTGGCAGGAGACGGCCGCGAAGGAGAGCCCCGAGGCGCCGGAGAGATGGCCGCGTCCGGGGGCGGTGCGGGTGCGGCCGGTGTCGCTGATCCAGGAGCCGGCACGGAAACGGTAGTAGTACTCGCGGCCCGGGTCGAGGTAAGGGACCTCGACGTGGACGGTGTGGTGGAACTCGGGGTGGGCGATGGTGGCACCGCGTCTGACGACGCGTCGGAAGTCCTCGTCGCGGGCGATCTCCCAGCGGACGACGACGCGTTCGGCGGGCAGACCGCCGTCGGGCTCGTACGGCTTGGGGGCGAGCCGGGTCCACAGGAGCACGGAGGTGGGCAGCGGGTCGCCGGAGGCCACGCCGAGGGTGAAGGGGTTCTCGGTGATGTGGCGCGGGTCGAGTTCGGCGGCGGCCGCGGCGCCCGCCGTCGGGAGGTTGGTGGCGAGGGCCAGCGCGGCGGCGGCGGTGAGGGTGAGAAAGCGACGGCGGTCGAAGTGGCGTGCGGCGGCACGCAGTTCCGGTGAGTGGGACGAGTGCGGCGGGGTCGCCCTGTGGGCTGCGTGGGTCATCTGGCCTTCTCCTGAAGGTAGTTGTCCATGAGTATTGGAGTGGCCAGGTTCGACGATCTTCTGTCCCGTACACAACAGCCAGGTGGCGGACGCATGAGTTCCATATGTCCGGGCCCCTCCTGCCCGGTCCGCCGTGCCGCCTCCCCTACGCTGCGGGCCCATGAGGACCGAGGGAACGAAGATCGCGATCGTGACGGGTGCGGGCTCCGGTATCGGGCGTGCCGTGGCCCTGGAGCTGCTCGGCGCCGGATGGTCGGTGGCACTCGCGGGGCGGCGGGAGGAGCGGCTCGTCGAGACGGCGGGCGGGGCGCGGGAGGCGCTGTGCGTCCCCACGGACGTGTCACGGCCGGAGGAGGTGGCGGCCCTCCACTCCGCCGTGCGGGAGCGGTTCGGGCGGCTGGACCTGCTGTTCAACAACGCGGGGACGTTCGGGCCGGGCGGGGTGCCGGTGGAGGAGCTGGACTACGCGGCCTGGCGGCATGTGGTGGACACCAACCTCAACGGGGCGTTCCTGTGCGCGCAGGCGGCGTACCGGCAGATGAAGGAGCAGGACCCGCAGGGCGGCCGGATCATCAACAACGGCTCCATCTCGGCGCACACGCCCCGCCCGCACTCGGTGGCCTACACGGCGACCAAGCACGCGCTGACGGGCCTGACCAAGTCGCTGTCGCTCGACGGCCGGCCGTACGGCATCGCGGTCGGGCAGATCGACATCGGCAACGCGGCGACCGACATGACGGAGCGGATGAGCCGCGGGGTTCCGCAGGCGAACGGGCAGCTCATGGCCGAACCCGTGATGGATGTCGCCGATGTGGCCCGTACCGTGCGGCACATGGCGGAGCTGCCGTTGGAGGCGAATGTGCAGTTCGCGACGGTGATGGCGACGACGATGCCGTACGTGGGGCGCGGCTGAGCCCTGCCGGACACTGGTCCAGGACTCAACCTGCACAAACGGAAGCTGTTACTCCGGGCCATTCGAGCACGTGGGAGTCATATGCTCATCACTCCTCCACCGGAGCTTCACATCTCGGCTTCACAGTTGGAGGAGACGGCTTCCATCACCACACCGAGGGGGGATGGGGCAGCCGTCCCGCGCTCCGGAAGGGGGCGGACCTCGCGTGGGACCGCGAGGTGTGCACCGGGGCACGGGACGGCTGCCCCGCCATACCGCCCTCTCGTCCCGGGCGACTCCTGTACGCGGCTCAGCGCCCCAGGACCCGGTCGACCTCGGCCAGTTGGTCCGCGGTGAGCGGCCCCTTCGCGAGAGCGCCGGCGTTGTCCTCGGCCTGGGCGACCGAGCGGAAGCCGGGGATGGGCACCGTGCGCGGGCTGCGGGCCCAGAGCCAGGCGAGGGCGCCCTGCGCGAGCGTCCGGCCCCCGCTGGTGAGGATCTCCCGCAGCGCCTCGACCCGGTCGACCCACTCGGGGTCCGCCCCGCCGTCCGCGGTGAAGCCCGGCAGCCAGGCGGGCGGGGTGCTGCGGATGTCACCGGCCGCCAGCGCGCGCCCCGGTGTGTGCTTGCCGGTGAGCAGGCCCATGGCGAGAGGGCTGCGGTTGACGCTCGCCAGGTTCGACTCCTCGCACAGGGCGAGGAGTTCGGGAGCGTCCTGGAGGATGTTCAGCCGGTGCTGGACGGCTGTGCAGTGCGCGCCCTTCGCGAACACGGCGGCCCGGTCGGGGTCGTCGGTGCTCCACGCGTACGCCCGGACCAGGCCCTCGCGGACGAACTCCTCGCACAGGTCGCGGAGTTCGGCCGCCCGCTCGGGGTCGGCGTCGGACAGGTGGAGCTGGTACAGGTCGACGTGGTCCGTGCCGAGGCGGTCGAGGGAGGCGGTGAGGGCGCGGCGGGCGTGGGCCGGGGTGTCGTCCTGGCCGGTGAGGGTGCGGGTGCGCTCGTCGAAGACGTTGCCCCACTTGGTGGCCACGACGACGTCCGCGCGGCGCCGGCCGAGAGCGCGGCCGAGGACGCGTTCGCTGTGGCCGGCGCCGTACGCGTCGGCCGTGTCGAAGAAGGTGACGCCGAGGTCGAGGGCGCGGCGCACGGCCCGTACGGACTCCTCGTCGTCGACCCTGCCCCAGCCGAGCGGCTGCCCGTCGGCGGACTGCCACTCCCCGCCGATGGCCCAGCAGCCGAAGCCGAGTGCGCTGACCTGGATGCCGCTGCGGCCGAGGGACCTCGTGTACGTGTTCGTCTCCATACCCGAGGACGGTAGGAGTTGGAGCGCACGCGAAGGCAAGCCATCGCGGGGAAAAGTCCGGCGGGGTCAGGCCTGGCCGGTCTCGAAGTGGGAGATCCTGCCGTCGTCCGAGACCGTGAAACGCCAGGCGGTGCGCATCTCGCCCCAGGTGTCGTTGCGGTAGTTGGCGACCAGGGAGCGGCCACCGTCGGACTCGCGCTGGACCTCCATGTGGCCGTGGGAGGAGAAGATCTCCCGGTCGGTCCAGTCCGTGAGGTCCCGGTCGGAGCCGTCGTCCGACATGGTCGCGTCGTCGGCGAGGAGGGCCATGAAGGCGTCGCGGTCCTGCGCGTTCACGGCGTTGACGAAGGCGCGGACGGTCGGATCACTGAGTCTGGCGGGTGCGATCGTCATGCCCGTCAGCCTCACACCGCCGGTACCGGCCCGCCACCTCAGGCGCCCGGCGGAGTGGCCGCGGTGGGACCGGCGTCGACTGCGGCGCGTTCCGGACCTGCCACTCGAACGGCCGCGCGGGCGGCCCCGAGGCGTGTCATCGGTGCGACGGTGGATACGCGGGAGGGGAAACCGTCCGATCACCACCGTCCGTTCCGGGAGTCATCGTGACCACATTCGACCGACGTGATCTGGGCCTGCTGCTCCTCCGCCTGGGCACGGGCGGGGTCCTCGCCGCGCACGGGACGCAGAAGCTGTTCGGCTGGTTCGGCGGGCACGGCATCGAGGGGACCGGCGCCTTCATGGAGTCGGTGGGGTACGCGCCGGGCAAGGCCAGCGCCACCGCGTCCGGGCTGGCCGAGACGGGCGGCGGCGCCCTGCTCGCCCTCGGTCTCGCGACCCCCGCCGCCGGTGCCGCCGCGGCCGGCGCCATGGCGGGCGCCGCCGCCGTCCACACCCCCAACGGCTTCTTCAACACGAGCGGCGGCTACGAGTACGCCGCGACCCTGGGCCTGGCCGCCGCGGGACTCGCGATCGCCGGTCCCGGCAGGCTCTCCCTCGACCACGCGTTCCGCCATGTCGTCGACCGGGGCTGGATGGTGCCGTCGGCGCTCGCCTTCACGGCCGCCACCACGGCGCTGGTGATCGGCGCCCGGACCAAGCGGGTGCGGCGGCAGAAGGAGGGCGAGCAGGAGGCGTTGTTCGAGGAGTGACCTCCCCGCCCGGTACGGGCGTGGCAAGCTGCGCCCATGAGCGAGCGGATCGACGCCCCCGGCGACCCCCGGCAGTCCGGCGACGCCCCCGGCGACCCCTGGCCGACCGTGGAACTGCTGTACTCCTGGCTGGAGTCGAACCCCGTGCACGACGGCCGTGAGCTGTTGCTGCTGCGGCTGCTGAAGCTCCAGGAGGAGGTCGGCGAGGTCGCCGAGGCGGTGATCGGTGTCACCGGGTCCAACCCGCGCAAGGGCACCACCCACACCTGGGACGACGTACGGGCCGAGCTGTGCGATGTGATCATCACGGCGATGGTGGCGCTGCGCACCCTCGCCCCGGACGCCCGCGCGGTCCTCGCCGCCCATCTGGCCGGGGTCGCGGAACGCTCCCTGGGCGCCCGCCGTGGCTGACAACGCCTTCTGGATCGCCGCCCTCACGGCAGGTACCGCCGTGGTCGCGAGCTGGGTGACGAGCCGGGGCACGGCACGGGCCGCCCGGATCCAGGCGGACACCACCACGGGCGCCCAGCGGGTGGAGCGGCTCAGGCAGGCGCGGCGGGCGGCGTACGCGGACTTCATCGAGCAGGCGCAGCGGCTGAGCGACGTGCACTGGAAGGTGTCGGACATCGTCCGCGCCGCCGACGGCGGTGGGCTCGGGCCCCGGCAGGTGGAGGAGCTGCGGGCGCTGCGGGACCGGCAGCGGGAGGAGTACGCGGCGCTGCGGCACCGTACGTGGATCGTGTCGCTGGAGGGCCCGGACGAGGTCGCGGAGCTCGCCAACGCCGTACGGCGGTCGACGAACCCGTTCTACAAGGCGATGGAGGCGATGATCGAGGGCGACGCGGACGCGGTCGCCCGTTTCGACGCCTGCTACCGGCCGTTCTGGCAGGCCCTGAAGGACTTCATCAAGGCGTCGCGCGACACCCTGCACGCCATGTGAGAGCGGCGCGGGCTCCGCACGGTCATACCGGGGGGTGACTCGGTGGCCGGGTCGTACTGCGATGCGAGTACGCGGGATTGTCGGCAGCCGCACGACGACCCGGAGGGCCTCGGACCGGGAGTCTGTGCGGGTATCCCAGACATCTGACGTGGAGACCGCGCCCCATGGCAACCTTCCTCTATCGGCTGGGCCGGCTGGCCTTCCGTAAACGCTGGTACGTCACCCTCGTGTGGGTGGCGGTCCTCGGTGCCGTCGGTTTCGGCGCCGTCAAGGCCCCCGGAGCCTCCGCCGAGGAGTTCTCCATGCCGGGCATCGAGTCCCAGAAGGCGTTCGACCTGCTGGAGGAGCGCTTCCCCGGCATGACCGCCGACGGCGCCACCGCCCGGATCGTGTTCGTCGCGCCGGGCGGCGAGAAGGTCACCGCCGCCGGGAACAGGAAGGCGATCGAGGAGACCGTGGCCGACCTGGCCGACGGCTCGCAGGTCGCGAACGCCGTCGACCCCTTCCAGGCGCGGGCCGTCAGCCGGGACGGGTCCACGGCGTACGCGACCGTCACCTACAAGGTCGGCGCCAACGAGATCTCCGACGCCGGCAGGACCCACCTGGAGAACGCCCTCCACCAGGCCCAGGACGCCGGGCTGACCGTCGAGGCGGGCGGCGACGCGGTCTCCGAGCAGGGCGGCGCGGGCGGTACGGCCGAGGTGATCGGCGTCGCCATCGCCGCCGTCGTCCTGCTGGTGACCTTCGGCTCGCTCGCCGCGGCCGGGCTGCCGCTGCTGACCGCGCTGGTCGGCGTCGGCTTCAGCATGGCCACCATCCTCGCCCTGTCCGACGCGCTCGGCCTGTCCACCACCACCGGCACCCTCGCGATGATGCTGGGCCTCGCGGTGGGCATCGACTACGCCCTGTTCGTCGTCTCCCGCTACCGCGAGGAACGCGCCAGGGGCCGTACGCCCGAGGAGGCGATCGCCCTGGCCACCGGCACCGCCGGATCGGCGGTCGTGTTCGCCGGGCTCACCGTCGTCATCGCACTGGCCGGACTGGCCGTGGTCGGCATCCCGATGCTGACGAAGATGGGGCTGGCCGCCGCCGGGGCGGTCGTCGTCGCCGTGCTGATCGCGCTGACCCTGGTCCCGGCCGTCCTCGGGTTCTGGCCGAACGCGGTCCTGGCCCGCAAGGCCCGCAGGAGCGGCCGGCTGGAGGAGAGCGGCGACAACGGCGGCACCCGCTGGTCCCGGTTCGTGCTGCGCCGGCCCGTGCCCGTCCTGCTCCTCGGCGTCATAGGTCTCGGCGCGCTCGCCGTACCGATGACCGACCTCCAGCTGGGCATGCCCGGCGACGAGGCCAAGCCGACCTCCACCACCGAGCGCCGCGCCTACGACGCGCTCGCCGAGGGCTTCGGGCCCGGCTTCAACGGGCCGCTGACGATCGTCGTGGACGCCCGGGGCACCGACGACGCCAAGAGCGCCGCGGAGACGGTCGCGAAGGACATCGGCGCCACCGAGGGCATCGTGTCCGTCTCCCCCGCGCGGTTCAACGAGGCCGGCGACACCGCCGTCTTCTCCGCCGTGCCCGCCACCGCGCCGACCGACGAGAAGACCAAGGACCTGGTGACGGTCATCCGCGACGAGCGGCCCGGCATCGAGTCGAGGACGGGCGCGACCTACGAGGTCACCGGCACCACCGCCCTGAACATCGACATCTCCGACAAGGTGCAGTCGGCGCTGGTCCCCTATCTGCTGGTCGTGGTCGGCCTCGCCGTCCTGCTGCTGCTCGTCGTCTTCCGCTCGCTGCTCGTCCCGGTGAAGGCCGCCCTCGGCTTCCTGCTGTCGGTGCTCGCCTCCCTCGGCGTGGTCGTTCTGGTCTTCCAGCAGGGCCACGGCGCGGAGCTGCTGGGCGTGGAGCAGACCGGCCCGATCATGAGCCTGATGCCGATCTTCCTGGTGGGCATCGTCTTCGGGCTCGCCATGGACTACGAGGTGTTCCTCGTCTCCCGGATGCGGGAGGCGTACGTCCACGGCGACCGGCCCGACGAGGCGATCACCAGCGGGTTCCGGCACAGCGCCCGGGTGGTCGTGGCGGCCGCCCTGATCATGATCGCGGTGTTCGCCGGGTTCATCGGCGAGAGCGACTCCATGATCAAGATGATCGGCTTCGGGCTGGCCTCGGCGGTCCTGTTCGACGCGTTCGTCGTCCGGATGGCGATCGTGCCGGCCGTGCTCGCGCTGCTCGGCGACCGGGCCTGGTGGCTGCCGAAGTGGCTGGACCGCGCGCTGCCCCGCGTCGACGTGGAGGGCGAGGCGCTCAGCCGCCGCCCCGAGGCGGAGCCCGGCCCGGCGGCGCCCGCCGAACCCGAAGCGGCCCGCGTCTGACCCCCACCGCACCACCCCCCACCGGGGGCCGCCGTGGCGAACGCCACGGCGGCCCCCGGGGCGTGCGCGCCCCACGTCGAGCACCATGGTTCCCAGTCCCACCGACCGGAGTCCCGATGAGCATCAGCCTGGACCGGCGCTACGCCGACCGCCTGGAGGGGTTCTCCCAGAGCCATCCCTTCCTCATCGATCTGACGATGGCCGCGACGCTGATGGCGTGCGCGACCCTCGGCAGCGCGCTCACCCTGCCCGGCGCCGACACGCCGGACCAGGACAACGTCGGCGTCGCCCTCATGGGTGTGTCCTGTCTCGCCCTGCTCAGGCACCGTGCCCATCCGCGCACCGCCCTGGTCATCACGGCGCTGTGCACGATCGTCGCGGTCGCCCTCGGCTATCTGGTCACCCCCCTGCTGCTGGCACCGGTCATGGGCGGCCTGTACTGGCTGTCCACCCAGACCGACCGGAACACCACCCGCGTCTACGGCCTCACCACCATCGGGGCGACGACGCTGGCGGCGGTGTTCGCCGACTCCATGGACCACCTCTCCCTGCTGATCCGGACGATCGGCCCCGTCTTCTGGCTGCTGCTGCCCCTCGCCACGGGCAAGGCCACCCAGGTGCGGCGCGCCTATCTGAAGTCGGTGCAGGCCCGCGCCGAGCACGCCGAACGCACCCGTGAGGAGGAGGCCCGCCTCCGGGTCGCCGAGGAACGCATGCGCATCGCCCGCGACCTGCACGACGTGGTCGCGCACCATCTGGCCCTCGCCAACGCCCAGGCGGGCACCGCCGCGCACCTCACCCGCGTCGACCCGGAGCAGGCCCACCGGATCCTCACCGACCTGACCGCCACCACGTCGTCGGCGCTGCGGGAGCTGAAGGCCACCGTCGGTGTGCTGCGCCAGCCCGACGACCCGGAGGCGGGCCTCCT
>NZ_LIQX01000464.1 GCF_001418475.1 Streptomyces ossamyceticus | reverse complement strand
CCTCAGCCCTCAGCCCTCAGCGCCTCCCGCCGCCCGGGTCAGCCGAGCGCCCAACTCCCGCACGTGCTCGACCAGTTCCGGCGGCTCGTGCACTGTGAACTCGTAGCCCAGCACGGCGAGCCGAACCGCGAACCACTCCACGGCGTCGCCGGTCGACCCCCGCACGCGGCAGCTGTGCTCGTCGACGGGTTCGGGGCTGCCGAGCCAGGCCGGCAGCCGGGCCGCGATGACCTCCCGGGGCGCGGCGAACGTGACTTCGAACGTGTACGTCTCCTGCCGACGCTGCATCGACTGCTTCAGAAACTCCGCCGCGTTCCCCGTCGGCAGTTCACGCGGCGCGAACCGGGCGCCGGTCGCGAAGGGTTCCTGGACGCGGTCGACGCGGAAGGTGCGCCAGTCGGCGCGGTCGAGGTCGTAGGCGACCAGGTACCAGCGGCGGCCGGTCGACACCAGCCGGTACGGCTCGCAGTGGCGCCGCGAGTCCGCGCCGTCGCCCGCCCGGTAGGCGAAGCGGAGCCGTTCGTCGCCCGCCACCGCCGACGCGATCACCGTCAGCGTCTCGGGCGTCACCGTCGCCCCGTCGCCGCTGGTCAACGGGGTGGTCGCGGCCTGGAGCGTGGACACCCGGTGTCGCAGCCGTGAGGGCAGTACCTGCTCCAGCTTGGCCAGCGCCCGTACGGACGCCTCGTCCACGCCCTCCACGGCGTGCCCGGCCCCGGCCCGCAGCCCCACCGCGATCGCCACGGCCTCCTCGTCGTCCAGCACCAGCGGCGGCATGGCCTTCCCCGCCACCAGCCGGTAACCGCCGTCCGCCCCCATGCTCGCCTGCACCGGATAGCCCAGCTCCCGCAGCCGGTCGACGTCCCGGCGCACCGTCCGCCGAGACACCCCCAACCGGTCGGCCAGCTCACCGCCGGGCCACTCGCGGGGCGTCTGGAGCAAGGACAGGAGCTGAAGGAGTCGCGCCGGGGTGTCCGTAGTCATGAGTGCGAGGATGCCGCAGAAGTAGGACACGATCTGACCTATCGGGGTTCTACCTTCGTTCCATGACCTCAACCACGAACGCCCTGAAGGGGCGCGACACCCGTACGGCGCTCGGCGCCTCTCCCGACGGCGGTGCCGACCGCAGGCGGTGGATCGCCCTCGCCATCGTCATGACCGCCGCCTTCATGGACCTCGTGGACGTCACGATCGTCAACATCGCGATTCCCTCCATCCAGCGGGGCGAGGCCGCCACGGTCAGCCAGATCCAGTGGATCACCGCCGGCTACGCCCTCGCCTTCGCCGCCGGACTCGTCACCGGGGGCCGGCTCGGCGACATCCACGGCCGTCGGCGGATCTTCCTCCTCGGCATCGGCGGCTTCACCGTCGCCTCCGCGCTGTGCGGCCTCGCCGCGAACCCGGAGATGCTGGTCGCCGCCCGGATCGCGCAGGGCGCGACGGCCGCGCTGATGGTGCCGCAGGTGCTGTCGATCGTCCACGCCACCTTCCCCGCGCACGAACGCGGCAAGGTGTTCGGGCTGTTCGGCGCGATCGTCGGCCTCGGCGCGGTCTCCGGCCCGCTGCTCGGCGCCCTGCTCATCGAGTGGAACCCGCTCGGCCTCGAATGGCGGGCGATCTTCCTGATCAACCTCCCGGTCGGCGTCGCCGGCCTCGTCCTGGGCCGCCGTTTCATCACCGAGTCCAAGGCGCCGCACGCCCTCAAGCTGGACCTCGTCGGCGTCGCCCTCGTCACCGGCGGCCTGCTGATGCTGCTCTACCCGCTCACCCGCGGCCACGAGCTGGACTGGCCGCTGTGGGGACACGCCCTGATGGCGGGCTCGCTGGTCGTGTTCGCGGCACTGGTGGCGTACGAGCGGCACAAGACCGCGCGCGACGGCTCCCCGCTGATCGAACTGTCGCTGTTCAAGGTGAAGAGTTTCGCGGCCGGTATCGCCGTGCAGACGGTGTTCGGCGTCGCCCTCGGTGTGTTCTTCCTCGTCTGGACCCTCTACCTCCAGACCGGCCTCGGCTGGAGCGTCCTGAAGGCCGGCCTGACCGGTGTGCCGTTCTCCGTCTCGGTCTCCGTCGCGGCCGGGATGTCGGTCCAGAAACTCGTCCCGCGCTTCGGCCGCAAGGTCCTCCAGGCGGGCGCGCTGCTGATGGCGGCCGGTGTACTGCTCTACCTGTGGGAGTCCGAGCGGTACGGCCTCGCCATCACTCCCTGGCAGATGGCGCTCCCGCTGATCGTGATGGGCGCGGGCATGGGGCTCATCGTGGCCCCGCTGACCGACGCGATCCTCTCCGGGGTGCCGCGTGAGCACGCCGGTTCCGCGTCCGGGCTGATCAGCACGGTGCAGCAGATGGGCAACGCGCTCGGACTCGGCCTGGTGGCCGTGGTCTTCTTCGGCGCCATGGACGAGCCTGTCGTCCCCGCCGAGATCGGCCCCGCCTTCGTCGACGCCTTCGAACACGCCCTCGGCTGGGTCGCCGCGGTGCTTTTCACGATCTTCCTGCTGATGTTCGCCCTCCCCCGACACCCTGTGACGGCCGAGCACGCCGGCCACGAGGTCGAGGGTGCGGCCGAGGGCGAGATCGAGGTGTCGGTCGACGTCGAGGTCGAGGGCGCGGTGACCGACGGGGACGGGGCGGGGGACACGGAGCGCGAGCCGCAGTTGGCCCGCTGACCTGCTGACCTAGGGAGACCAGATCGGCCCGGCACCCTGAGGGATGCCGGGCCGATCTCCGTTTGTGTCCGAGTCATGCCCGAACCTGTTTACTTTCTGGAAATCCAGGCGTAGCCTCCGAGCGAAATCACCAATTCGGGCATCAGTCGGAGGCGAACGGACATGTACGCACCGGAGCGGCAGCAGGAGATCCTCCGGCTCGCCCGTGACGGCGGCCGGGTGGACGTGGTGTCGCTGGCGGAGGAGTTCCAGGTCACGGCCGAGACCATCCGGCGCGACCTGAAGGCCCTGGACCGCGCCGGCCTCGTCCAGCGGGTCCACGGCGGCGCCATCCCCGCGGG
Source organism: Streptomyces ossamyceticus (assembly GCF_001418475.1). GTDB lineage: Bacteria > Actinomycetota > Actinomycetes > Streptomycetales > Streptomycetaceae > Streptomyces > Streptomyces ossamyceticus. The sequence goes on along the minus strand of NZ_LIQX01000464.1, from coordinate 1,735 downwards.
GCGCCTGGACTTCGAGCCCGACCTCGCCGAACGCGAGAGCACGGCCGCCGACGAGAAGGACCGCATCGCGCAGGCCGCTCTCGCCGAACTGCCGATCGACGGCACCGTCGTCCTCGACGCCGGTACGACCGTCGCCCGTCTCGCCGCCGCCATCCCGCTGGAGGCCACGCTCACCGCGGTCACGCACAGCCTGCCCATCGCGGCCCGCCTCGCCGACCATCCGGGCATCCAGCTCCACCTGGTCGGCGGCCGCGTCCGCCACCGCACCCGCGCCGCGGTGGACGCGTGGGCGCTCCGCGCCTACGGCGAGATCCGCGCCGACGTGCTCTTCGTGGCGGCCAACGGTTTCTCCCCCGCCCGCGGTCTGACCACCCCCGACCTCGCCGAGGCCGCGGTGAAGCGGGCCGCGATGGCCGCCGCCCGCCGGGTGGTGCTGCTCGCCGACTCCTCCAAGTGCGGCCAGGAGCACTTCGCCCGCTTCGGCGCCCTGAGCGACGTCGACCTGCTGATCACCGACAGCGGCCTGAGCGCCGAGGACGCCCTCGCCATCGAACGTGACGGCACCGAAGTCCTACGAGTCCCTGGCGCAGGCGCAGGCGCAGGCGCAGGCGGGGGAACGGGCGGGGGCACGGCCGCCTCCGCGGGTAACGCCACGGCCGCCTCCGCGGGTAACGCCACGGCCGCCTCCGCGGGCGACGCCATGGGCGGGACCGCGGGCAACGCCCCGGGTCAGGCCGCCGTCAACGGCTCCGTCGCTGGCCGCGGCGCCGGCCGGAAGGCACGCGCATGATCCTCACCGTCACCCCCAACCCGTCCCTCGACCGCACCTACGAGGTCCCCTCCCTCGACCGCGGCGAGGTCATCCGGGCCACCGGCGAACGCATGGACCCGGGCGGCAAGGGCGTCAACGTCTCCCGCGCGGTCGCCGCCGCCGGACAGCGCACCGTGGCCGTCCTGCCACTGGGCGGCGCGCCCGGCGCGCTCGTCGCGGATCTCCTCGACGCGCAGGGCATCGAGGTCGCACGGGTCCCCGTGGCCGGAGCCACCCGCTCCAACATCGCCCTCGCCGAGGCGGACGGAGTCCTCACGAAGATCAACGCTCCAGGCCCCGAACTCTCCGCCGCCGAGCAGGAACTCCTCCTGGAGACCGTCCGCTCCCAGTCCGTCCACGCCTCCTGGATCGCCTGCTGCGGCAGCCTCCCGCGTGGCCTCGCCCCGTCCTGGTACGCCGACCTCGTCGCCCGCGCGCATGCCGCGGGTGCCCGGATCGCCCTGGACACCTCCGGCCCGGCCCTGCTCGCCGCGCTCCGTGAACGCCCCGACGTGGTCAAGCCCAACGCCGAGGAACTCGCCGAAGCCGTGGGCCGCCCCCTCGCGACCGTCGGCGACGCCGTCAAGGCCGCGGAGGAACTGCGGGAGATGGGCGCGGGCGCGGTCCTGGCCAGCCTCGGTGCCGACGGACAGGTCCTCGTGAACGCCTCCGGCGCCTGGTTCGGCAGCGCCCGCGTCGACGCCGTCCGCAGCAACGTCGGCGCCGGTGACTCCTCCCTCAGCGTCATGCCGACCCCCTCCGACCTCGACCCGTCCGCGGTGACGGTGACGACGCAGGTGCCGGTGGACCTCGTTCTGAAGGAGCCGGTGGCATGAGCGAGCGAACGCGGACGCACCTTCGTTCCGCATTACTACGGCTCCGCCCGGGAAGGCGTAGTCTCCCCGGTCCCGTCGGTCCCGTCGG
>NZ_LIQX01000463.1 GCF_001418475.1 Streptomyces ossamyceticus | reverse complement strand
ACCCCCGACCGACCTCCCCCGTAAGAGGAGTGCCTGAGATGAGACTCAAGAACGTCACGGCCCTGGTGACAGGCGCCAGCAGTGGCATAGGGCAGGCGGTGAGTTCCCACTTCCGCCGGGAGGGCGGGCGGCTGCTGCTCACCGGCCGCAGGGAGCGGCTCGACAGCGCTCAGCCCGACGACCTGTACGTTCCCGGGGACCTCAACGACGAGACGTTCGTCGAGCACCTGGCCAAGCAGGCCGCGGAGTCCTTCGGCACCGTCGACGTCGTCGTCCTCAACCACGGTCTGCAGGCCGACGGTCCGCTCACCGAGATGGCCTGCGACGACGCGAGGAACGTGCTGGAGAGCAACCTGCTCAGCGCGTTCCTGGTGATGAAGCACTTCGCGCCGCTGATGCCCGAGACCGGCGGCTCGTTCGTCTGCGTCAGCTCACGGCTGGGCATGGTCGGCATGGCCGGGCAGGTCCTGTACTCCGCCGCCAAGGGGGGCCTCATCATGCTCGCCAAGGGCGCGGCGATCGAGTGGGCCCCGCGCAACATTCGCGTCAACGTCGTCGCTCCCGGCCTGACCGCCACCCCGATCATCGAAGCGGCGTTCCAGCGCAGGCCCGACCCCGAGGCCTACCGCCGCCAGCGCGAGAGCACGATCCCGCTCCAACGCCTCGCCACCCCCGAAGAGGTCGCCGACGCGGTGCTTTTCTTCGCGTCGTCGGAGTCGTCGTACGTGACCGGATCGGTCCTCACCGTCGACGGCGGATACACCGCAGGCTGAACACCCTGCTGGGCATCACCACCAGCAAGGGATTGAACGACCCGTTCTCCGTCGCGCCTTTCTGCCGGCCCCGCACATCGGCCCGCGCGACCTGCTCGTCCACGAGGTTCCTCAGCCCCAGGCCTCGCTCTGACCCATCCCTCACCAGGGCGCTCATGCCGCGGCTCTGTTGAGGACCGTCCCCGCTCGGCTGAACGCCGCCTGTCACCGGCGCCGGACGATGCTCTGTCCGCGTGCGCCGCCCTGAACTACCCCCCCCGCATGCGAGGTAAAGCCCCCGCACAGCTGGTCCCACGCGTCCCCAGATGAGGAGTATTGCCATGAGTGATGCCCAGATCGGTCGTAGAGCGCTCCTGCGCGGAGCGGGCGGCCTGGCCGCCCTCGCCGCTCTTCCTTCCCTCGCTGCCTGCGGTACCGGCACGAGCCGTGTCTCGTCCGGCAGTGGCAAGGGCGGCGGTAAGACGGTGGTCGTCCGTGACAGCGGCGGCTCCTACGGTGCGGCTCTGCAGAAGGCGATCTATACGCCGTTCACGCAGGAGACCGGTATCCAGGTCAAGGTGCTCAACCTGGACGACGCCCCGCTGCTGGCCCAGATCAAGCAGGGCCGCCCGCAGTGCGACCTCATCAACAACTCGATGATGTCCCACTTCAAGTACGCCAAGCAGGACGCTCTGGAGGCGCTGGACCGGGACCGGCTCAAGAGCGTCAAGAGCGCGAAGATTCCCGAGGCCCAGGTCACCGACCATGCCATTGGCCACAGCTTCTACGGCCAGTGCATCGCGTACCGCACGGACGCCTTCGGTGGCCGTAAGCCGGAGTCGTGGGCGGACTTCTGGGACACCAAGGCGTTCAAGGGTTCCCGCGCGATGGTCCATCCGGACGGTGACCTGCCGGAGCTGGAGTTCGCGCTGCTGGCCGACGGCGTCCCGATGGACAAGCTGTATCCGCTGGATGTGGACCGTGCCTTCAAGGTGCTGACGCGTCTGCGGCCTCGTATCAAGAAGTTCTGGGACAGCGGCCCGCTCCCGGGTGTGCTGCTGAGCCGCCAGGAGGTGACGATGTCCACCGTCTGGGACGGCCGGATCGCCGACCTTCAGAAGCAGGGTGTGCCGGTGGAGCGGCAACTCGACGGTACGCGCCGTCAGTTCTCGGGTTATGCCATCGCCAAGGGCGCGGCCAACTTGGACGCCGCCTACCGGCTGATGGACTTCTCGCTGCGTGCGGAGAGCCAGGCCAACCTGGTCAAGTTCTTCCCGTCGAACCCGTCTTCGCCGGTGGCCTACGGCAAGCTCACCGAGGAGCAGCGGAACGCGTCCGCCGGTGCGCCGAAGTACTAC
>NZ_LIQX01000462.1 GCF_001418475.1 Streptomyces ossamyceticus | reverse complement strand
GCACCGTCACCCTCGACAGCGCACCCGGCTCGACCACGTTCACCGTCCGGTTGCCCCTTCGCACGGGCTGAGGCGGGCGGCAGAAGCTCCGCACGGCGCGCGGGCGGGTGTGCGATGCTGCGTCCCCCCCCCCCCCCCCGCCCCCCACCCCCGCACCCCGGCCACCGGCAACGCACCCGGCCACCGGCAACGCGCCCTCAGCGTCGGGTGTGACGCAGGTCACGGGAAGTCGGTGTGGGGTGCCGGACAGCTCCTTGAGGTGAGCACTCATATGCGTACCCGGGTACGGGCCGGGGATCCGAGCGCGTTCGCCGAGCTCTTCGACGCCTACGCCCGCGCGGTCTACAACCATGCCTTCCGGCTGACCGCCGACTGGTCCACGGCCGAGGACGTGATGGCCGCGACGTTCATGGAGGCGTGGCGGCTGCGCGACAAGGTGGACGAGGAGGGCGGTTCGCTGCGGCCCTGGCTGCTGGGCATCGCCACCAACACCGCGCGCAACCAGTACCGGAGCAACCGGCGTTACCGGGCGGCGGCCCAGGCCGCGGCGGCGGCCGAACGCTCCGTCCCCGATCACGCCGAGGAGGTCGCCGACCGGCTCGACGGCCGGCAGCGCCTCGCGACGGCGCTCACCGCCCTCGCGAAGCTGCGCCGCCCCGAGCGGGAGGTCATCGCGCTCTGCCTGGGGGAGGGCCTGGACTACGAGGCCGCCGCGGAGGCGCTCGGCATCCCCGTCGGCACGGTCGCCTCCCGCCTCTCCAGGGCCCGAAGAAAGCTGCGCAAGCTCGCCGAGGCGAGCGAAGAGGGGCGGCAACAGGCAAGGGGCGCAGACCAGTTGGGCGGTGCCCGCGCATCGGCGGCGCTCGCGGGGAATCTTCGAGAAAGTCTCGTGAAACGGGAAGGCGGCCGGCCGGGCCGACAGACAAGAGGCGATCACGCAACCGCGATCCGGCCCGCACAGGAAGGAAACCGATGAACGCGAACACGTCCCGGCAGAACGCTGCCGCGTGGGAAGAGGGCGCCCAGCTCTTCGACCGGACGACGCGCGACCTGCCGCCGGGCCGTCACCAGTTCCACAAGGAGCGCATGATGGCCCAGATCCACGAGACCCGGCAGACCGAGCACACCGCCACCGCGACGAACGGGGCCACCCCGGCGAAGGCCAGGCGGTTCCGGCTGCCGCGTCCGGCGATCGCACTGCCCGCGCTGGCCGCCACCGTGGCCGCCGCCGTCATCGCCGTCGTGGTGACGTCCGGTGGGGAGAGCCGGCCCGGCCTCGCCACCGGCCCGGCCCTGACCACGACGATCGGCGTGGCGAGCGCCGAGGGGGCGCCCCGGCTGCTCGACGAGATCGCGCTGGCGGCGGCGGACGGCAAGCACCCGGTGGCCAAGCCCGGCCAGTACATCTACGTCGAGTCCAAGACGGCCGACACCTTCGTGCGGACCGTCGACGATGAGAGCAGCCTCGCCAGCCACGCGCTGCACACCCGCCAGGTGTGGGAGTCCCCGGACGGCACCAAGGGCTGGCTGATCGACGCGGCCGTCAACGACAGCCCCGAGGGTGAGACCCTGAGCCTCCCCGACGAGCAGGGCAACACCCCTCGGGCCACCCTGAACGCCCCCTCGTACGACTATCTGGCCAAGCTGACGACCGACCCCGACACCCTTCTGGCCAAGATCTACAAGGAGACCGAGGGGCAGGGGAACACCCCCGACCAGCAGGCGTTCGCCACCATCGGCGACCTGCTCGGCGAGAGCTACCCGCCGGCCGAGCTGGTGTCGGCCCTGTTCAAGGCCGCCGCGAAGATCCCCGGTGTCGTGGTGGTCGACGACGCGGTGGACGCGGCGGGCCGGCACGGTGTGGCGGTGGCCCGCCTCGACGAGACCAGCGGTCAGCGCGAGGAATGGATCTTCGACAAGAAGACGCATGTCTACCTCGGCGAGCGCATCGTCCAGGTGAACCGGGTCAGTGGCGACGACCTGATCAAGCCCGGCACCATCGTCTTCACCAGCGCCGTCATGAAGCGCGCCATCGTGGACGGCATCAAGCAGACCCCGTCCCACTCCGGCTGACACGTCGGCGAGCGGTGCCCGTGCCTGCGGCGGCTCGACCGGAGGCACGGGCACCGCCTCGTCCTATTGCGCCCGGCGGACGACCGTGAGCCCCTCGCCCTCGACGTGGACCGGGACCGCCCCTGGTTCGGCAACCTCGGTACGGGCGGCGACGACAACGAGTCCGGCGGCAAAGACGGCTGGGGCTCGGACGGCGGCGACGGCGGCGGGGGTGGGGACGGCGGCGACGGCGGTGGCGGCGACTGAGGCGGCCGGGGCGGCGGTGCCGTGCCGCCGGGTGCGCCCCGCGGCACACCGCGTCGTCCCCGTTTCGGCCGCAAATCCGGTGCGGCTCTGCCTCCTTGTCCCGTACGGCTCACCGTCCTCCCCCGTGCGGTCGTCGTTTCGCCCCGGATCCGCTGGCTTGCCCTGAGGCTGTTCGGGTACCGCCTTCTCATAAGGGTGGTATCCGTATGGTCAGGCGATTGCTGAAAGCGAAGGGTTCGTGACTCGTCTCAGCGGCTTCGGGGACGACGGGGCGAGGGGAACGGGTGATGCGCTGTCCCTCGCGCTGCGGCTCGCCGATGCCGTGGACAGCCTGGCGCATCTGTGGGCCACCGCAGGTCAGGGGGCGAGTCTGCGTCTGTCGCCCCATCAGTTGCGGGCGCTGCGGATCCTGGAGTCAGGGCCGGGGCTCAACCTCACCGCTCTCGCCGAGGGGATGGAGATAGGGCTGCCGACCGCCAGCCGTCTCTGCGACCGCCTGGAGGCGGCGGGACTCGTGGAGCGCGGGCTGCATCCGCGGAGGCGGCGTGAAGTCCAGCTGAACCTCACGGGGCACGGCCGCCAGGTTCTGGAAGAGGTGGCGTCGAACCGCTCCCGAGCCCTCGCCGCGGTCCTGGCGGCCATGCACCCCACGGAACGGGAAGCCCTTGGCCGAGGAATGCGAGCGTTCCTCACGGCCCGGGAGAGCACCGCGGGCAACGGGGGCCCGACCGGGGCCGACTCGGACCGTACAGGTCGGGAGGACGGCGTCGGCCAGGACGGCGTCGGCCCAGGCGAGGGCGGACTTGAGGGCGTGGATGCGGAGCGGCTCGGCCCAGGCGGAGGCGGGCCGGGCGTGGTTGGCCCGGACGGCGTCGGCCCATACGCGGGCGAGCCAGACGGCGTGGGTCCGGGTGGGGTCGACGGCCACGGCTGCGGCTCGCACGGCGTCGGCCCGGACACCGACGGCCCCAGGAGTTGACCGCATCGCGTCTGGCGGGCCGACCGCTCTCCGGCCCTCGGGCCACTCCGGCTTTTCCGGCCCCGGCTTGGCGTCACGGGCGCCCCCGGTCGTCCGGCCACCCCGGCTTCCGAGTCGTCCAGCTGCCTCCGGCTTCAGTGGTCCCCGGCTTCCGGGTAGTCCGGCTGCCTCCGGCTTTCGGCCGACTCCCGATTCCTGGTCGTCCGGCTGCCTCAGCTCTCCGGCTGCCCAACCGCCTCCGGCTACCTGGCCTTCGGCTGCCCCGGCTCCCAGACTTCCCCGCTTCCCGGGCGCGTCCGGCTCATCAGTCGTACCCGGCCCCCAGCCGAGCCGCACCTCTTCCCCCCTGCCCTCCGCCTACGTCGACCCCGACCGCGGCGCGGGTACCTCCGGGAGCCACTCGGTCACCGTGACCGTCGTGCCGATGTCGGGGTGGCTGTCCACCGTGAAGTCATCGACGAGGCGTCTGGCGCCGCCGAGGCCCATGCCCAGTCCACCGCCGGTGGTGTACCCGTCGCTCATGGCCAGGTCGATGTCGCGGATGCCCTGACCGGTGTCGACGAAGGAGAGCCGCAGCCCGCGTCGGCCGCGGTCGTCCAGCGTGGTGATCTCGGCGTGCCCCCCGCCCCCGTGGATGAGCGTGTTCCGGGCGAGTTCGCTGGCCGCCGTCACCAGCTTCGTCTGCTGGACCAGCCCGAACCCGACGTCGGCGGCGGTGTGGCGCACCTGCTGACGCACCCAGGCGAGATCGGCGTCCGGAGCTGCGATTACGGACTCGGCTACGGCTACGGC
>NZ_LIQX01000461.1:571-7207 GCF_001418475.1 Streptomyces ossamyceticus | reverse complement strand
GGGGCGGCGGCAAGGGCAAGGGCAAGGGGAAGCCGAAGAGGAAGGTGACGCCGATCGGGGACGGTTCCACCGCCCGTACCGGCAAGCAGCCCAACCAGCCGGAGAAGCCGCGGCCGTTGGAGCCGGGCGAGACCCCGCCGCAGTTCGTGGTGTTCTCCTGGGACGGCGCCGGTGACGTCGGGAACGGCCTCTTCGAGCGGTTCCTGAAGGCGGGCCGGGACCACGACGCCCACATGACGTTCTTCCTCTCCGGGATCTACCTGCTGCCCGAGTCGAAGAAGCGCAAGTACCTCCCGCCGAACAACGCCCCCGGCGCCTCCGACATCGGCTACCTCACCGACGAGCACATCAAGTCGACGCTGGGGCACCTGCGGACGGCATGGCTCGACGGCCACGAGATAGGCACCCACTTCAACGGCCACTTCTGCGGCGACGGCTTCGGGTCGGTCGGCAAGTGGACGCCCAAGCAGTGGCGCAGCGAGATAGAGCAGGCCAAGTCGTTCGTGACGGAGTGGAAGACGAACAGCGGCTGGACCGACCTCGATCCGCTGCCCTTCGACTACGAGAAGGAGCTGGTCGGCGGACGCACCCCGTGTCTGCTCGGGCAGCAGAACCTGCTCCCCACCGCGCGCGAGCTGGGCTGGCGCTACGACTCGTCCTCGCCCGGCGGCCTCCAGGTCTGGCCCGGGAAGAAGCAGGGCGTCTGGGACCTGCCGTTGCAGTCGGTGCCGTTCCCGGGCCGCAGCTTCGAGGTCCTGTCGATGGACTACAACATCATGTACAACCAGTCCCAGAACTCCACCCAGGCCCCGCCCGCCAACTACCCGGCCTACCGCACCCAGGCCACCGGCGCGTACGTGGCCGGATTCCAGCGGGCGTACGAGACGAACCGGGCGCCGCTGTTCATAGGCAACCACTTCGAGGAGTGGAACGGCGGGGTCTACATGGACGCCGTCGAGGGAGCCCTCAAGCACATCGCCCGGGCCAAGGAGAAGGCCAAGGACGGGGACATCCGGATCGTCTCCTTCCGGCAGTTCGTCGACTGGATGGACGTGCAGAAGCCAGAGGTCCTCGCCAAGCTCCAGACCCTCGGTGTCGGGCAGGAGCCCGCGGGTGGCTGGAAGGGTTTCCTGAAGGCGGGATCGACCGCCTGACCTCGGCGGACGCACGACCGGGCGGGCTGCTCGACCCCGCCGCAGGTCGACGAAACGGGCATGCGAAACTTTTCACATGAGTGTCCGTACGAGCCGCAGCCGTGCCGCTTTGCTCTCCGCCGGGGCCGTCGCCCTGGCGCTGGTGCTGTCCGCCTGTTCGGGCGGAGGCATCGAGGGCGGTGGCGGCGGCACCGGCTTCGTGGCCGGCTCCGACGGCATCGCGACCGTGCGGAAGGGGGAGCGGGCCAGCGCCCCCGAGCTCGCCGGAAAGACCATCGACGGCGGCGAACTCGATGTGGCCTCCGCCTACAAGGGCAAGATCGTCGTCCTGAACGTGTGGGGCTCGTGGTGCCCGCCGTGCCGCGCGGAGGCGGCCAACTTCGTCAAGGTCTCCAAGGACCTCGCCGGTCAGGGCGTGCAGTTCGTCGGCATCAACACCCGCGACACCAGCACCCGTCCCGCGCAGGCCTTCGAGGAAGAGTTCAAGGTCACCTACCCGAGCCTGTACGACCCCACGGGCAAGTTGCTGCTCCGGTTCGAGAAGGGCACCCTCAACCCGCAGCTGATCCCCTCGACGGTCGTCGTCGACCGGGAGGGCAAGCTCGCGGCGCGGGCCCAGACGCCGCTCACCGAGGAAATGCTGCGCAAGATGCTCAAGCCGATCCTCGCGGAGAAGTGACGTGCACGGAACGACGACCGCGACCGTGCTGAACACCGCCGTCACCACCCACGCTTCCGGCCTCACCGACACCGTCTCCAGCGGGGCCCTGCTGCTCGCGCTGCCGGTCGCCCTGCTCGGCGGTCTCGTCTCCTTCTTCTCACCCTGCGTCCTGCCCCTCGTCCCCGGCTACCTGTCGTACGTCACCGGCGTCGGCGGCACCGACCTCGCGGACGCCCGCAAGGGGCGGATGGCGGCCGGGGCCGGGCTGTTCGTGCTCGGGTTCACCGCGGTGTTCGTCTCCAGCGGGGCCCTGTTCGGGTACTTCGGCACGACGCTCCTGGAGCACCAGCAGGTGCTGTCCAAGGTGCTCGGCGGGCTCATGATCTTCATGGGTCTGTTCTTCATGGGGCTGATGCCCTGGCTCACCCAGCGCGAGTTCCGCTTCCACACCAAGCCGGCCACCGGACTGGTGGGCGCCCCGGTCCTCGGTGCGCTCTTCGGCATAGGTTGGGTCCCCTGCATCGGCCCGACCCTCGCCGCCGTGAACGTCCTCGCGATGCAGGAGGGCAGCGCCGTGCGCGGCGCGCTGCTGATGGTGGCGTACTGTCTGGGGCTGGGCCTGCCCTTCGTGCTCGCCGCGGTGGCCTTCCGCAAGGCGCTCGGCGCGTTCGCCTGGGTCAAGCGGCACTACGCGTGGGTGCTGCGCATCGGCGGCGGCATGATGATCACCATCGGCGTGCTCATGCTGACCGGCGCCTGGGACCGCATCGTGCAGGAGATGCAGGTCTGGTCCACCGGCTTCACCCCTGGGATCTGAGCCAATGACGACGACCGACTCCGGCAAGCGCGACGACAGCGAACTCGACGTCGTCGGCTCGCGGCTGTCCACCGCCCCGCAGGAGGACACCCTCAACGTCCCCCAGCTCGGGGTGATCGGCTGGGCCCGCTGGTTCTGGCGCCAGCTGACCTCCATGCGGGTCGCGCTGCTGCTGCTGTTCATGCTGTCGCTCGCGGCGATCCCCGGCTCGCTGATCCCGCAGAGCGGACAGGACGAGACCCGGGTCGCCGACTTCATGAAGCGGCACGACACCCTGGGGCCGGTCTACGAGAAGCTCGGGCTGTTCCACGTGTACAGCTCGGTGTGGTTCTCCGCGATCTACATCCTGCTGTTCGTCTCGCTCATCGGCTGCATCGTGCCCCGCACCTGGCAGTTCGTCGGCCAGCTCCGCGGCCGCCCGCCGGGCGCCCCGAAGCGGCTGACGCGCATGCCCGCGTACGCGACCTGGCGCACCGACGCCACCCCGGAGCAGGTCCGCGAGGTCGCGCTGAAGGCGCTGAAGCGACGCCGGTTCCGCGCGCATGTCGCCGGGGACGCGGTCGCCGCCGAGAAGGGCTACCTCCGGGAGACCGGCAACCTCGCCTTCCATCTGGCGCTGATCGTGATGCTCATCGCCTTCGCCTGGGGCCAGCTCTACAAGTCCGAGGGCAACAAGCTGATCGTCGAGGGCGACGGGTTCTCCAACGTCCTGCCGCAGTACGACGACTTCAAGTCCGGCAACCTCTTCTCCGCCGACGACCTCAACCCGTTCAGCTTCGACCTGAAGAACTTCCGGGGCACCTACGAGACCACCGGGCCCAACAAGGGCACCCCGCGGATCTTCGAGGCGAGCGTCGACTACGCCGTCGGCGCGGACGGCAAGGCGAAGACCACCCGGATCGAGGTCAACAAGCCGCTGGAGATCGACGACTCCAAGGTCTACCTCGTCAGCCACGGCTACGCGCCCGTCATCACCGTCAAGGACGGCCGGGGCAAGGTCGTCTTCGAGGACGCGGTGCCGCTGCTGCCGCTGGACGCCAACGTCACCTCCACCGGCGCGATCAAGGTGATGGACGGCTACCGCGACGGCAAGGGCAAGTGGGACCAGCTCGGCATCCAGGCGTTCTTCCTCCCGACGTACGGCGGCAAGGACTCGGCGGTCGTGTCGCAGTTCCCCGCGCTGCTGAACCCGCGGCTGAACCTGACGCCGTACCACGGTGATCTGAGGGTCAACGCGGGCCTCCCGCAGAGCGTGTACCAGCTCGACAAGTCGAAGCTGAAGGCGTTCCGGGACGACAAGGGCGCGCAGGTGCGGGAGAACCTGGAGATCGGCGAGTCCATGACCCTGCCGAACGGGGCGGGCACCGTCACGTTCGACGGGGTCAAGGAGTGGGCCGGCTTCCAGGTGACCCAGCAGCCCGGCAGCGGCTGGGCCCTCGCGGGCGCGATCGCCGCGATCCTCGGTCTCGCCGGGTCCCTCTTCATCCAGCGCCGTCGGGTGTGGGTCCGCGCGGTCGCCGGGCCCGACGGGGTGACCGTCGTCGAGATGGCGGGCCTCGGCCGCAGCGAGTCCGCGAAGGTGCCTCAGGAGCTGGGCGACCTGGCCGGGGTGATCCACGACGAGGCTCCCACCGCGCCCGACCCCGACCCGGACGTCGACCCCGACCCGGATCCCGACCCCGACTCCGAACCCCCAGTCGTCACTGCCGAAGGGGCTGAGAAGTGACTCTCGCCGCCGCGACCAACGAGAATCTCGCGAGCATCAGCAACACGCTGATCTACTCCGCGATGGCCGTGTACACGCTGGCCTTCTTCGCGTACATCGCCGAATGGCTGTTCGGCAGCCGTAGCAAGGTGGGCCGGACGGCCGCCGCGCTCACCGCCGACCCGTCCGGCAAGGACGCGGCGAAGAAGACGGCCGCGCCCTCGGTGACCGTGAAGTCGGCCGGGGGCACCTCCGTGCTGGAGCGGCCGAAGGTGGTCGTACGGGCCGCCGCCGGCGCGCGGGACGTGCCGGACGGGCCGGGCGCCCACGGCGGGGACGAGCAGGGCGACCTCTACGGCCGTATCGCCGTGTCCCTCACGGTGCTGGCGTGGGCCGTCGAGGCCGCCGGTGTGCTCGCGCGGGCGCTGTCGGTGCAGCGGGCGCCGTGGGGCAACATGTACGAGTTCAACATCACCTTCTCCACCGTGGCCGTCGGGGTGTACCTCGCGCTGCTCGCGCTGAAGAAGGACGTGCGCTGGCTGGGCCTGCCGCTGATCACCACGGTCCTCCTCGATCTCGGTCTCGCCGTCACTGTTCTGTACACCGCCAGCGACCAGTTGGTTCCCGCCCTTCACTCGTACTGGCTGTACATCCACGTCTCCACCGCGATCTTCTGCGGCGCCGTCTTCTACGTGGGGGCGGTCGGCACGATCCTGTACCTGTTCAAGGACTCCTACGAGAGCAAGCTGGCGAGCGGCGGCCGGCCGGGCCGGTTCGCGACCTCCGTCATGGAGCGGCTGCCCGCTGCGTCGTCCCTCGACAAGTTCTCCTACCGCGTCAACGCAGCCGTCTTCCCGCTGTGGACGTTCACGATCATCGCGGGAGCCATCTGGGCGGGCGACGCGTGGGGCCGCTACTGGGGCTGGGACCCCAAGGAGACCTGGTCCTTCATCACCTGGGTCGCCTACGCCGGCTACCTGCACGCCCGCGCCACCGCCGGCTGGAAGGGCCGCAAGGCCGCGTACATCGCGCTCGTCGCGTTCGCCTGCTGGCTGTTCAACTACTACGGCGTCAACATCTTCGTCAGCGGCAAGCACTCCTACGCGGGCGTCTGACCCCGACGAACTCCGTACACCGAAGGCCGGTTCCCGTGTGACGTGGGTCACGGGAACCGGCCTTCGGTGTACGGACAGGGGGATGACGTGGAGACGAATCAGGGGGACCGGAGCGCGTTGCGCGCCCGGATCAGGGACGGGGACGCGGAGGCCTTCGGCGAGGTCTTCGACGCCTACGCGCGTTCCGTGTACAACCATGCCTTCCGGCTGACGGGGGACTGGTCGACGGCCGAGGACATCGTGTCGCTGACCTTCCTGGAGGCGTGGCGGCTGCGGGACCGGCTGGACCGGGAGGGCGGTTCGCCGCGTCCGTGGCTGCTCGGCATCGCCACCAACGTGGCCCGCAACAGCCGCCGTACCGCGCGGCGCCACGCCGCGGCCGTGGCCCGGCTGCCGAGGCCCGAGTCGGTGCGGGACTTCGCCGACGACGTGGCCGGGAAGCTCGACGACACGGCGTATCTGCGGGCGGTGCGCACGGCGGTGGCCCGGCTGCGGCGGCCCGAGCGCGAGGTGCTCGCGCTGTGCGCCTGGGGCGGCCTCGACTACGCCGCAGCGGCGGAGGCGCTCGGCGTTCCCGTGGGCACGGTCCGCTCCCGCCTCTCCCGCGCCCGCGCGAAGCTCGCCACGGCGCTCGCCGGGGAACCCGTCGCCGGGCGCGGACAGACACAAGGTGGCCGCACACCCGTGGCCGGGCCCATCCAGGAGGGGAACCAGTGAACGAGAACCCGTCCCCCCGCGACATCCCGTCCCCGCCGGACGCCTCGCCCTCGCCGGACGCGGCGGCTTCCCCGCAGGCCCCGTCCGCCCCGGACGTTCCGGCCGCCGTGGAGCGGGAGTTGCCGCCGGGCCGTCACAGCGTCCTGAGGGAGCAGTTGATGCGGGAGATCGAGAACCGTACCGAGAGCGCGGACACCTCGCGTCCGGTGGTCGTACGGCCGTTCTGGCGGCGGCCGGCCTTCGCCGCGCCCGCCGTGGCCGCCGCCCTGACCGTCGCCGTGGTCGTCGGCTCCGTGGTGACCCAGCACATCACCGGGCCCTCGGCGCCCACTGTGCTCAAGGATGACGACCGGTCGGGCGGCACCCTCAGCGACCGGAGCGCGACCGAGGTGCTGGAGCGGGCCGCCGAGGTCGCCGGGAAGCGGAAGCCGCCCGCCATCGAGGACGACCAGTTCGTCTACACCAAG
>NZ_LIQX01000461.1:0-552 GCF_001418475.1 Streptomyces ossamyceticus | reverse complement strand
CGGACCCTGGAGGGGCATCCGTTCGGGACCCGGGAGTTCTGGCGGTCGGTCGACGGGAAGCACGCCGGGCTGTCATGGGAGGAGGAGGACGGGACGATGGTCAAGCGGCGCCTCGCCGTGGTGCCGCGCATGAAGGGATTCGTCGGCTCCTACCGGGAAGCCGAGGACGAACTGCCGTCCGACGCCGACGGAATGTACCGGTACCTGTACGGGGTGAAGACAGGCAAGGAACCGAAGGCCGGTGACAAGGCCGCCGATCGGAACGCCTTCGAGAAGGGCGCCGAGCTGCTGGCCGCGCAGCTGCTGCCGCCGAAGGTGGAGGCCGCGCTGTACCGGGCGCTCGCCCGGATCCCCGGGCTGACCGTGTACGAGGGGGCGCGGGACACGGCGGACCGTACGGGGGTGTCGGTCGGGATCGAGGGGCGTTTCCCCGACTTCGGGCAGGGCCGGTCCCGGCACGAACTGCTCTTCGACGAGCGGACGTCGGCGTTCCTGGCGTTCAACTCGGTCAACCTCGACGAGCTGGACGAGGACTGCGAGTCGCTGCGGGTG
>NZ_LIQX01000460.1 GCF_001418475.1 Streptomyces ossamyceticus | reverse complement strand
CCCGCGCCCCTCAGTGCCCCCTCACCCCGGCTCACGCGCGGCCCAACGGCCCTACCACCAGCCGAACCGGTGACACCACAGGTGAGTTCGCCCACAACGGCCCCTGGCGGAGGAGCGACCCGTCCTTTTGCGCCTTACGCTCGACGGACCGCACCACTCGTTGCACCCCCGTCCGTTCTTCGCAAGCCCGCTGACTGCAAAACGTGGTCGGCGCGACCCGTTCGTATGTCACGACCGACAGACACGACCGACCAACACGACTGTCACGACTTCACGCCAGCGCGGAGGTTCCAGCTCTCATGAAGCTCACCGTCGTCGGCTGCTCGGGGTCGTTCCCCTCCGCGGAATCGGCCTGTTCGAGCTACCTCGTAGAGGCCGACGGCTTCCGGCTGCTTCTCGACATGGGCAACGGTGCCCTCGGCGAGTTGCAGCGCCACTGCGGTCTCTACGACCTCGACGCGATCTTTCTCAGCCATCTGCACGCCGACCACTGCATCGACATGTGCGCGTACTTCGTCGCACGCTACTACCGGCACGACGGCGGCCGCTGCGACCCCATCCCGGTCTACGGCCCCGAGGGCACCGAGCAGCGCCTGACCACGGCGTACGCCGACACCCCGTCCGCCTCCTCCATGAGCGAGGTCTTCGACTTCCACACGGTCAAGCCGAGCACCTTCGACATCGGCCCCTTCACCGTCCACACCGAACGGGTCGCCCACCCCGTGGAGGCGTACGGCATCCGCATCGAACACGACGGGCGGATCCTGACGTACTCCGGGGACACCGGTGTCACCGACACCCTGGACGAACTGGCCCGCGACGCCGATCTGTTCCTGTGCGAGGCCGCGTTCACCCACGGCAAGGAGAACATCCCGGACCTGCACCTCAACGGCCGCGAGGCCGGTGAGACGGCGGCCCGCGCCGGCGCCCGCCGCCTCGTGCTCACCCACATCCCGCCGTGGACGGACCCCCGGGTCAACCTCGACGACGCCCGCACCGTGTACGACGGCCCCGTGGAGCTGGCCGTGCCCCGGACGTCGTACGAGATCTGACACCGCACGTACGCACGAGAAGGCCCCCGGAGGATCGCGATGATCCCCGGGGGCCTTCCGTGCGCGGGGCCGGGCCGCCGCTGGTCGGCCGCTGCTACTTGGCCTCCGCCTTCTGGAGCTCGGCCAGCTCCTCGTCGGACTCCCGGCCGGGCGTCGGCAGGTTGAAGCGGATGATCGCGAACCGGAAGACCACGTAGTACACGGCGCCGAAGCACAGGCCCACCAGGATCAGGGCCCAGGGCTTGGTGGCGATACCCAGGTTGAGGCCGAAGTCGATCACGCCGGCCGAGAAACCGAAGCCGTCCTTCATGCCGAGTGCCCAGGTCAGGGCCATGGAGACACCCGTGAGCACGGCGTGGACCGCGTACAGGACGGGCGCGATGAACATGAACGTGAACTCGATCGGCTCGGTCACACCGGTCACGAACGAGGTCAGCGCGAGGGAGAACATCATGCCGCCGACGACCGCTCGGCGCTCGGGGCGGGCCGTGTGGTAAATCGCGAGACAGACGGCCGGCAGGCCGAACATCATGATCGGGAAGAAGCCGGTCATGAACTGTCCGGCGGTCGGGTCACCGGCGAGGAAGCGCGCGATGTCACCGCTCTTGCCCTCGTACGAACCGGCCTGGAACCACGGGAACGAGTTCAGCAGGTGGTGCATGCCGATCGGGATCAGCGCGCGGTTGGCGACACCGAAGATGCCCGCGCCGACGGCGCCCGAACCGACCAGCCACTCACCGAAGTGGTGCAGACCCGCACCGAGGACCGGCCAGATGTACCCGAACACGATGCCGATGAACAGCCCCGCGAAGGCGGACAGGATGGGCACCAGGCGCCGGCCGCCGAAGAACCCGGCCCAGTCGGGCAGCTTGGTGCGGTAGAAGCGCTGGTAGAGCAGGGCGACGACCAGACCCATCACCACACCGCCGAGGACACCGGCGTTGACCGCCTTGTCCACCATCACGACCTTGCCGTCGACGGCGGTGGCCACCTGGGGGAGGTTGGGGTCGGTGAAGGTGCCGAGGACCTTCTGGAAGACGAGGTAGCCGACGACCGCGGCGAGCGCGGTCGAGCCGTCCGACTTCTTGGCGAAGCCGATCGCGATGCCGACGGCGAACAGCAGCGGCATGTTGTCGAGGATCGCGCCGCCGCCGGCGGCCATGAAGCTCGCGAACTTGGTGACGAAGCCGGGGAGCGACTCGCTGCCCAGCATGTCCGTGGTGCCGAGCCGCACGAGCAGCGCGGCGGCCGGCAGGACGGCGACCGGCAGCATCAGGCTGCGGCCGATGCGCTGCAGCACAGCCATGGTGCGTGAGCCCCAGGTCGGGCCCTTGTTTTCTGCGGCCGCGGGAGCGGCGCTGGCCGTGGTCACAACTTCCTCCAGTAGGCAGGGCGCCGCCCAGGGACGGGAGTGTGGGGGAGGGCAGCACGGGAGAGGTCTACACCATTCAGTGGTGTAGACCTGTTGTAGCACGCTGGGGGTGGGCCTAGGAACCCGCGATTCCCGTTTTATGCCTTCGTGATGTCGCCCGGCCCGCCGCCTGGTCGCCGCTCGGCCGTCACGCGGCCGTCCCTCGACCGCCACCCGGCCGCCGCCCGGGCCTCGTCATGCCGTCACTCGGCCGCCGTCGGGCCTCTGTCGCGCCGTCACCCGGCCTTCGCCCGCCGCTGTCCGGCCCTCGCTCGCCGTTCTCCGTCGGCGTCCGCTTGGCGGGGACCCGTTCGGTGGTGTAGACCAGTCGCGAACGATCCTGCACGGCAAAGCGGCTCAGATCAGGTATATCAGGGAGAATCGCCATGGCCAGTAAGGCTGAGAAGATCGTCGCCGGGCTCGGCGGCCTCGACAACATCGACGAGATCGAGGGCTGCATCACCCGGCTGCGCACCGAGGTCAACGACCCCTCCCTCGTGGACGAGGCCGCCCTCAAGGCAGCCGGCGCCCACGGCGTCGTCAAGATGGGCACCGCCGTGCAGGTCGTCATCGGCACCGACGCGGACCCGATCGCCGCGGAGATCGAGGACATGATGTGATCGACCGCTGATCCGGGACCGCCCACGTCGGTCCCCGTCAGCCCACGCGCAGGGGCCCTCCGTATGCGGGAGCGGCCCCTTCCGCCACTGCGGCTAGGCTCATCGCCATGTCTCGAATCGACGGCCGCACGCCCGAACAGCTCCGCCCTGTCACCATCGAACGCGGCTGGAGCAAGCACGCCGAGGGCTCCGTCCTCGTCTCCTTCGGCGACACCAAGGTCTTCTGCACCGCCTCCGTCACCGAAGGCGTCCCGCGCTGGCGCAAGGGCAGCGGCGAGGGCTGGGTCACCGCCGAGTACTCCATGCTGCCCCGCTCCACCAACACCCGCGGCGACCGCGAGTCCGTACGCGGCAAGATCGGCGGCCGTACCCACGAGATCTCCCGCCTCATCGGCCGCTCCCTGCGCGCCGTCATCGACTACAAGGCGCTCGGCGAGAACACCATCGTCCTCGACTGCGACGTCCTGCAGGCCGACGGCGGCACGCGCACGGCGGCGATCACCGGCGCGTACGTGGCCCTGGCCGACGCCGTCGCCTGGGCCCAGCGCAAGAAGCTCGTAAAGGCCGGCCGCCAGCCGCTGACCGGCACCGTCAGCGCCGTCTCCGTGGGCATCGTCGGCGGCGTCCCGCTGCTCGACCTCTGCTACGAGGAAGACGTCAAGGCGGACACCGACATGAACGTCGTCTGCACCGGCGACGGCCGCTTCGTCGAGGTCCAGGGCACCGCCGAGGCCGAGCCCTTCGCCCGCGAGGAGCTCAACGCCCTGCTGGACCTGGCCGTCGCCGGCTGCACCGACCTGGCCGCCCTCCAGGGCAAGGCGCTCGAATCGGTCCTCGAAAGGTAAAGGGCACCCCAAGAAGAACGGCCGCCGGTCGCAACCACGGCGCATCCGGCGGCGTCCCTAGGAGTACGGGCGCACGGCACACCACCGTGCGCCCGGCCACACCGGCGCAAGCCGTACCCGCACCACCACCGGAGGCCGTCAGGCCTGCAACCAGTAGGAGGACCGTTCCATGGCCGCGAGCCGCCGACGTCGTACGACCGCCATCGCCGGAGCCGTTGCAGCCGTCGCGCTGACCGCCGGTCTCACCACCGGCTGCGACGCCGTGAACAAGGCCCTGGACTGCGTCCAGACCGCCGAGGCCATCACCAACAGCGTGTCCGACCTCCAGCAGGCCGTCGAGAACGCGTCCAACGACCCGTCGCAGCTGGAGGAGTCGCTCAACTCCATCGACGACAACCTCAAGGAGATCGGCGACAAGACCGACAACGCCGACGTCAACAAGGCCGTCGACGACCTCCAGAAGGCCGTGGAGAACGTCCAGACGTCCGTCGACAAGGGCGACGCGACCCCCGACATCAGCGGCATCACGGACGCCGCCAAGGAACTGACGAACGTCTGCACGTCGTAGGACGACGCACGGCCCCGGCGGCGCGGGGACAGGTGACCCGTGACCGTCGACGGGGCGGGCGCCGGGATACTGAGGGCATGACCCGCCTGATCCTCGCCACCCGCAACGCCGGAAAGATCACCGAGCTGAAGGCGATCCTCGCCGACGCAGGTCTGCCCCACGACCTCGTCGGCGCGGACGCCTACCCGGACATCCCCGACGTCAAGGAGACCGGCGTCACCTTCGCCGAGAACGCCCTGCTGAAGGCACACGCCCTCGCGCAGGCCACCGGTCTCCCGGCCGTCGCCGACGACTCCGGACTCTGCGTGGACGTCCTCCACGGCGCCCCGGGCATCTTCTCCGCCCGCTGGGCCGGCCGGCACGGCGACGACCGCGCCAACCTCGAACTCCTCCTCGCCCAGCTCTCGGACATCGCCGAGGAGCACCGCGGCGCCCACTTCGCCTGCGCCGCCGCCCTCGCCCTGCCGGACGGCACGGAACGCGTCGTGGAGGGCCGGCTGAGGGGCGTACTCCGCCACACCCCCACCGGCACGAACGGCTTCGGCTACGACCCGATCCTCCAGCCGGACGGCGGCACCCGCACCTGCGCCGAACTGACCGCCGACGAGAAGAACGCGATCAGCCACCGAGGCAAGGCGTTCAGGGCGCTGGTGCCGGTGGTGAGGGAGCTGCTGGGCTGACGCGAGAGAGGACCGCCCGGTGGGCGGTCCTCTCCGTGTGTGCGGCCGGTGGGACTCGAACCCACACGGGTGTGAACCCACTGGGACCTAAACCCAGCATGACTGCCAATTCCATCACGGCCGCTCAAAACGGTCATCACGCTCGACCGGCGGCACTCAGTGTACGGGGCTGTCGGGCTGCCCTGCGAGGGGGACTCCGCTCTTCTGGCGACACCACGTTTCCGTCAGGGCATGGCAGTTGGGGCACAGGTAGCGCAGGTTCTCCCGGCGATTGTCCCGCCAGTTCCCGTTGACATGGTCGATCTGCAAAGTGATGGGGCGTCCCCGCCACTCCCCGGTATTACCGCACTCCACGCATGCGTAGGGCACCCCGATCTCGGCCAGAGCCTGGTGCAGGCGGGTCCTGTTCGTCCGTCCGGATTGCTCGGGCAGGACCACCAACACCCGGGGTGCGGTGGGTGCGGGCGCCGGGCGCTCGGGGCGTCCCCAGGACCGGCGCTTGAAGTGGCTGGTGTCGAGACCGAGGCGGGAGGCGGCGCGTCGTACACGTCGGTGATTCGTGTCGTTGACCTCCATGCCGAGACCGCGCATGACGTCCGCGTAACTGGTGGCCGTCCGTACCAGGTTCGACAACTCGTCCTCGGGAATGGCTGACCGCCGGTACGAGAAGTGGCCGACGTCGATGTGTTGGTCCGCCAGCATCCGACTCAACGTCGTCCGGGAGCGGCTGTCATCGGGAACGCCCAGCGTCCGTGCCAGGCCACGCAGGCTGGTGACTGAGGCCGCGGCCGTCCGAAGTTCTTCCGGAGTGAAGGGCAGGTCCAGTCCGGGCCGGTGGATTCCCGGGAAGTGGCCGATGTCGATGCCGGCGGCGCGGATGCGGCGCCGGATGTGGGACAGGGTCCCTGTCGCCGGCGTGGCGCCGAGTTTCAGGGCGACTTCCCGAAGCGAGGACGAGGACGCGGCGGCTTCCGCGATGGCGGCGTCGGGATACTTGCGCCAAGGGCTGCGTTGCGTGAAGTGGCTGGTGTCCAACCCATGGCGGCTTACGTGCTCCTGCAGCACCCGCCTTTGGCCGCCACTCGGCTTGAGACCGAGCCGCCGCATCAGATCGACCCAGTTCCGGGCCGTGGCTACCTCCGGCTCAAGCCGTTCCCTGCTGTACGCGTCCGATCGTTTCGGTGCGCCCGGCATGCCCACGCCCCGCCCCCTCCGTTCCGGCCACCTGTTCGTGGTCTCGCATGGAGTAACGAATCGCTGGGCGGGCGGTCACGGTGGGTGATGTGCGGAACGGCTCGTGCCGGGGGGCCGGGGCGAGCCGTTCTCGGG
>NZ_LIQX01000046.1:899-40425 GCF_001418475.1 Streptomyces ossamyceticus | reverse complement strand
CGGCCGCTCCCAGGTCGCTCCCCGAGTGCCCCGGAACCCTCCTTCGCCCCCTCCTCGGCGGGCGTGACACGGGCCCGGATGGTTACTCGTACAGCCATGGCCGACGAACGCATCAGCCCCGCTCGCAACGAGACGCCTCTCGAGCGGGCCGACCGCAACTTCTCCGAGTTGCTGCAGGAGCTGCGGGTCACCCAGACGGGGGTGCAGATCCTCTTCGCGTTCCTGCTGACGCTGGCCTTCACCCCGCGTTTTCCGGACCTGGACTCGTTCCAGCGCGCCACGTACGTCACCACGCTGCTGCTGGCGGTCCTCGCGGCGGCCCTCTTCACCACCCCGGCCGCCCTGCACCGCGCACTGTTCCAGCAGAACGCCAAGCCCACCATCGTCCGGGTCTCGTCCCGGCTGGCCGGCCTCGGCNNNNCACCGCCGGCGGTGGCACGCTCGTGGGCTGTCTGCTGCTGTGGGGCCTGCTCCCGAAGCTGGTGGGACGCGCCGTCCGCGGGAACCCCACGTCGACCGCGCCGCGCCCCGGCGGGACGGTCCCCGCTCCCCAGGGGCGGGACTCCGTCAGGGCTCCTGCGGACCGCCTGCCCTGACCGGCTGCACGGGGACGGCCCACGGAAGCTCGATCGCCACCGTCTTGCCGCCCTCCCGCGTGGGTCCGACGCTCAGCCGCCCGCCGCACTCGGCGGTCAGCCAGCGGATGATGACCATGCCCCGCCCGTTGTCCTGCTGGACGGCGGCGGGCAGGCGTTTCGGGAAACGCGGATGACTGTCGGTGACGCCGATGCGCAGATGCTCGTCACGGTCGAGGACGAGGTCCACCGTGAACGTGGGTGACTGACCGAAGGTGTGCTGAACGGCGTTGGTCGCGAGTTCGGACACGATCAGGCGCACGGTGTCCGCGATGTCCGTGTCGCTCGGCAGGCCCCATTCGGCCAGCACGGTGGCGACGTATCTCCGGGCCGCGGACACCGAGGCGGGATCGCTCGGCAGAGTGACGGATGCTTCCTGGTGATCTGCCATGGCGGTGCGTCCCTTTCCCACGGGACCGATGTCCGACTGGGAGCGGATGATTCGAGTACGGTCCCGGACTGGTGCTTCGCGCCAGAGTGCCACTACCTGGGCCGTCACGCGTGGTGATCCACCAAGATATGCATATATCTGTCGCTCGAAGCGGTGAACTCTCCGACGGTCGACCGTATTCGAGGGGGCCTTCGGGCCATCCTCTCCCGTCACCCGACTTCGCGCGCCGGGCGGAAGGAGACATCCATGCAATACGGTCCGGCGGTGCGCCGCCGCAAGCTCGGCGCCGAGTTGCGCCTCCTGCGCACCCGCGTCGGCATCACCAGCATCGAGGCCGCCCGTCTCGTGGGCTGGCACCAGTCGAAGGTGAGCCGCATCGAGACGGGCGCCAGCGGGGTGAAACCCGCGGACGTCCACCGACTGCTGGACGCCTACGCGGTCGACGACGCCGAGTTACGGGAACTGCTGATGGCGCTGGCGGGCTCCGAGGACGGAGGCGGACGGCACAACTGGTGGCACGCGTACCGAGGGGTGCTGCCGCCGACGTACCGGGACTTCATCAGTCTGGAGTCGCAGGCGAGCGGGATGCGTACCCTGGAGACCTCGGTCGTGCCGGGCCTGCTGCAGATCCCCGAGTACGCGCGGGCGGTGACGCGGGCCGCGGTGGAGGGGCTGGAAGACGACAAAATCGACGCGCTCGTGGAAGTGCGGCTCGCACGGCAGGACGTGCTGCGCGGACGTCCCCCGATGGAGCTGAGCGCCGTGCTCGACGAGGGTGTTCTACGGCGTGAGGTGGGCGGACCCGAGGTCATGGCCCGTCAGCTGGAGCGGTTGGTCGAGGCGGCGCGTCTGCCTCAAGTGAGACTCCAGGTGCTGCCGTTCACTGCCGGGGCGCACATCGGCATCACCGGTCCTTTCGTAATTTTCTCCTTTCAAAGCACATCCGATCTGGACGTGGTTGTTCTCGACCACTTGACGAGTAGCCTCTACCTCGAACGGAAAGAAGACCTCAGGGCTTATGTCGAGGCCTTCAACACCCTTCAGATCCACGCCCTTTCGCCCGAGGACTCGTTGGATTACATCGCCGGACTGGCTCAGGGCCAGCTTCCGGCGCGTAAGGAGGCGCCATGTCAGCTCTGCCTCGGAACGTACCCACCAGTACCGCCCTACGCGGTGTGCGATGGCTGCGCAGCAGCCGCAGCACTGGGATGAACAACTGTGTGGAAACGGCCCGTCCCGGGTCCGGCCGACTGGCCGGACTGGTGGCCGTGCGCGACTCGAAGAACACGGCGGGGCCCGCCCTGCTGTTCACCCCCGAGGCATGGGAGGGATTCGTCACCACGCTTCGGTGAGCACCACCGACCGCACCACAGGTTCCGCTTCTGGCGACGCACGGCCGCGACGCCGACTCACGGTCGCGTATCGCCGATGATTCCCACGGCTCGGTCGATCTGCCCCTCGGTGAGATCCGCCCGGGCGGTCAACCGCAGCCTCGAGATGCCGTCGGGCACCGACGGCGGGCGGAAGCAGCCGACGGCGAGACCCGCCTCCCGGCAGTCCGCCGCCCACCGCACCGCCTGATCCGGAGACGGCGCCCGTACGGACACCACGGCGGCGTCGGGCCGCACCGCTTCATGGCCCGACGCCGTCAGCCGTGTGTGCAGCGCCCTCGCCACCTCACGGGCCCGCGCGGCCCGCTCCGGCTCACGGCGCAGCAGCCTGAGCGCGGCGAGGGCGGCGCCCGTCGCCGCCGGGGCGAGCCCCGTGTCGAAGATGAACGTGCGGGCCGCGTTGACCAGGTGGTCGATGACCTTCGCCGGTCCGAGGACGGCACCGCCCTGGCTGCCCAGCGACTTCGACAGGGTGACCGTCACGACGACATTGGGGGCGCCCGCCAGCCCCGCCGCGTACGGCGCTCCCCGGCCGCCGTCGCCGAGGACACCGAGCCCGTGGGCGTCGTCCACGACGAGCCCGGCGCCGTACGCGCGGCACGCGGCGGCCAGTCCGGCCAGCGGGGCGGCGTCGCCGTCCACCGAGAACACGGTGTCGGAGACCGCGATCGCGGGCCCCTTGGCCGTGCCGAGCGCCTTGCGGACCGCCTCCGGGTCGGCGTGCTCGACGACCTGGGTGGTCCCGCGGGCCAGCCGGCAGCCGTCGATGAGGGAGGCGTGGTTGCCCGCGTCGGACACGACCAGCGAGCCGTGCGGGGCGAGCGCGGTGACGGCGGCGAGGTTGGCGGCGTAGCCGGAGGAGAAGACGAGGGCGGCCTCGAAGCCGCAGAAGGCGGCCAGTTCGCGCTCCAGCTCGCCGTGGAGTTCGGTGGTGCCGGTGACGAGCCGGGAGCCGGTCGCCCCGCCACCCCAGGTGCGTGCCGCCTCGGCCGCGCCCTCGATGATCTCGGGGTGGTGGGCCAGCCCCAGATAGTCGTTGCTCGCGAGGTCGAGCAGGGGCGAGTCGGCGGGGCGGGGGCGCAGGGTCCGTACGAGCCCGGCGCGGCGGCGCGCCGACGCCTGCTCGTCGATCCAGCCGAACGCCATGAGTCCTCCGGGGGTCGCGTGGGCAGCCCTCGGTGCCGGTGCTGTCATCGGGCAGCGCGGCAGGGGCTTTTGTAGGCAGTGCACAGACACTAACGGGACGGCCGGTCGCCCACGATGTGGCGATACCCACACGTCGATCCGACTCTGTTGTCCGAAGTCTCCTTGGCCGGGAGCGGTCCGGTAGGACAGGATCGGCTCTCATGGACCTGCTGAACACGCTGGTGGACAAGGGGCTCCGGCGCGAGCCGCTGAGCCGTGCCGAGGCGCTCGCCGTCCTCGGCACCTCCGACGACGACCTGCTCGACGTGGTGGCCGCGGCCGGAAAGGTGCGCAGGCACTGGTTCGGGCGACGGGTGAAACTGAACTATCTCGTCAACCTGAAGTCCGGGCTGTGTCCCGAGGACTGCTCGTACTGCTCCCAGCGGCTCGGCTCGACGGCCGGGATCCTCAAGTACACCTGGCTGAAGCCCGACGAGGCGTCGAAGGCCGCCGCGGCCGGTCTCGCCGGCGGTGCCAAGCGGGTGTGTCTGGTGGCGTCCGGGCGCGGCCCGACGGACCGTGACGTCGACCGGGTCGCGGGCACCATCAAGGCCATCAAGGAGGAGAACGAGGGCGTCGAGGTGTGCGCCTGTCTGGGTCTGCTCTCCGACGGTCAGGCCGAACGGCTGCGCGAGGCTGGCGCGGACGCGTACAACCACAACCTCAACACGTCGGAGTCGACGTACGGGGAGATCACGACCACCCACACGTACGCCGATCGGGTGGACACCGTGCAGAAGGCGCACGCGGCGGGTCTGTCGGCGTGCTCCGGTCTGATCGCGGGCATGGGCGAGACCGACGAGGACCTCGTCGACGTCGTCTTCTCGCTGCGCGAACTCGACCCGGACTCGGTGCCGGTCAACTTCCTGATCCCGTTCGAGGGCACCCCGCTGGCGAAGGAGTGGAACCTCACGCCGCAGCGGTGCCTGCGGATCCTCGCCATGGTGCGGTTCGTCTGCCCGGACGTCGAGGTGCGCATCGCCGGTGGCCGCGAGGTGCATCTGCGGACGATGCAGCCGCTCGCGCTGCACCTGGCCAACTCGATCTTCCTCGGCGACTACCTCACCAGCGAGGGCCAGGCCGGCAAGGCCGACCTGGAGATGATCGCGGACGCCGGGTTCGAGGTGGAGGGCGCCGACCAGGTCACGCTGCCGGAGCACCGGGCGGCCGGGGGCGGCTGCGGGTCCCACGAGAGCGCCGGGTGCGGTACCCACGAGGGCGGCGGTGGCTGCGGGTCCCACGACAGCGGTGGCGGGTGCGGGTCGCACGAGGGGGGCGGCGTCTGCGGTTCCGCGGCTGCCGCGGCCACCTCCTCCTCCACGGCGACCCCGCAGACGGGCGAGGCCCGGACGGACCTCGTCGCCGTGCGCCGTCGGGGTGCGGGAACGGATCTCGCGCCCAATGCCTGAGGCGCCCGACCTGAGCGTGGCCGAGTTGCTGGACCTCGACCGACGGCATGTGTGGCATCCGTACGGTCCGATGCCGGGCCGGGTCGAGCCGCTCGTCGTGGAGTCGGCGAGCGGGGTCCGGCTGCGGCTCGCCGACGGCTCGGGCGAACTCGTCGACGGCATGTCGTCCTGGTGGTCGGCCATCCACGGCTACAACCACCCGGTGCTCAACGAGGCCGCGCGCGAGCAGCTCGACCGGATGAGCCATGTGATGTTCGGCGGGCTCACCCACGAGCCCGCCGTTCGGCTGGCGAAGCGCCTTGTCGACATGTCGCCCGACGGTCTGGAGCATGTGTTCCTCGCCGACTCGGGTTCGGTGTCGGTCGAGGTCGCCGTCAAGATGTGCCTTCAGTACTGGCGTTCGCTCGGCCGCCCCGGCAAGCAGCGCCTGCTCACCTGGCGCGGCGGCTACCACGGCGACACCTGGCAGCCCATGTCGGTGTGCGACCCCGACGGTGGGATGCACGAGCTGTGGCAGGGCGTGCTGCCGCGGCAGGTGTTCGTCGAGGCGCCGCCGGCGGAGTACGACGAGGCGTACGCGGAACGGTTGCGCTCGGCGGTCGAGCGGCACGCCGACGAACTGGCCGCCGTGATCGTGGAGCCGGTGGTGCAGGGCGCGGGCGGGATGCGGTTCCACTCCCCCGCGTATCTGCGGGTGCTGCGCGAGGCGTGCGACGCGCACGACGTGCTGCTGGTGTTCGACGAGATCGCGACCGGGTTCGGCCGGACGGGCGCGCTGTTCGCGGCGGAGCACGCGGCGGTGACACCGGATGTGATGTGCGTGGGGAAGGCGCTGACCGGCGGTTATCTGACGATGGCCGCGACGCTGTGCACGGCGCGGGTGGCCGACGGGATCTCGCGGGGCGAGGTGCCCGTCCTCGCCCACGGGCCGACGTTCATGGGCAATCCGCTGGCCGCGTCCGTGGCGCTCGCCTCGATCGAACTGCTGCTGGGGCAGGACTGGCTCGCGGAGGTCCGGCGGATCGAGGCGGGACTGCGGGAGGGGTTGGCCCCGGTGCTCGACGTGCCGGGGGTGAAGGACGTCCGGGTCCTCGGCGCCATCGGTGTCGTCCAGCTCGACCACGAGGTGGACATGAAGGCGGCGACGGAGGCCGCGGTGCGCGAGGGCGTGTGGCTGCGGCCGTTCCGCGACCTCGTTTACACGATGCCGCCGTACGTCACCGGTGACGAGGACGTGGCACGGATCGCGCGCGCGGTGTGCGCGGCGGCACGGGAGGGATGACATGGCGATCCTGGTGGTGACGGGAACGGGCACGGAGGTCGGCAAGACGGTCGTCACGGCGGCCGTCGCCGCGGTGGCGGCGGCCGCCGGCCGGTCCGTGGCGGTGCTCAAGCCCGCGCAGACCGGGGTACGGCCGGACGAGCGCGGCGACGCGGACGAGGTGGTACGGCTCGCCGGGGACACCGTCGCCGCGCACGAACTCGCCCGCTATCCGGAGCCGCTGGCTCCCGCGACCGCCGCCCGGCGGTCCGGGCTCACCCCGGTCCACCCCGAGGACGTCGCCGAGGCGGCGGCGAAGCTCACGACCGACCACGACCTGGTCCTGGTCGAGGGCGCGGGCGGCCTCCTGGTCCGCTTCGACGAGGCGGGCGGCACGCTGGCGGACACGGCGCGGCTGCTGGGCGCGCCGGTGCTGCTGGTGGCCTCGGCCGGGCTGGGCACGCTCAACACGACCGAGCTGACGGCCCGCGAACTCGCCGCGCGGGAGGTGGGACTGACGGGTGTCGTCATCGGCAGCTGGCCCACGGCCCCGGATCTGGCGTCCCGTTGCAATGTGGCGGACCTGCCGGTGGTGGCGGGAGCGCCGCTGCTGGGGGCGGTGCCGCAGGGCGCGGGCGCGCTGGAACCGGCGGAGTTCCGGGCGCGGGCGGGCGGTTGGCTGGCCCCGACGCTGGGCGGCGCGTGGGACGCGGGGGCCTTCGCGGCGCGGGAGGCCGTGTAGCGGCCCTCAGGACGGGGCCCCCGGCATCGTGGGCGGTGCCCACCCGTTCCGCACTGCGGAACGACTGCCCGCAGCGGTGACAGCACACGTGTCCGGGGGAGCGCAGGACGGCGGGTTGTCGGGTTCCGGCACCGTGCCCGCCGCGCTCAGCTTTCCGCTTCTCCCAGCAGGCGGACCAGTTCGATGCGGGATCTGATGCCCAGGCGGGCGAAGACGCCGCGGAGGTGGTGGTCGATCGTGCGGGGGCTGAGGAGGAGGCGGGCGGCGATCTCCCGGTTCGTGGCGCCGTCCGCGGCCATGCGGGCGATGGTCAGTTGCTGGGCCGTGAGCCGGCCGGTGAGATCGTCGGGGCCCGGAGCGGCGGGGGCCCGCTCGCCGAGGGCGCGGAGCTCGCCGCGGGCCTGGTCGGCGCAGTGGGGCGAGCCGAAGTGGTCGAAGGCCTCCAGCGCGCTGTGCAGCCGGTCGCGCGCCTCGGTGCGGTTGCGGAGCCGCCGCAGCGCGCTGCCGAACAGCAGTTCCGTGCGGGCCCGTTCGAAGTCACGGGTGCCGGAGGCGTGCAGGTCGAGCGCGGCGCGGTAGTGCTCCACGGCCTCCTCCCCCGTCGCGAGCAGCGCCCGGCAGCGGGCGCTGAGGGCGAGGTCGTCGGCGCTGCGGACGGTGCGGGCCCAGTGGTCGTAGTCGGCGTGCGCGGCGCGGGCCACGCGGGTGTCGCCGGTGCGGACGGCGGCCTCGACGTAGTGCGGGGTGGCGAGGTGACGGATGGCCCGGTGCCCGTGCCCGGGGCCGAACCCTGCGAGTGCGCGCAGACGGGCCGCCGACGCGGCGTAGCGGCCGGCGGCGAGGTCGAGGAAGGCGAGGGCGTACATGGCGAGCGCGGCCGGGAGTCCGAGGCCCCGTTCCAGCGCGTGGGCGCGGGCGGACTCGGCGCGCTCCCGGCACACCTGCTCGTCCCCGGTGACGGCCGCGAACATCGCGAGGGCCGCCTGGAGATGGCAGGCCCCGTTGTCCTGCCCGGTGGCGTACGCCTGCCGCAGGGCCTCCACGGCGGCGGCCTCGGCGGCCCTGGGGCGTCCGGTCCAGAACTCGGCGTACGCCCGGAACTCCATGGCCTGCGGCACGGTCACCGTCTCGCCCCTGGCGCGTGCGGAGGCGGCGGCGCGGGCGGTGGCGGTGAACGCGCGGGTGTGGTCGCCGAGGAGCAGGGCGGCGATCCCGGCGTGGATCAGGCCGGTGGGGTCACCGCCGGGGCCGCAACGACCCGCCGCGGCTTCGAGGACGTCACGGGCGTCGTCGTAGCGTCCCTCGAACGCGGCGGCCAGTGCGCCGAGGGTGCTCGGCGGCAGGATGCCGAGCCGGTCGGCGACCGCGGCGGCCTCCCGGCAGCGGCGCAGGTCCCCGGTGTAGATGGCGGCCTCGGTGGCTCGTGCCAACAGATGGGCAGCCGTGTCCGGGGCGTGGCCGCCGCCGTGCCGGACCGTGGCGGTGAGCAGGGCGTCGAAGGCCTCGGAGGCGTTGCCGGAGCGGAGGGCCAGGAGGCCGGCGAGGGCGTCGTCGTCGGTGGCGGCGACGAGCCGGCGGGCCCGGTCTCCGTCGCCCGACTGCCAGGCCTCCGCCGCCGCCCGCGTGAGCAGGGGCATGCGTTCGGCGGGGTCGGGGGTGAGGCCGGCGGCGCGTTCGGCGAGGGCGGAGGCCAGCGCGGGCTCCCCGATGGCACGTGCCACCTTCGCCGCGAGCCGGAGTTCGGCGGCGAGTCGGCGGCTCGGGCCGAGGGCGGCGGCGGCCCGGTGCCAGGAGCGTCTGGGTCTCTCGCCCTCGCCGCTGAGGACTCCGGCGAGGAGGCGGTGGGCCGTGCGGCGGTCGGCCGTGGAGGCGGACTCGTAGACGGCGACACGGGTCCAGGCGTCCCGGAAGACGACGCCCTGGGCCGTGGCGTCCGCGATGCCCGCCGCCTCGGCCGCGTCGAGGGGCCGGGTGTCGAGTCCGGCGGCCGTGACGGCCCGCTCGTAGGCGTGGGTCGGGATCGGGTACTGGTCGGCCGCGGCGAGGAGCAGCAGGAAGCGGGTGTCGTCGGGCAGGGCCCTGATGTCCCGCCGGTGAGCCCGCAGCAGCGCGGGGGCGAGCGTGAACGGCTCGGCGGGCAGCGGGTCGAGCCCGATGGCCTGGCGCGGGGTCAGGGCGGCGGCGAGTTCGGCGGCGGCGCGCGGATCGCCGTGGGCGGCGTGCAGCAGACGTACGCGCACGCCTTCGGACAGCGCGGGCGCGGGCACGCCCCGCTCGGCCGGGCCGGACGCGGAGGGGCCGGCGGCGCGCTGGCCGGACGCGGCTGAATCGGCGCCCCGGCCCGGCGCGGACGGGCCGCCTCGGGGCGGCGCGGGCACGCCTTCGGGGGGCGTCGGCGCGGCGGCCGATGCCGTGTCCGGGCTCGGCCGCGCGGTCCTGGGGGGCGGTGGCGAGCGATGCGGAAGTCGTGGGGGGTTCACCGGAGTCACCACACTCATCACGTTACTTGCGAGTTAACCGACCAGTAAAGACCGGCGATTTCACCGATGCGGCGCGCGTAGACCCCGCTGACACTCCTGACGAACCCCACCCGTTTCAGGAGGCTCCATGCATCGCCGCATGCGCCGTATCGCCACGGCCCTCGCGACCGTGACCAGCACGCTCCTGCTGTCCCTCACCTTCTCCGCGGCCCCCGCTCGGGCCGCGACCCACAACCCGGTCGTCTTCGTGCACGGTCTGAGCAGTTCGTCCAGCAGCTGGGACGACTGGATCGCGTACTTCAAGGCGGACGGTTACACCGCCTCGGAGCTGCACTCCTGGTCGTACGACTGGGGCCAGTCGAACGCCACGACGGCCGCGCAGCTGAAGACGAAGATCCAGAGCGTGCTCGCCTCGACGGGCGCCTCCAAGGTCGACGTGGTCGTCCACTCGATGGGCGCGCTCAGTTCCCGCTACTACCTGAAGAACCTCGGCGGGACGGCGTACGTCGACGACTTCGTCTCCACGGCGGGTGTCAACCACGGGACGACCGTGGCGGGTTGGTGCCGCTGGCTGTACACCTCGTGTGCCGAGATGTACACCGGCAGCTCGTTCCTGACCTCGCTCAACTCCGGTGACGAGACACCGGGCGGTGTGTCGTACGCCAGCTACTGGTCGAACTGCGACGACGCGCTCACCCCGGACACCACCGCGATCCTGAACGGGGCCACGAACGTCGAGGTCGGCTGTGTCTCGCACGACGAGATGAACAACGACCACCGCGTTTACGAGCAGGTGCGGAACTTCATCGCCTGACCTCGCGGCACCTCGGAACACCGCCCGCCGTACGACCGGCGCCCGTCGCGCGACCGTCTCCCCAGGGCCGCGCGGCGGGCGCCGTCGTGTCCGTTGCTCGGCGCGGGACGGGTGAGCCGGTGCCCGACGGGGGACAATCCGGGTATCTGTCGTCCTCCTCGGGAGGCCCGTCATGGTCCGTGCCGGCAAGGACACCGTGCGCCACCCCCTGTTCGCCCGGTTCTACGCCCGGCTGAGCGTGTCGGCGGAGCCGATGGTGGGTCCGTTGCGCGACGAGCTGCTCGCCGGGCTCTCGGGGCGGGTCATCGAGATCGGCGCCGGCAACGGTCTGAACTTCGCGCACTACCCGCGTACGGTCGCGGAGGTCGTGGCGATCGAACCGGAGCGCTCCCTGCGGAAGTTGGCCCTGGAGGCGGCCCTGCGTGCCGATGTCCCGGTGGATGTCGTGCCGGGCGCGGCGGAGGCCCTGCCGGTCAAGAGCGAGGCGTTCGACGCGGCCGTCGTGTCGTTGGTCCTGTGCAGCGTGCGGGATGTGGAGCGTGCGCTGCGGGAGATCCGGCGGGTGCTGCGTCCCGGCGGTGAGCTGCGGTTCTTCGAGCACGGCGGGGGCGGCGGCCGGGTGATGCGCACGACCCGGCGGGCGCTGGACCACACGGTGTGGCCCCTGCTGTTCGGCGGCTGCCACGTGTCCCGCGACCCGATGGGCGCGATCGAGGCCGCGGCCTTCGAGATCGAGTCGGTCAAGGAGCTGTCGCTGCCGCCGCGGGGCCCGCGCCTGCCCAGCTCCCACCACGTCCTGGGCCGGGCCCGGCGCTCCGGCCTAGACGAGGAGGTCGCGGACTAGGGGCCGTCTGTCCTGTCGGCCCGGCGAGGCCGCGGGCGGTCGTCGTTCACCGGCTCCACTGGCGCAGTTCCTGGGCGATGTCCTGCACCGTGACCTCGCCGCTCTTGACGAGTCTGGCCAGTTCGCGCACCTGCTCGGCCGAGGTGACGACCTTGACTCCGCTGGCGACGAGGTAGCCGTAGGCGACGGCGGAGGCGAACAGCGCGTTGGAGCGCTCCAGGGCGGGGACGTGCATCAGGAGTTGCAGGAGGGAGGCGGCGCGGGCGTGCGGGGTGTCGTAGACGGGGACGTCGAAGATCTGCGCGTCGTGCCGGGCGACGGCCGCGACGAGGGCGCCCCAGTCGCTGACCTGGGGATCTCCGGGCGTCTTCTGTTCGGCGACCATCAGCAGCCAGGCGAGGTCGATTCTGAGCTGGCTCAAGGGATCAGTGACGTCCCTCGCGCCCGCCCCCGGGTTCCCCCGTCGCTTTCGACGTCGTCGGGACGGGGGCGCCGTCGAACTCCTCGGCGAAGACCGCCTCGTACTGCTTCATGAAATCGGCCGCGGACTCCACGAAGGTGTGGCCCACCTCTCCGGTGTCCTGTCTGACCAGCTCCTCGATGTACCGGTTGACACTCATCCCGCGCTCCAGGGCTCGCTCCCGGGCGGCTCGCGCCGTGTCCTCGTCCACCCGTACGTTCAGCTGGGTCTTGGCCATGCCTCGACGCTAGCGCCGGAGTGCTAGCACGGCAAGGGGCCCATATACCGACCGAGCACGCTTCCACGTCGCGAGCAGTGGCCGCCGCACCCCGTAGGGGCGCGACACTCATGTCCCTTACACCGACATCCGGTGCCCGACCTGCGACGGAGGCCGCCTCGGACTTCGGGGGGATACCCGGTGTGGACTGGATCACATTAGGCTCGTCCGGGAACGCCCGGAATGCGAACTCGTTCGAGCAGGGAGGCCGTTTTGTCCACTGCTGCCGCTGAGCACTCCCTCGGCCGCGCGGAAGCCGACGGTGTCGCCGCCCGCGCCCGGGGCCTGACGAAGGCGTACGGCTCGGGCGAGACGGCGGTGCTCGCCCTCGACTCGGTCGACGTGGACATCACGCGCGGCCGTTTCACCGCGGTGATGGGCCCTTCGGGCTCGGGGAAGTCCACGCTGATGCACTGTCTGGCCGGGCTCGACACCGTGTCCGCCGGGCAGGTGTGGCTCGGGGACACCGAGATCACCGCTCTGAAGGACCGGGAGCTGACCCGGCTGCGCCGGGACCGCATCGGCTTCATGTTCCAGTCGTTCAATCTGATCCCGACGCTGAACGCGGCCGAGAACATCACCCTGCCGATGGACATCGCGGGCCGGAAACCCGACGAGAAGTGGCTGGACCAGGTCATCGACACGCTCGGACTGCGCAACCGGCTGCGGCACCGGCCGTCCCAGCTGTCCGGCGGCCAGCAGCAGCGGGTCGCCTGCGCCCGCGCCCTCGCGTCCCGGCCCGAGCTGATCTTCGCCGACGAGCCGACCGGCAACCTCGACTCGCGGGCCGGCCTGGAGGTGCTGGGGTTCCTGCGCGAGGCCGTCGACCAGCTGGGGCAGACCGTCGTCATGGTCACCCACGACCCCGGGGCCGCCGCCCACTCCGACCTGGTGCTGTATCTCGCCGACGGACGGATCGTGGACCGGATGGAGCACCCCACGGCCGAGGCGGTCCTCGAACGGATGCGCCTGTTCAGCGGAAGCGGCGCCCAGCCCTCCGCGCTCGACCCGCGCGCCACGACCGACGGGGTGGGCGCCCCCGCCGACGCGCGCACCACCGGGCCCACCGACCTCGACAAGGACTGAGACCGTGCTGAAGGCGACCCTGCGGAGTTTCCTGGCGCACAAGGGGCGGCTGGTGCTCTCGGCGCTGGCCGTCGTCCTGTCCGTGGCGTTCGTCTCGGGCAGTCTGATCTTCTCGGACACGGTCACCCGTACCTTCGACCGACTCTTCGCCTCCACCTCGGCCGATGTCACCGTCGGCCCGAAGGACGACGACCTGGGGGGTCAGATGCCGTCCGGGGCCGTGGACACCGTGCCCGCCTCGCTCGCCGAGCGGGTCGCGAAGGTCGACGGCGTCGCGGACACCCATGTCGACGCGGCCGTGGAGAACATCACCGTCGTCGACCGGGACAACGAGTCGGTGGGCCCCACGACCGGCGCCCCCACCATCGCGACCAACTGGTACCTCACCGACCGCAGCCCCGTGGAGCTGACCAGCGGGCACCCCCCCAAGGGCCCCGGTCAGGCGCTGCTGGACGCCGACACCGCGAAGAAGAAGGACGTGGCGATCGGCGACACGCTCACCGTGCTCGCCGCACCCGGCTCCTTCAAGGTCAAGATCGTCGGCATCGCCACCTTCACCACCACGAACCCCGGCGCCGCGCTGGTCTTCCTCGACACCCCGACCGCGCAGTCCCGGCTGCTGGGCGACCCGGACGCCGCCACGGGCATCTCGGTGACCGCGGACCCCGGTGTCGGCGACGCCCGGCTGAAGGAACGGATCGCCGCCGCGCTCGGGCCGGGCACCTACGAGTACCAGACCGCCGACGAGCAGGCCGATTCGGCGGCCGCCTCGCTGGGCGGGTTCCTCGACGTCATCAAGTACGTGATGCTGGGCTTCGCGGGCATCGCGACGCTCGTCGGGGTGTTCCTCATCGTCAACACCTTCTCGATGCTCATCGCACAGCGCACGCGTGAGCTGGGCCTGCTGCGCGCCCTCGGTGCCGACCGGCGGCAGGTTCGCCGGTCCGTGCTCGCCGAGGCGGCGCTCCTCGGCCTCGTCGGGTCGACGCTCGGCCTCGCCGCGGGCATCGGGCTGGCCTTCGGGCTGATCGAGCTCATGGGCGCCTTCGGGATGAACCTCAAGTCCACCGAGATGGCCGTCGGCGTGGGGACGCCGATCGCGGCGTACGTCGTCGGGCTCGGAGTGACGTTCGTGGCGGCGTACCTGCCGGCGCGGCGCGCGGCGACCGTGTCGCCGATGGCGGCGCTCACGGACGCGGAGATCGCCGGGGCGGGTCGGCCGCTGCGGACGCGGGCGTTGGTCGGCGGGGTCGTCGGCGCGGCCGGCGCCGCCGCGCTCGTCGGGTGCGCGCTGTCGTCGGACACCGGCTCGGCGGCCTCGCTCCTCGGCCTCGGTGTCGTCCTCACCCTCATCGCGACCGTCATCGCGGGCCCGCTCCTGGTACGGCCCGTGATCCGGGTCCTCGGCGGCGCGTTCCCGGCACTGTTCGGCTCCGTCGGCCGGATGAGCCAGCGCAACGCCCTGCGCAACCCGCGCCGTACGGGAGCCACGGCCGCCGCGCTGATGGTGGGGCTCGCGCTGGTCGCCGGGATGTCCGTGGCGAGCGCGTCGATGACCAAATCGTTCGACAACGAGATCGACAAGACACTGGGCGCGGACTTCGTCGTCCAGAACCAGAACTTCCTGCCGTTCCCCCAGGAGGTCACCGACAAGGTCCGCGACACCGAGGGCGCCGGCCTCGTCGTACGGCAGCGGTTCGCGCCGGTCGCCGTGCGGCTGCCGGACGGCAAGCGGGTCGAGACCACCGCCGCCGCCTACGACCCTCGGCTCGACGAGGTCGCGAACGTCACCTACGCCGAGGGCGACAGCGCCGCCGCGCTCACCGACGGCGCCCTCGGCATGGACGTGAACTTCGCCCGCGAGCACGACGTGACGCTCGGCGACACGGTCCCGGTGCGGTTCCCGGGCGGGAAGGACGCCGAGCTGAAGGTCGCCGCGCTCACCGACCAGGACACCGCCGACGGCTTCGGGATGCAGGGCGGCCTCTTCTTCGGGACGGGCACCGTCGAGCGGTACGTGCCGGACGGCCAGGACTCGGCGCTGTATGTGAACGCCGCCTCCGGGGTCGGCGCCGACGAACTGCGCGCGAACCTGGAGCGGACGCTGGACGCGTACCCCCAGGTGCAGGTGCGGGACCAGGCCGACTACAAGGAGCTGGTCCGCGGCCAGATCGCCGTGCTGCTGTACCTGGTGTACGCGCTGCTCGGCCTGGCGATCGTGATCGCCGTACTCGGCGTGGTGAACACCCTCGCCCTGTCGGTGGTCGAGCGCACCCGGGAGATCGGGCTGTTGCGCGCGATCGGGCTGGGCCGGCGGCAGCTGCGGCGGATGATCCGGCTGGAGTCGGTGGTGATCGCCGTGTTCGGCGCGGTCCTCGGGCTGGCGCTGGGACTGGTGTGGGGGGTGTGCGTGCAGCAGGTGCTGGCTCTCCAGGGCATGAAGGCGCTGGCGATCCCGTGGGGCACGGTCGTCGCCGTGGTGATCGGCTCGGCGGTGGTCGGTGTGGTGGCCGCCCTGCTGCCGGCGCTGCGGGCGTCGCGCATGAATGTGCTGGCGGCGATCGCGCACGAGTGACCATCCGGGGGCCCGGGGACGGGCGAGCTGATGCCGCGGCCCGAGCGTGCGGGGGCCCGCGGACCGGGCGTGCTGGCAGCGAGCGCGCCCGGGTGGTGTACTCGCCGGGACACACAGGCTCAAATCCCCTGTCGGTGAGGAGAGTTCATGCCGCGCCCGTTCCGTTTCGGAGTCAATCTGCTCAATCCGACCTCGGCCGAGGAGTGGCGCGCGAAGTGCCGCAGGGCCGAGCGGCTCGGCTTCGACGTGATCCTGGTCCCCGACCATCTGGGCATGCCGGCCCCGTTCCCGGCGCTGGTCGCGGCGGCGGAGGCGACCGAACGGCCGCGGGTCGGCACGTTCGTGCTCAACGCGGGCTTCTGGAACCCGGCGCTCCTGGCCCGCGAGGTGGCCACCACGGACGCGCTGACCGACGGACGCCTGGAACTGGGGCTCGGCACCGGGTACGTCCCGGCCGAGCACGAGAGAGCGGGCCTGCCGTGGGGGTCGCCGCGCGAGCGCGTCGACCATCTCGCCCGGACGATCGCGGAGTTACGGCGGCTCCTTGCCTCGGAGGAGCATCAACCGCGCCCCGCCCAGCGGACCGTACCGCTGCTCGTCGGCGCCAACGGCGACCGGATGCTGAGGGTCACCGCCGAGCACGCGGATATCGCGGCGTTCACGGGCGCCCGGCCGGGGGCGGGCGGCACGCTGGAGGCGCTGACGGCGGAGGAGCTGGACGAACGGGTCGGCCGGTACCGCGAGTTCGCCTCCGGCCGGGAGGAGCCGGCCGAGCTCAATCTGCTGATCCAGATCGTGGAGTTCACCGAGGACCGCGGCGCCGCCGTCCGGCCGTGGCTCGGGCACATCCCGCATCTGAGCGAGGAGCAGGTCCTGCGGCTGCCCCTGGTCCTCGTGGGGACGCTGGACGAGATCGTCGACCAGGTACTGGCGCATCGGAAACGGTACGGCTTCACGTATCTCACGGTCCTGGAGCCGAACATGGAGGCGTTCGCCCGCGTCATCGAGGCGCTGCGCGGCCGGTGAGACGGCGGGCCCGGTGCCTCCGGCTGCCGGCCGTCGAGTCCGTGCACCCCGCACGTCCCGTACCNNGGTACGGGACGTGCGGGGTGCCGCGGGGCGGGACGGATCGCCGGCCGCCGTGCTACGCGGTCGTGTCGGCCGTGCTGCCGTGCCCGCGCCGACGGCCCGCGCGGGGTGTGCGCTCGCCGCCGCCGGCCGCGGCACGTACCGCGGTGAGGGTGTAGGCGAGTGCGGCGGCGGCCACGACCGCGAGGAGGGCGAGGCCGAGGGCGTACGACTCGTACGCGCCGTACAGGGAGCCCATGACCAGCGGCGGGAGGAAGCCGCCGAGGCCGCCCGCGGCGCCGACGACGCCGGTGACCGAGCCGACCTGGGCCGCCGGGGTCATCAGGGCGACCAGGGCGAACGTCGCGCCGCTGCCGGCGCCGAGCGCGGCCGCCATGGACAGGAAGGCGACGGTGCCCACGGGCGCGAGGGGCAGTGTGAAGGACTGCACGAGCGCCCCGGCGACGACCACGGTCAGCGAGCCGGCCAGCACCCGGACCGGGCCCAGCCGGTCGGACAGCCAGCCGCCCATCGGGCGCATGGCCACCGCGAGGAGCACGAAGCCCGCCATGCGGTTGGCGGCGTCCGCCTGGGTGAGGCCGTAGCCGGTCTTGAGGTAGGTGGGCAGGTAGACGGAGAAGGCCACGTAGCCGCCGAACGCCACGGCGTAGAGCGCGGATGCCTGCCAGGTGATGGGCAGGCGGGCGGTGGTGGCCAGCCGGCGCCCGAGCGGCTCGGTCGGCACGGTGCGGCCGGGGGCGTCGCGCAGCAGCAGTGCGGCGGCCACGGCGTACACGGCCAGGGCGGCCGCGGTGATCAGGAACGGCGTGGCCATGGTGTTCGCGTCGACCAGTTTCACGGTGGTCAGGGCGCTGACGGCGGTGCCGCCCATGCCGGCGCCGAAGACGCCGATGGCGAGCCCGCGCCGTGCGGGCGGGAACCAGGCGTTGACGAACGGCACTCCGACGGCGAACGCGGTGCCGCCGACGCCGAGGAAGAACCCGCCGACGAGGAGCGCGGCGAGCGAGGAGTGGCCGATCAGCCCGAGGGAGAGCACCGGCACGACGGTGGCCGCCGACACGATCGGGAACATGACCCGTCCGCCGAACCGGTCGGTCAGCGCGCCGACCGGGATCCGCCCCAGCGAGCCCACCACGACGGGGACCGCCACCAGCAGGGACTGCTCGAACGACGAGAGGTCGAGGCTCTCCTTGAAGCGGGGGCCGAGCGGGCTGAGCAGCGCCCACGCCCAGAAGTTCACCGCGAAACCCGCGGTGGCCAGGGTCAGCATCAGCCACGCCCGGCCGGGCGCCGGCGTGTCCGACGGTGAACCGCCGCTCTTCGACTTCAACGGCTGGACCATGTTGTCCGTCCCTTTCGTCCTCATGGTGGTATCACGCCACCAGGGACCGCACATGCGCCGCAGACCTCTCGCCCGCGGAACGGCGACCCGTGGCAACTGTCCGTGTCCGGGCCCGCCCGCGGCATGGGCCATGGGTCCCTGCTGATGGCCGGACGGTCCCGGGTCCGGCCCCGCCGTCCGCCACGTCCGGGACGCGGCCTTCGCGCCCGTGCCGGGGGTAGGGCCGATCGGCCCTACCCCCGGCAGGCGTCCACGTGCACGATGAACTGATGTTCCACAACGACGCCTTTCGCGTGCTCGACGAACAGGAGTGCCTGCGTCTGCTCGGCAGGGTGTCGGTCGGCCGTGTGGTCTACACCCGGCAGGCCCTGCCCGCGGTCCTCCCGGTCAACTTCACCCTGGACCCGGACGGTTCCGTCCTGCTGTGCACCTCACGGGGTTCCGACCTCGTCCGCGCCGTCGACGGGGTGGTCGTCGCCTTCGAGGTGGACGAGTTCGACGCCGCGACCCGGTCCGGCTGGAGCGTCGTCGTCACCGGGCGGGCCACCACGGTGACCGATCCCACCGAGCAGGCGCGGCTGTCGCAGGCCGGGCCCACCTCCTGGATGCCCCTGCGGGACCCGGTGTTCGTACGGATCGCGTCGGAGATGGTCACCGGACGCGAACTCACCGGGGCGCACGCCCTGCGCTGATCCCGCGGTCATCCGATGACGCGCGGGGCGTGAGGCCGCGGTCGTCCGCCGACGCGCGGGGTGTGGGGCCGCCGTCGGGGCCGTAGCCGAACCGGATCAGCAGTTGCGGGCGGCAGCGTTGTCTCGATCCCGCTGTGGCCGCTCGCAGGTCGGGCCACTCCATGGCCTGGTGCAGCATCGACGTCCGCACCCCGTGCCGGGTCGCCGTGAGCAGCACGCGCTGCAGCGCCTGCCCCGCCCGCAGCCAGTCCTCCCGCCGGTCCTGCGCCGTCCACAGCAGGGCCACCTGGGCGTGGCGTTCGAAGCGCAGGGCGGGCAGGTGGGGAGCGGGCAGGCGGCCCGTGAAGTCCCGTACGGGGATCCGCCCTGACGCGTCCCGCGGACCCAGGGTCGTCAGGGGGATGCCGTAGCGGGCGTCCTTGCCCGGAGCGGTGATCCACGTGCGCGCCTCGGCCGCGCGGGCCGGGTGGGCGGTGTTGCGGGCCTCCGCCAGCTGCGTCAGGCGCAGCAGACGGCGTGTCCCGATGATGTCGGGCACGACCAGATGGGCGCCTTCGGCAAGGGCCGAGCCGATCATCTCGGCCACGATCCGCTCCGGTACGGGGCGGCCGGTG
This sequence comes from Streptomyces ossamyceticus, assembly GCF_001418475.1. Lineage (GTDB taxonomy): Bacteria > Actinomycetota > Actinomycetes > Streptomycetales > Streptomycetaceae > Streptomyces > Streptomyces ossamyceticus. Next base: position 21,138 of record NZ_LIQX01000046.1, on the reverse strand, counting down.
AACGGCATTCGGCTCGTGTGCCGCCGCTCGACCGCCTCGTACAGCTCGCCGAGGGGCGGCCGGTCGTCCTCGGCGGGCCCGGCCAGTTGGACCCTGGCCAGCAGGTCCGGCTCGTCCGCCGCGGGGAGCAGCCGGACGGCGGGCGCCCAGCCCAGGTGCGCGGCGGCCACCCGGAGGTTGAGGACGGCGGCCCCCACCGACAGGTGCTGGGCGCGCAGGTCCGGGTCGGCCAGGGGCAGCCGCCGCCGGTGGTCGAAGCGGACCTCGATCGACCGGCTCTCCGGGTCGAGGCCGAACCGCCAGGGCTGCGTGTTGTGGATCGACGGCGCGGCGACCGCCGCGGCCAACAGCGTGTGCACGGCGGTGGCGTCGACTTCGCGGGTCTGCATCGTGGCTCCTTCGCAGAGGGGTCCTCCCGTCTCCCCCACCCTGCGCAGTGGGCCGCGTGACGGGGAGGGTTGGCCGGCCCCCGGCCGGTGGGCCGTACGGCCTCGTTCGGCGGCCGGGTCGACCCCGGTCCGCTCCCGCGTGCCGGGTTCCGCGCGGTAGGCCGCGGTGGGGCGTGCTTCCGGCGGTGCGCGTGGATCGGGAGGGGCGGGCATCTACGTCTTTCGGCGCGTTGTCGCAGGGGTCCGCACCCCAGGATGCTGGGCGGCACGGACGGAGCGGCCCGGCGCCGCCGGTCCACGGGTGTCCGGGTCCACGAGCGAGGGGGAACCGCTGTGGCGGCTGAATCCGGTCTGTACGTACTGGGGTTGACGGCGCAGGGGAAGGCGCATCTGGCCGTGCGCAGGCCGGACGGGAGTTGGCGGGCCTTCGAGGAGGTGGCCCTGGCCGCCGGTGACACGGCCGCGCTCACCGCCGTCGCCGCGGGTGGCTTCACGGGCGACTCCTCGGACACGTTCTTCTCGTTCCACGCGTGCGCCGCCACAGCGGACGGCAGGCTGCTGCACGCGCGCACCGGCCCCGACGGCCTGCGGCCGCCGCTGGCCGACATCGAGCCGGTGGTCGGGGATCGCGGTGAGTACACGGCGCTCGCGGCGCTCAAGCGGCACGACTTCCCGGAAGGGCCGGGACCCTTCACGGGTCTGTCCGTGCACGGAGTGACCGCGCAGGCCAGGGTGTTCCGGACGGATCGTGACGGCAAGGGGCAGTGGGGCCCTCTGGAGGAGCTGCCGACGAGCACCGGGTACCAGGGCGGTGTGGTGGCCCTGGACATCGCGGCGTCCGCCTCGGCCACGGACAGCGCGTTCCACCTCGTCGCCGTGACGGGCAACGGCCGCCTGCTGCACACCTATACGAACGGCAGGGACACCGACGTGCCGTTCTACGACGTGGAGGGGCCCGCCGGGGAGCGGGGCGACTTCCGGCAGGCCGCCTGCGCCGCTCCGGAGGGGCACCCCGAGCAGCTGCACCTGTGCGGCGTCACCGCCGACGGCCGTCTGTGGCACGCCCTGCACGTCGGCGCCCTCTCCCTGCCCTTCCCGTTCCCCGGCCGGCGGCTGGAGTGGTGGACCCAGCTCGGCGATGTGGAGGGGCAGACCGGGGAACGCGGCTCCGTCCGCCATGTCGCGTGCCGTACCGCCGGACAGGACCTGCATGTGTGCGCGGTGACGGCCGACGGCCGCCTGTGGCACGCGCTGCGCCGGGGCGGCGACGGAACCTGGACGTCCTTCGGTGACGTGGAGGGACAGGCGGGCGAACGGGGCCAGTTCGTCCAGGTGGCGCTCTCCGAAGCCTGACCGTCGGCTCGCCGCCGACCACGCCCGGGGGCGAACGGCCGACGGCGACAGGGGGCGCACGCACCCGGTTCTCCGGCCCGCAGGGTCCCGGCACCGGGACCTTCGGGCCCTGTGGGGCCGGGCGTATGGGGCCGGATGGTCGGTCGTCAGGGACCGCCGGCCCCGGGTGGGGGACGTGCTGTGCCACCTAGCGTTCCGGCCATGGAGAACGATCGGAACGGACGGCAGCGGGAGTCGCGCGCCGGTGAGGGCTGGCCGCTGGCCGCCCGTCGGCTGCTGACGCGGCGTGAGGTGTCGGCTGACGGACGTGCCGTGTTCGGCACGGGCGACCCGCAGTGGGAGGGCTTCTACCGGGACCGGTGGGCCCACGACCGGGTGGTGCGCTCGACGCACGGGGTGAACTGCACGGGTTCGTGCTCGTGGATGGTGTACGTCAAGGACGGCATCATCACCTGGGAGCACCAGGCCACCGACTACCCGTCGATCGGCACCGACTGCCCCGAGTACGAGCCGCGCGGCTGCCCGCGCGGGGCGTCGTTCTCCTGGTACACGTACTCCCCCAGCCGGGTCCGCTACCCGTATGTCCGGGGCGCGCTGCTCAAGCTGTGGCGTGAGGCCCGCAAGCGGCTCGGCGACCCGGTGGCGGCCTGGGCGGAGATCACGTCGGACCCGGCGAAGGCGCGTGCCTACAAGCGGGCCCGCGGCAAGGGCGGCCTGGTGCGCGCCGACTGGGACGAGGTGAGCGAGCTGGTCGCCGCCGCCCAGGTGCACACCGTCAAGACCTACGGCCCCGACCGGGTCGCGGGCTTCTCGCCCATCCCGGCGATGTCGATGGCGTCGTTCGCGGCGGGTGCGCGGTACCACTCGCTGATCGGCGGCACCCTGCTCTCCTTCTACGACTGGTACGCCGACCTGCCGATCGCCTCCCCCCAGGTCTTCGGCGACCAGACCGACGTGCCGGAGGCGGCCGACTGGTGGAACGCGGGCTATCTGATCATGTGGGGATCGAACATCCCCGTCACCCGCACGCCCGACGCCCACTTCCTCACCGAGACGCGCTACAACGGCACCAAGGTCGTCGCCGTCAGCCCCGACTACGCCGACAACGTCAAGCACGCCGACGAATGGCTGGCCCCGCACCCGGGCACCGACGGGGCACTGGCGATGGCCATGGGCCACGTCATCCTGCGCGAGTTCCTGGTGGACCGTGAAGTGCCGTACTTCCAGGACTACCTGCGGAAGTTCACCGACGCGCCGTTCCTGGTGACGCTGCGCGAGCACGAGCACGGGCTCGTCCCCGGCGGTTTCCTGACCGCCGCCGACCTCGGGCAGGACACGGAGCACGCAGGGTCCAAGACCGTCCTCCTCGACTCGGTCACCGGTGAGCCGGTCGTGCCGAACGGCTCGCTCGGCTTCCGGTGGGCGAAGGAGGAACAGGGCCGCTGGAACCTCGCACTCGGCGACGTCGTACCCGCGTTGAGCCTGCTGGAGCAGGCCGGGGAGACCGCCGAGGTGGCACTGCCCCGCTTCGACGAGGGTGCCACGGAGGGCGGCTCGGTCCTGGTGCGCGGTGTGCCGGTGCGCCGGATCGGCGGGCGGCTCGTCACCACCGTGTTCGACCTGATGCTCGCCCAGTACGGAGTGCGGCGCCCCGGTCTGCCGGGCAGCTGGCCGTCGTCGTACGAGGACGCGTCCGAGCCGTACACGCCGGCCTGGCAGGAGACGGTCACCTCCGTGCCGGCCGAGCAGGCGGCCCGTATCGCCCGGGAGTTCGCCCGCAACGCCGAACGCACGGGCGGCCGGTCGATGATCGCGCTGGGCGCCGGTACCAACCACTGGTTCCACTCCGACACCATCTACCGCGCGTTCCTGGCGCTGACCACGATGACCGGCTGCCAGGGCGTCAACGGCGGCGGGTGGGCGCACTACGTCGGTCAGGAGAAGGTCCGCCCGGTGACCGGGCAGCAGCACCTGTCGTTCGCGTTCGACTGGCAGCGGCCCACCCGGCACATGGCGGGCACCTCGTACTGGTACCTGAACTCCGACCAGTGGCGGTACGAGGCGTTCGGGCCCGAGGAGCTGGCCTCGCCGCTCGGCGAGGGACGGTTCCGGGGCAAGGGGTTCGCGGACTGTCTGGCGCAGGCCGTGCGGCTCGGCTGGACGCCCGGTCATCCCGGCTTCAACCGCAACCCGCTCGATCTGACCGACGAGGCGCGGGCGCGGGGGCGCGAGGTCGCCGACCACGTGGTGGACGAGCTGAAGTCGGGGCGGCTGCGGTTCGCCGCCGAGGACCCCGACGACCCGGCCAACTTCCCCCGGGTGCTGACCGTGTGGCGGGCCAACCTGCTGGGCTCCTCCGGCAAGGGCAACGAGTACTTCCTGCGGCACCTGCTGGGCACGGACGCCGCGGTCCGCTCCGAGGAGACCCCGCCCGAGGGACGCCCGAAGGACGTCGTGTGGCGGGAGGAGGCCCCCGAGGGCAAGCTCGATCTGCTGGTCTGCATGGACTTCCGGATGACCTCCACCGGTCTGCTCGCCGACGTCGTCCTGCCGGCCGCGACCTGGTACGAGAAGGACGATCTGTCCAGCACGGACATGCACCCCTTCGTACACGCGTTCACCCCGGCGATCGCCCCGCCCTGGCAGGCCCGTACCGACTACGACACCTTCCTGACGATCGCGGACCGGTTCAGCGAGCTGGCCGCCGAGCACCTCGGCACCCGTACCGACGTCCTGGCCGTGCCGCTGCTGCACGACACGCCCGACGAACTCGCCCAGCCGGGCGGAGCCGTACGGGACTGGAAGTACGGCGAGTGCGAGCCGGTACCGGGGCGCACGATGCCGAAGCTCGCCGTCATCGAGCGCGACTACGCCGCGATCGCGCAGAAGATGCGTGCCGTCGGCCCGCTGCTGGACAGCCTGGGCACCACCACCAAGGGCGTCACCGTCCACCCGGACCAGGAGATCGAGGACCTCCGGCACCGCAACGGCACCGTCCAGGACGGCGTCGCCGCCGGTCGGCCCTCCCTGGCCACCGCGAGCGACATGTGCGAGGCGATCCTCGCCCTGTCCGGCACCACCAACGGCCGCCTCGCCACCGAGGGGTTCCGCGCCCTGGAGCGGCAGACCGGCAGCAAGGGCCTGGTGGAACTGGCCGCCGAGCGGGAGGCGGAGCGGATCACCTTCGCGGACACGAGGGCCCAGCCGCGCTCCGTGATGACCTCCTACGAGTGGTCGGGCTCGGAGACCGGGGGCCGCCGCTACTCGCCCTTCGTCATCAACACCGAGCACCTCAAGCCCTGGCACACCCTCACCGGCCGCCAGCACTTCTTCGTCCAGCACGACTGGATCACCGAACTGGGCGAGCAACTTCCCGTCTACCGGCCGCCGTTGAACACGCCCGAGCACTACGGCGACGAGCATCTGAACGACGGCCGGGCGGAGGTCACCGTCCGCTATCTGACCCCGCACTCCAAGTGGTCCATCCACTCGAACTACCAGGACAACAAGTACATGCTCGACCTGTCCCGCGGCGGGCCCACGGTCTGGATGTCCACCGCCGACGCCGAGAAGATCGGTGTGAAGGACAACGAGTGGATCGAGGCGTACAACCGCAACGGCGTCGTCGCCGCCCGGGCCGTGGTCACGCACCGCATGCCCGAGGGAACCGTGTACATGTACCACGCCCAGGACCGCACCGTGAACGTCCCGAAGACCGAGGTCAGCGGCAAGCGCGGCGGTATCCACAACTCCCTCACCAGGCTGCTGCTCAAGCCCACCCATCTGGCGGGCGGCTACGCCCAATTCACCTACGCCTTCAACTACTACGGCCCGACCGGCAACCAGCGTGACGAGGTCACTGTCATCCGCCGGCGCTCGCAGGATGTGGAGTACTGACATGCGCGTCATGGCACAGATCGCGATGGTGATGAACCTCGACAAGTGCATCGGCTGCCACACCTGCTCGGTCACCTGCAAGCAGACGTGGACCAACCGCACCGGCGTCGAGTACGCCTGGTTCAACAACGTCGAGACCAAGCCCGGCGTCGGCTATCCCCGCCGCTACGAGGACCAGGAGCAGTGGAAGGGCGGCTGGATGCTCGACCGGCGCGGACGCCTCGTCCTGCGCTCCGGCGGCCGGGTCAAGCGCCTGCTGTCGCTGTTCTCCAACCCGGACCTGCCGTCCATCGAGGACTACTACGAGCCGGTCACCTACGACTACGACAACCTCGTCAGCGCCCCCGCGCAGCAGGACTTCCCCGTCGCCCGCCCGCGATCGGTCCTCACCGGCAGGCCCACCGCCATCACCTGGGGTGCCAACTGGGAGGACGGTCTGGGCGGCGCCCCGGAGCACGCGGGCGGCGACCCGAACCTCACCGGCGCCTGGGCGGAGAAGGTCAAGTTCGAGTTCGAGCAGACGTTCCTCTTCCACCTGCCCCGCCTGTGCGAGCACTGCCTCAACCCCGCCTGTGTGTCCGCCTGCCCGTCGGGGGCGATGTACAAGCGGGTCGAGGACGGCATCGTCCTCGTCGACCAGGACCGCTGCCGCGGCTGGCGGATGTGCGTGACGGCGTGCCCGTACAAGAAGGTGTACGTCAACCACGCCACCGGCAAGGCCGAGAAGTGCACCTTCTGCTTCCCGCGCGTCGAGGCCGGTCAGCCCACCGTCTGCTCCGAGACCTGCGTCGGCCGCCTGCGCTACCTCGGGCTGCTGCTGTACGACGCGGACCGGGTCGGCGAGGCCGCCGCGACCCCGGACGAGAAGGACCTGCTGGACGCCCAGCGCGATGTCTTCCTCGACCCGCACGACCCCGACGTCATCGCGGCGGCACGGGAGTCGGGCATCCCCGAGGACTGGCTGGAGGCCGCCCGCCGCTCCCCCGTGCACGCCCTGGTCTCGAAGTACCGGGTGGCGCTGCCCCTTCATCCGGAGTACCGGACGCTGCCGATGGTCTGGTACGTGCCTCCGCTGTCGCCGGTCCTGGACGCCGTCGACGCGGCCGGCGGCGACCAGGACGACCCCGACCACGTCTTCGCCGCGGTGACCCGCCTGCGGATACCGCTGGAGTACCTGGCGGAGCTGTTCTCCGCCGGGGACACCGATGTGGTGGCCGGTGTGCTGATGAAGCTGACGGCGCTGCGCTCGTACATGCGTGAGCGCACCCTCGGCGAGGCCGGTGACGAGGACGTGCTCACGGCCGTGGGGCTCACGCCACGCGAGGCGGAGGACCTGCACCGTCTCCTCGCCGTCGCCAAGTACGCCGACCGGTACGTCGTGCCCGCCGCGCACAAGGAGGACGCCGCCGCGCTGAGCGCGATGGAGAACCGCTGCCCGGTCGAGACCTCCGACACCGCCGGGTCCCGCACGACCCTGCTCGGCATCCCCACCCTGCGCCGCCGTACACCCGAGACACCCGCCGGAGGCCGTCCGTGAACCCGCTGCCCGCCACCGGTACCGAACGCCCCGAGGGAGCCCCGTCCGTGGGCGCCGTCATCCGCTCACGGGTCCGCGCCGCCGTGCGCCGCCCCGGCCGCGCGGCACGGTCCGCGCGGCCGAGGCCGCTGACGCCGGAGGAGGCCGAGGACCGGGCGCTGCTGCTGCGGCTGCTGTCGCTGCTGCTGCAGTACCCGGACGGCGAACTCGCCACGGCCCGCCCCGTGCTCACCGCCGCCGTCGAGGCGCTCGCGCCCTCGGCCGCCGCAGCGCACCTGGCGGACTTCACCGACTGGTTCACCGCGCGGGAGCCGGAGGCGCTGGAGCGGCACTACGTCGAGATGTTCGACCTGCGCCGCAGGAGTGGCCTGTACCTCACCTACTACCTGCACGGCGACACCCGCCGCCGGGGGATGGCCCTGCTGACACTCGCGCAGCGCTACCGCGCCGCCGGCTGGGACACCGGCGGCGGCGAACTCCCCGACCACCTCCCGGTCGTCCTGGAGTTCGCCGCGCTCGCCGGCCCGAGGGCGGGCGAGGCGCCGTTGCGTCAGCACCGGCGCGGACTGGAACTCATCCACCACGCGCTGACCGACGCCGACTCCCCCTACCAGCACGTCCTGGCCGCCCTGCTCACCCTTCTGCCACCGCCCACCGAGGCCGATCTGCGGGCCGTCGCCGAACTGGCCGCCCAGGGACCGCCCGCCGAGGACGTCGGCCTCGACCCGTACGGGGCCTACGGGGCCGGGGAGTTCGCCCCGCCCGGCGCCTTCGTTCCCCCCGGTCAGGCACCGCCCACCCTCATGCCGCCCCTCTCCACACCGGAAGGCCCCCGATGAGCGCCGCGCCCCCTCCCCTTGCCGCAGCGAGCGGCGCCGATCTGCTGCTGTGGGTCGCCGTGCCCTACGTCTGCCTCGCCGTGTTCGCCGTCGGGCACGTCTGGCGCTACCGGCAGGACCAGTTCGGCTGGACCTCCCGCACCACCCAGCTCCTCGAACACCGGTGGCTGCGCTGGGGGAGCCCCCTGTTCCACCTGGGTGCCTTCATGGTGATCGCCGGGCACGTCGTGGGGCTCGCCGTGCCCGACACATGGACGGAGGCCGCCGGGATCTCCGAGCACACCTACCACAGCACGGCCGTCTGGGCGGGTTCCGTCGCGGGCGTCGCCATGGTCGCCGGGCTGGGCATGCTGTGCGCACGGCGGCTTCTGACCCGCCGGATCCGGCTCGGCACCGACCGCAGCGACAAGCTCCTCTTCCCCCTGCTGTCCGCCACCGTCCTCCTCGGGATCACCGCCACCGCCGCGCACAACGTCTTCGGCGCGGGCTACGACTACCGGTCCACCGTCTCCGTCTGGTTCCGCGGCCTGTTCGTGCTCCAGCCCGAGCCGGAGGCGATCGCCGGTGCGCCGCTGCTGTTCCAGCTGCACGCGCTGACCGCGTTCCTGCTGTTCGCGGCTTGGCCGTTCACCCGGCTGGTCCACGTGTGGAGCGCCCCGATCGGCTATCTGGTCCGCCCGTACCTGGTCTACCGGCGGCGCGCCGCACCGACGGCCACACCGGGGGCCGGCGGCCGCACCCGTCAGGCCCCGAACCCCCGCCCGGGCTCCCGCCGAGCCGCCTGAACCCTCGTCGAGCCGCCCGAGCCCTCGTCGAGCCGCCTGAGCCACGGGCCGCCCGCACGGGGCGTGCCCGCCCCGGTGGATCCTCGCCGGCCGTCCTGACACCCCGGTGTGATCCGCCAGGGTGTCAGGACGCCTGCGCCGGTGGGTGTTTCGGCGCGCTTCTCCCCAGGGACCGACCGGCCCCGGACTCCGGGACCGTCGGCCCCCGGCCGGGACCTTCGCCGCCTGGGGAGCGGCCCCGGGCCACGGAAGGGTGGAGGTGGAAGCGGTACCGGACCCCGGTGTCGCTCCCCGCACGGCTTTCCGGCCCACGACCTCGACGACGGAGGCGCACCCCCATGACCCGACAGGACGACGCCCTGCCCTGCCCCACCACACCGGGCGACCAGCCGTCCGATACGGCCATCGCCGTCGACCGGTTGGTCACGAACGGGCTCAAGGCACTCGCCGACTACGAGGACCTGACGCAGGAGAAGATCGACCACATCGTCAGGAAGGCGTCGGTCGCCGCCCTGGACCGACACACGGAACTCGCGCGGCTCGCGGTCGAGGAGACCGGCCGCGGTGTCTTCGAGGACAAGGCGGCCAAGAACATGTTCGCCTGCGAGCACGTCACGCACAGCATGGGCGGCATGAGGACCGTCGGCGTCATCGCCCGCGACGACATCGAGGACATGGTCGAGATCGCGGAACCCGTGGGGGTGGTGTGCGCGATCACCCCGGTCACCAACCCGACCTCCACCACGATCTTCAAGGCGCTCATGGCGCTGAAGACCCGCAACCCGGTCGTCTTCGCCTTCCACCCCTCGGCCCAGCGCTGCAGCGCCCGCGCGGCCCGGATCGTGCGCGACGCGGCCGTCGCCGCGGGGGCACCGGAGCACTGCGTGCAGTGGATCGAGACCCCGTCCGTCGAGGCGACCGGCATGCTGATGCACCACCAGGGCGTCGCGCTGATCCTCGCCACCGGCGGAAACGCCATGGTCAAGGCCGCCTACTCGGCGGGGAAGCCCGCCCTGGGCGTCGGCGCGGGCAACGTCCCGGCGTACGTCCACAAGAGCGCCCGTCTGCGCCGCGCCGTCAACGACCTGGTGCTGTCCAAGTCGTTCGACAACGGCATGATCTGCGCCTCCGAGCAGGCCGTCATCCTCGACGACGAGATCCACGACGACGCCCTCGCGGAGTTCCGCAGGCTCCACGCGTACGTGGCGACAGCGGACGAGAAGGCGAAGCTGGAGGCGTTCCTGTTCCCCACGGGCCGGGCCGGGGCCGGCTGCGAGCCCAAGGTGAACGCGGCCGCCGTGGGGCAGAGCCCGGTGTGGATCGCCGAGCAGGCCGGCTTCAGCGTGCCCGCCGACACCTCGCTCATCCTCGTCGCGGCCGACCGCGTCGGCCCCGACGAGCCGCTGACCCGCGAGAAGCTCTGCCCGGTCCTCGCCGTCCTGCGGGCCGACTCCGAGGAGCAGGGCTTCGCCCTGGCCGCCGACATGGTCGCCTTCCACGGGCAGGGCCACAGCGCGGTCGTCCACACCGAGGACAGGGCGGTGGCGGAGGCGTACGGCAGGCGGATGAAGACGGTGCGGATCATCGTCAACGCACCCTCCTCGCAGGGCGCCATCGGCGGCATCTACAACAGCCTCCTGCCGTCTCTCACCCTGGGCTGCGGCTCCTGGGGCAGCACCTCGGTGTCCAACAACGTCTCCGCCGCGCAACTCCTGAACGTCAAGCGGGTCGGCACCCGTCGCAACAACCTCCAGTGGTTCAAGGTCCCGCCGAAGATCTACTTCGAGCCGCAGGCCATCCGCTATCTGGCCGCCATGCCGGACGTCCACCGCGTCACGATCGTCACCGACGCGACCATGACCCGTCTGGGCTTCGTCGACCGTGTCACCCGTGTCCTGATGCGCCGCCCCGAACCCGTTACGTTGCAGATCATCGACAACGTCGAACCCGAACCCAGCATCGACTCGGTGCAGCACGGCGCCCGCCTGATGCGGGACTTCCGGCCGGACACGATCATCGCCCTCGGCGGCGGCTCGCCCATGGACGCGGCGAAGGTGATGTGGCTGCTGTACGAACACCCGGGTGTGGACTTCGCCGACATGCGGCACAAGTTCTCCGACATCCGCAAGCGCGCCTTCCGCTTCCCGACGCCGGGCAGCCGGGCACGTCTGGTGTGCGTGCCCACCACCTCCGGCACCGGCGCCGAGGTCACCCCCTTCGCCGTCATCTCCGACCCCGCGACGGGCAAGAAGTACCCGCTCGCCGACTACGCGCTCACCCCCAGCGTGGCGATCGTCGACCCTCTCCTCACCACCGCCCTGCCCCCGGCGCTGGCCGCCGACAGCGGCTTCGACGCCCTCACCCACGCCATCGAGGCGTATGTCTCCGTCTACGCCAACGACTTCACCGACGGCCTCGCCCTGCACGCGATCCGGCTGGTGTTCGAGCATCTCGAAGCGGCCGTGAACGACCGCGAGGGCGCGGCGGAGGCCCGGGAGAAGATGCACAACGCCGGCACCATCGCGGGCATGGCCTTCGGCAACGCCTTCCTCGGCATCGTCCACGCCATGTCCCACACGCTCGGTGCCACCTTCCGCATCGCCCACGGCCGCACCAACGCGGTCCTGCTCCCCCACGTGATCCGCTACAACGGCTCCGTCCCCGGCAAGCTCACCGGCTGGCCCAAGTACGAGCACTACCGCGCACCCGAACGCTTCCAGGACATCGCCCGGACCCTCGGTCTGCCGGCCGCCACCCCGCAGGACGGCGTCGAGTCGCTCGCCTGGGCCGTCGAGCGGCTGCGGGACGCCGTCGGCATCGAACCGTCGTTCGCGTCCCTCGGTGTCGACGAGCGCGCGTTCCTGGACGCCCTGCCCCAGCAGGCCCTCAACGCCTTCGAGGACCAGTGCGCCCCCGCCAACCCGCGGATGCCCCTGCTCGACGACATGCAGGGCCTGATGCGAGCGGCGTACTACGGCCCGGACCGGCCGGCGTCCTGAACCGCCTCGCCTCCGTTCGGAGACCGGTTCGGAGAACCACCTCACCCCTTCAGAGAGGACATCACCATGACCAGCGACACGCCCCGGACCCCGCCCGCGGTGCGGCTGCGCTCCGACGGGGCCGTGGACAAGGACACGCTCGACTACGCGCGCACGAAGATCGACGCTGTGGTCGGGCGGCCGGGGCTGCCCGCCGTCACCGGCGAGGTGCGGATCGTGCGGGCGGGCGCCCGCCACGCGGAGCTCCCGTGGCTGGCCACGGCCGACCTGCGGGTCGGCGGTCGGCAGGTGGTCGTCGTCGCCGAGGAGGCCACGGGCCGGGAGGTCGTCGACACACTGCGGGACCGGCTGCACCGTCAGACCGACAAGGCCGTCCACACCGGGCACGACACGCACCGGACGCCGCCCCCGCCGTGGCGTGGCGGCAGCCGCCCCGCGTAGGCCCGCCTCCGCCCCCGTGAGGAACGCGGGGGCGGAAATCCGTTCGCCGGACAGGCGAGCGCTCTGCTTGGCTCGTCCCATGAGTGATCTTCGAATCCGTTGCGCCGCCCCCTCGGACATCGACACCGTGCTGCGGTTCTGGCGCGACGCCGCGGAAGGAACGAGCATCAGCGACGACCACGACGGGGTGTCCCGGCTCCTCGCCCGGGATCCCGAGGCGCTGATCCTCGCGGAGCGCGACGGCGTCCTCGTGGGAACCGTCATCGCCGGCTTCGACGGATGGCGGTGCTCTGCCTATCGGCTGGCGGTGCATCCGGAACGCCGCCGGCAGGGCATCGCCACCGCGCTGCTGGAAGCGGTGGAGCAGCGGTTCGTCGCCCTCGGCGGGCGGCGCGTGGACGCCATGGTCCTGGAGGCCAACGAACACGCCCACCACACGTGGGCCGCCACCGGGTACCACCGCGAGGACCACTGGCGTCGCTGGGTCAAGCCCCTGTAGCGCCGGTGCCGTCGGCGGCTCATGCGCGGCGGTCGACTGGGTACGCGCTCAGGAGGACGAGGGGCGACGAGGGGCGGTGGGTGAACAGCCGCTCGGACCGGGGAGGGCCGACGCGACCGGGACGGCGAACACCACTTTGCCGACCCTTTACCATGGGTGGATCAGTGAACGTCTACGGAAAGGTCGTGAGCGTCCGCCCATGGGCGAGCCTCCCAGTAGCCGGCCCGGCGCCCGTCGCGCCCGAGCCGGTGCACGACATCGCGCGATCCTCCCGCCCCTGCCGGATCATGGGACGGAGGTGACCCGATGACCGAAGTGCTCCTCCTCCTGGTGGCGGTACTGCTGTCGCTGGTCTGCGGCGCGTTCGTGGCCGCCGAGTTCTCGCTGACCACCGTCGAGCGCGGCCGGCTGGAGCGGGCCGTGGAGCGCGGCGAGCGGGGTGCCGCCGGCGCCCTCAAGGCCGTACGGAACCTGACGTTCCAGCTGTCCGGCGCGCAGCTCGGCATCACGGTCACCAATCTGGTCGTCGGCATGCTCGCCGAGCCGTCCATCGCCAAGCTCATCGCGGGCCCGCTGGAGGCGCTGGGCGTGCCCGCCTCGGCGTCGAGTTCCGTCGCCCTGGTGATTGGTACGGCCCTGTCCACGATCGTGCTGATGGTCGTGGGCGAGCTGGTGCCGAAGAACTGGGCGATCTCCTCGCCGCTGTCGGTGGCGAAGAAGGTGGCGAACCCGCAGCGCTGGTTCAGCGCGGCGTTCCGCCCCTTCATCACCCACCTCAACAACACCGCCAACCGTCTCGTCCGTCTGTTCGGGATCGAGCCCGCCGAGGAGCTGGCCTCCGCGCGCGGCCCCCAGGAGCTGGCGGCCCTCGCCCGGCACTCCGCGAAGGAGGGGGCGCTGGAGCCGGACACCGCCGAGCTGTTCGTGCGGACGCTGAACCTGGCCGACCTGACCGCGGAGAACGTGATGACGCCGCGCGTGCAGGTCATCGCCCTCGACGCCCAGGCGACCTGCGAGGACGTGGCGAACGCCACCCGGGCGACCGGTCTGTCCCGCTTCCCCGTCTACCGGGGCAGCCTCGACTCGGTGGTCGGCACCGTGCACATCAAGGACGTCCTCGCCGTGCCCGCAGAGCGCCGGCTGCGCACCTCCGTGGCGGAGCTGCTGCGCGAGCCGCTGCTCGTCCCCGAGTCGCTGACCGTCGACCGGGTCCTCGACCGGCTCTCCGGCAAACGCACGATGGCCGTCGTGATCGACGAGTACGGCGGCACCGCGGGCGTGGTGACGCTGGAGGACATCGTCGAGGAGGTCGTCGGCGAGGTCCGCGACGAGCACGACCCGCACGAGACACCCGACCTGGCCCCCGTCGGCACCGACGAGGACGGCCGTGAGCTGTACTCGGCGGACGGCGCCGCCCGCACCGACCAGCTCGCCCGTGTGGGGCTGAAGGTGCCGGAGGGACCGTACGAGACGCTCGCGGGCCTCGTCGCCACCGAGCTGGGCCGTATCCCGGCCGTCGGCGACACCGTCGAGGTCGCCCGCTGGCGGCTCGACGTCGTGGACGCCTCCGGCCGGCGGGCCGCCCGGGTGCTGCTGCACGCGCCGGTCGACGCCGGCGACGAGCACGAGGAGGAGGCGCGATGACCGCCGTCCAGCTGCTGATCGGCTTCGCGACCCTGGTCGTCAACGCCTTCTTCGTCGGCGCCGAGTTCGCGCTGATCTCGGTCCGCCGCAGCCAGATCGAACCGTACGCCGAACAGGGCGACCGCCGGGCCCGCAGTGTGCTGTGGGGGCTGAGGCACGTGTCGGCACTGATGGCGGCCGCGCAGCTCGGCATCACCCTGTGCACACTGGTCCTCGGCGTGGTCGCGGAGCCCGCGATCGAGCATCTGCTGGAGCCGGTGTTCCACGCGGTGGGCGTGCCGGAGGGCGCGGGGCGCCTCATCTCGTTCGTGATCGCGCTGACCGTCGCCACGTATCTGCACATGCTGCTCGGCGAGATGGTGCCGAAGAACATCGCGCTGGCGGAGCCGGTGCGCTCCGCCCTGCTGCTCGGTCCGCCGCTGGTGACGCTGTCACGGGCGCTGCGGCCGGTGATCTTCACGGTCAACGCCTTCGCGAACGCGCTCCTGAAGCTGATGCGCATCGAGACGAAGGACGAGGTGGCGGCTACCTTCTCGGACACGGAGCTGGCCAGGCTGGTCCGGGACTCCACCGAGGCCGGCCTGCTCGACGACCGCGCCCGGGAGCGGCTGCACGACGCGCTCGAACTGGGCCGCAGGCCCGTCCGGGACGTCGTGCTCCCGCTGGAACGTGTCGTCTACGCGCGCGTGGGCGTCACCCCGGAGGAGCTGGAGCGGCTGTCGGCGGAGTCCGGGTTCTCCCGCTTCCCCGTGGTGGACGAGGGGCGCCGGATCGTGGGCTACCTCCATGTGAAGGACGCGCTCGACGCGGCCCCGCGCGAGGTGCCGTTCACGATCCGGGACATGCGGGCCATCGCCCGCGTCCGGGAGACCACACCCCTGGACGACGTGCTCACCGCGATGCGCCGCAGCCGTACGCATCTGGCGGCCGTGCTGGGAGCGGACGGACGGCTCGGCGGGATCGTGACCATGGAGGACGTCCTGCGGGAGCTGTTCGGACAGCCGGCAGCCTGACACGGAGCGGCGTGCAGCCGGACGTCGGAGCGGGGGCCCGGCCTGGCACGGGCGCGGCCCACGGCCTGACGCCGGTGCGGGGAGAGGGTGACCGACCGCTGGGTATGTGAAGGCGATAGCATCGGGTACGCCATGCAGACGAACGCCACACACACCCCTGACACCCCTCCCCCGTACTCCAGCCTCGTCGCGGTCGGCGACTCCTTCACCGAGGGCATGTCGGACCGGCTGCCCGACGGGTCCTACCGCGGCTGGGCGGATCTCCTCGCGAGCCGGATGGCCGCGCGGTCCCCCGGCTTCCGGTACGCCAATCTCGCGGTGCGGGGCAAGCTCATCGGCCAGATCGTCGACGAGCAGGTCGACGTGGCGGCCGCCATGGGCGCGGATGTGATCACGCTGGTCGGCGGTCTGAACGACACCCTGCGCCCGAAGTGCGACATGGGCCGGGTGCGCGGACTGCTGGAGGAGGCCGTGGAGCGCCTCGCGCCCGCCTGCAAGCAGCTCGTCCTGATGCGCAGCCCCGGCCGCCAGGGCCCGGTGCTGGAGCGGTTCCGGCCGCGCATGGAGGAGCTGTTCGTCTGCGTCGACGACCTGGCCGCCCGGCACGGAGCGCTCGTCGTCGACCTGTACGGAGCGCCCTCGCTGTCCGACCCCCGGATGTGGGACGTGGACCGGCTCCACCTGACCGCCGAGGGGCACCGCCGGGTCGCCGAGGCCGTGTGGCAGGCCCTCGGCCATCCGGCGGAGGACGCCGAGTGGCATACGCCGATGGCCGCGTCACCGCCGCCCGCCTGGGTCGCCCGGCAGATGGCCCACGCGCGGTTCGCCCGGCAGTACCTGCTGCCGTGGATCGGACGCCGACTGACGGGCCGCTCCTCGGGCGACGGCCGGGCAGGCGCCCACTTCAGCGCCGAGCTGGGCAAAGCCTTCTGGGTCACCCCGGCGGACCACACAAACCCCGGTCCTGTGACGGACTGGCGACGGACGGGGCCCTGATCCGGAGCCCCGCCCGGCCGGCATGCACCGAGGCGCCTCGCGATGCCGTCGCGGGCCCGGGCTGCCGCGTGACGGGCGGCGGAGCCGTCGAAGCAGCAGGACCGGATGCCGGCCCAGCCCCGGGTGGGCGTACCCGTCGCCGAACTCCAGATGGTCAGGCGCCCAAGAACTGGTAGCAGAGCGGTAGTTGCGGGAGCCGCCCTCCTATAGCGTACCGACCAGACGGTACGACTGAGTGCGCCCCACGCGCCGTCGTGTCCTCGATGAACAGCAACGTTTCATCCGCCGCAGGACGGAGTGCCCCTCATGCCGCAGAACACGGACCACGACAGCCTGAGCTTCGCACGCCAGACCTGGAGAACGCTCGAGCCCTACCACGGGGCTGTCTACTTCTCGCCCGAAGCCGCGAGCGAGTACGCCGAGTTGGGCGTGGACGCCAGGACGGGGTACTTCGCGTCCCGCTCCGCCGCGCTCGGCGCCGCTCCGGCAGATCTGGTCGTCGCCACGTTCTACAACTTCGCTCCGCATCTGGTACGCCGAGCCATACCCGCGGCCTGGGAGGCCGCCACGCCGCAGCGATTCGCCGCCGCCCGGCTCACCGGGATCGACACCACGCTCCGCCGCATCCTCGGGGCGGACGTCTCCTCACCGGCGATGGCCCGCGCAGCGGAATTGGCCCGTACCGCGGCTGAAGCGACCGTGGGCCATCCACAAGGCCGCCCCCTCTTCGCCGCGCACGCCGCACTGCCGTGGCCGAGCGCACCCCACCTCGTGCTCTGGCACGCACAGACTCTGCTCCGGGAGTTCCGTGGCGATGGTCACGTGGCGGCACTGGTGACCGCCGGACTGAGCGGGCTCGAGGCTCTCGTCACGCACGCCGCCACAGGAGACATCGACGCGGAGGTGCTGCGCGGCTCGCGGGCGTGGACGCCGGAGCAGTGGGGACAGGCCGTGGAGAGCCTGCGTGAACGTGGATGGCTCGGCGATGGACCCCACCTGGCCTTGAGCGAGGACGGTACGCGGCGCAGGGCGGAGATCGAGCACACCACCGACAGGCTGGCCGCCCTCCCTTACCTCACGCTCGGTCCTGCCGCCTGCGCCGAACTTCGTTCACTGGTGAGGCCGTTCAGCCTTGCCGTGGCCAAGGAGCTCATCCCGTGGGCAGTCGACCGACTCAGCGAAGAGAGTGCGTGAGAGAAGAGAGTGAAACCGGACGGGCAGTCGGCGACACGGGGAAGGGACCGAGAATCCTGGCAGCAGTACCGCCAAGAGCCTCTTCCCGAACCAGTGCCGGTGGCCACGTCCACCGACCGCCTCAGGCCGTCACCATCGCGGTCTTCCCTACTCGCGACACGTCGGCCCCACCCCCCTCATCTCCGTGCATCACCGCCCTCGCGAGGACGTACGGTCGGATCGTGTGCCGCTTCACCCCCTCACCCTGTCGTAGGCACCCGCTACCCTGAGTAAGAGACCCGGGCGGGTGTCACACCGGCCGCTCCTCCGGCGACGGGCTGCCGGCGAAGCGCCCCGAGTTGCTGCCGTACGAGGGACCGGCAACCTGGAGTCGACAGAGGTTGCGAGGAGGGGCCGGACCGGAGGGAGCCGCACGTGACCACGACCGTGATCAACCTGAAGGGCCGCATCCAGGACTTCGGGCCGCGGCTGGAGCATGCCCCCGACGACGTCGTGTACATCGGCCGCCGCTGGACCATGGGCCACTGGGACCTGCCGCAGCACCCGCTGTACAACCCGTTCCAGCCCGACACCGACAAGAAGAAGCGGGACGGGAGCCGGGCCGAGGTGATGGCGAAGTACCGGGAGTACCTGTCGGCCCGGCCCGAGCTGCTGGAGCTGGTGCCGGAGCTGCGCGGCAGGACGCTGGCCTGCTGGTGCGCGCCGGAGCTGTGCCACGGGGACGTCCTGGCGGAACTCGCCGACGAGCGCTGAGGCCGCCCCTGGGCCCGTGCCGACCAGCGCCGAGACCGCCCTCCGCGCCCGAGCCGACCAGCGCGGGGACCGCCCTCCGCGCCCGAGCAGTGCGGGGCGCTGCCACCCGCGCGGGGCTGTGACGGGGCTCTCGTAGGTTCCGACGAGCGGGCCCGCGGCGCTCACCTGCATGAATCGCCAGTAGAATCCGTACACGTGACTTCTGCGCCAGCCAAGCCCCGCATCCCGAACGTCCTCGCCGGACGTTACGCCTCCACCGAGCTCGCCACGCTCTGGTCGCCCGAGCAGAAGGTGAGGCTGGAGCGGCAGCTCTGGCTGGCCGTGCTGCGGGCCCAGAAGGACCTCGGCATCGAGGTGCCGGACGAGGCGCTCGCCGACTACGAGCGGGTCCTCGACACGGTCGACCTGGCCTCCATCGCCGAGCGTGAGAAGGTCACTCGGCACGACGTGAAAGCGCGGATCGAGGAGTTCAACGACCTCGCCGGGCACGAGCACGTCCACAAGGGCATGACCTCCCGCGACCTCACCGAGAACGTCGAGCAGCTCCAGATCCGGCTCTCCCTGGAGCTGATGCGCGACCGTACGGTGGCGGTCCTCGCCCGTCTCGGCAAGCTGGCCGGCGAGTACGGCGAGCTGGTCATGGCCGGCCGTTCGCACAACGTGGCCGCGCAGGCCACCACCCTCGGCAAGCGTTTCGCGACCGCCACCGACGAGCTTCTCGTGGCGTACGGCCGGGTCGAGGAGCTGCTCGGCCGCTACCCGCTGCGCGGCATCAAGGGCCCCGTGGGCACCGCGCAGGACATGCTGGACCTGCTGGGCGGGGACGCCTCGAAGCTGGCCGAGCTGGAGGACCGGATCGCCGGGCACCTGGGCTTCTCCCAGGCCTTCACCTCCGTCGGCCAGGTGTACCCCCGCTCGCTGGACTACGAGGTCGTGACGGCGCTGGTGCAGCTGGCGTCGGCCCCGTCGTCACTGGCGAAGACGATCCGGCTGATGGCCGGGCACGAGCTGGTCACCGAGGGCTTCAAGCCGGGCCAGGTCGGCTCCTCGGCGATGCCGCACAAGATGAACACCCGCTCCTGCGAGCGCGTCAACGGCCTCATGGTCATCCTGCGCGGCTACGCGTCGATGACCGGCGAGCTGGCGGGCGACCAGTGGAACGAGGGCGACGTGTCCTGCTCGGTGGTGCGCCGGGTCGCGCTGCCGGACGCGTTCTTCGCGCTCGACGGTCTGCTGGAGACGTTCCTGACGGTACTCGACGAGTTCGGCGCCTTCCCGGCCGTCGTCGCGCGGGAGCTGGACCGCTATCTGCCGTTCCTCGCGACGACGAAGGTGCTGATGGGCGCGGTGCGCGCGGGTGTCGGCCGCGAGGTCGCCCACGAGGCGATCAAGGAGAACGCCGTCGCCTCGGCCCTCGCGATGCGCGAGCAGGGCGCCGAGCGCAACGAACTGCTCGACAAGCTGGCTGCGGACGAGCGCATCCCGCTGGACCGGGCGCAGCTCGACGCGCTGATGGCGGACAAGCTGTCCTTCACGGGCGCCGCGGCCGCCCAGGTCGCCGTCGTCGTCGGCCGGGTCGAGGAGATCGTCAAGCAGCGTCCGGAGGCCGCGGGTTACACGCCGGGAGCGATCCTCTGACGCGCTTCACCCCGCAGGAGTTGGAGGCCGCCCGCGACCGGCTGGTGCCGGACGTGGTCGCGGACGGCCTCCGGGTGCTGTTCTGCGGCATCAACCCGGGTCTGATGACGGCCGCGACCGGTTATCACTTCGCCCGGCCCGGCAACCGTTTCTGGCCGGTCCTGCACCTGTCCGGTTTCACGCCGCGGTTGCTGAAGCCGTCCGAGCAGGGCGAGTTGCCGTCGTACGGGCTCGGCATCACCAACGTGGTCGCCCGGGCGAC
>NZ_LIQX01000046.1:0-840 GCF_001418475.1 Streptomyces ossamyceticus | reverse complement strand
CCGGGCGGCGTTCGGCGACCGCAGGGCCGTGGTCGGCCCGCAGGAACGGACGATCGGCTCCTCCCGGGTGTGGGTCCTGCCCAACCCCAGCGGCCTGAACGCGCATTGGACGGCGGCGACGATGGCGGAGGAGTTCGCCCGGCTGCGGGTGGCGGCCGAGGACTGAGGAGCGGAGGGCCGTGCGGCCTGCCCGTCGTGAAGTCCGGGACCTGCCACTCGTGGGACCCGCTCGGTCAGGGCGGGTCCGTCTCCGTTATCAGGGCGACCAGTTGGAACGGCAGCTCCTTGTCCCACTGGGAGACGCCGAGGGCGACCCAGCGGCCGTCCACCTGCCACAGGTGCACATCGGGGACGTGCGAGCTGAGCACCGCCCACGGCTCCGGTATCTCCTCACCCTCCATGGAACGGTCCTGAACGCTCCAGAGGCTGATCACGTCCGGTGCGCCCCAGCGCTCGGCGAGCCGCTCCGCCAGGGCGTCCCGGTCAGCCTCGTACTGCTCGTCGGTCTCCTCCCGGCGGGTGCCGTCGTCCTCCCAGAAGTCGGCGCTCGTCTGTAATTCGGCGACGTGGTAGCCGGGACCGCCGGTGCCGGCGTCCGACCGGCCGGGCTCCGCGGGGAACTCGGCGGAGCACAGCCTCTCGATGAGGGCGAGGTGCCGCGTGATGCTCATGCGTCCAGTAAAGCGGGCACCACTGACAATTGGCGTCCCGTCAGTGGCCCGCCCCCGCGGCCCGGCGCCGGACAGGACGAACGGGATGAACAGGACGTACGGGTGCGGGAGCGGGGCCGGTGGCCGGGAGGCTGCTCCGTGGGGCGCGCGTCCGGTGCGGGGGTCGACC
>NZ_LIQX01000459.1 GCF_001418475.1 Streptomyces ossamyceticus | reverse complement strand
CGCTGCTCCCCCGGCACCCGCACCGACGGTCGGCGCCCTCATCACCGGGCGAGGGCCCTGCTGGCCGGCGTGGCGACCACCCTCGGCCTGGCCCTGCTGGTGAGCGGGCTCCTGTACGGGCTGGAGAACCTGCCGGACCTCCGCGGACTCGGCGGCGGCACCGCAAGCGGCGCGAGGCCCTACGGAGACGCCATCGGGCTGACACGGGCGCTCAGGAACGGTGACTGCGTCGACGCAGACTGGCCGGGCGTCCCTTTCACGGACCAGCCCCGGCTCACCGTCATGGACTGCGGTGAGGGCACGGACGGGCAGGTCATGGCCCTGTACGAGGCCGGATCCGCCGAGGACGCCCGCGGCGGCGGTGCCGCCGAGTGCGACCGGCTCACCAAGGAGGCCGACGGCCTGCTCGCCGACACCCGCGGCTACGCGGTGGTGCCGACCGCCGACGGCTTCGACACCGCCGGACAGCGGGTCGCCTGCCTTCTGCTGGGCACCCATGGGCCGGTGCACGGCCCGCTCGGGGAGCACCGGCCGATGGGCATGGTGTTCACGGACACGGCCACGATGCAGAAGCGGGACTGCCTCGACGAGCTCTCCCTCGACCGCGCCAAGCTGGTCCCGTGCGACGGGCCGCACGACCAGCAGGTGCTCGCGCTCCTCCAGGTGCCCTCCGACCTGAAGCTGAAGGACGCGAGGCGCGAGGGAGCCGATCTCTGCCAGGAGGAGGTCCCGCCCAAGGAGTACGGCTACCCCCACGACATCTATGAAGCCGCTGTCTGGGTGGGCGACAGTGGATGGCATTCGGACACACATTTCGTCGTCTGCACCGCGATGCGCCAGGACAGGCGCACCATGGAGAAGGACGAACCATGAGGAGGGTGTCGCGATGCCCAGTTCGACTAAGGCCATGGGGGTGCTCACCGTGGGTGGGCTGGTCGCGGTGACGGCCTACACCGTGGCTCTCGGAAGCAACGGCTGGCTGTGGTTCGGGTGGGTCGTCCTCGGCCTGCTGACGTTGGGGATGGTGGCAGCGCGCACCTGAGACGCACGCCGTGTGATCCTCAGGCTCGGGGTATTCCCCCGTCCGGGTGAACGCCCGGCTGGTATTTCGGCAGCCTGGCGGTGATCTTCATACCCGCGCCGACCGCGGTCTCGATGACGAGGCCGTGGTCGTCGCCGTACACCTGGCGGAGCCGTTCGTCGACGTTGCTCAGGCCGATGCCGCCCGAGGGGCTCGTCTCGCCGGAGAGGATGCGGCGCAGGACCTCGGGGTCCATGCCGACGCCGTCGTCCTCGATGACGACGAGTGCCTCCGCGCCCGCGTCCTGGGCGGTGATGCTGATGTGGCTCTTGTCGAGCCGGCCCTCCAGGCCGTGCTTCACCGCGTTCTCCACCAGGGGCTGGAGGCAGAGGAAGGGCAGGGTGACGGGCAGGACCTCCGGGGCTATCTGCAGGGTGACGGAGAGGCGGTCACCGAAGCGGGCCCGGACCAGGGCCAGGTAGTGGTCGATGGCGTGGAGTTCGTCGGCGAGGGTGGTGAAGTCGCCGTGCCTGCGGAACGAGTAGCGGGTGAAGTCGGCGAACTCCAGCAGCAGTTCGCGGGCGCGCTCGGGGTCGGTGCGGACGAACGAGGCGATCACGGCGAGCGAGTTGAAGATGAAGTGGGGGGAGATCTGGGCGCGCAGAGCCTTGATCTCGGCCTCGATGAGCCGGGTGCGGGAGTGGTCGAGGTCGGCGAGTTCGAGCTGGACGGAGACCCAGCGGGCGACCTCCCCGGCCGCGCGGACGAGGACGGCGGACTCCAGAGGGGCGCAGGCGACGAGCGCGCCGTGGACGCGGTCGTCGACCGTGAGGGGGGCGACGACCGCCCAGCGGACCGGGCAGTCGAGGATGTCGCAGGTCAGACGGAACGCCTCGCCCCGGCCGCTCTCCAGGGGGCCCGCCAGGCGCTCCATGATCTCGGCGCGGTGGTGCTCCCCCACGCCCTCCCAGACGAGGACCGACTCGTGGTCGGTGAGGCACAGCGCGTCCGTGCCGAGCAGGGTGCGCAGCCGTTTGGCCGATCTGCGGGCCGTCTCCTCGGTGAGGCCGGCGCGCAGCGGGGGCGCGGCGAGCGTCGCGGTGTGCAGGGTCTGGAACGTGGCGTGCTCCACGGGTGTGCCGAGGCCGCCGAGGCTTCTGCCCGGTCGGGCCGTCCGGCGACCGAGCCAGAAGCCGGCCGCGAGGAACGGCAGCGCCGCGACCAGGAACCCGGCCAGGAATCCACTGACTTCACCGCTCATCGTTCACCTCCTGCACCTGGTACACCGCCCGCGGCTCGGGGGTTCCGCTCACCGGCGCCACAGTTCGATCTCCTTCGAGGCCGCTCCGGGCTGGCCGCCGACCAGTTCCTCCGGCAGATGGAAGCGGGCCAGGATCGACGGGGTCTCGGCCGGGACCCTGCTCGGTGTGGCGAGGGAGACCAGGACCATCGTGAGGAAGCCGAGCGGGACCGACCAGAGGGCGGGCCAGGCCAGCAGGGCGTGGAACGCGCCGGTGCCGGGGTAGCCGGCCATCGTCGCCGCGACCGCGAGCAGCGCCGCTCCGCCGCCGGCGAGCATGCCCGCGGCGGCGCCCGGCGGGGTCAGGCGCCGCCACCAGATGCCGAGGACGAGCAGCGGGCAGAAGGACGAGGCGGACACGGCGAAGGCGAGGCCGACCGCGTCGGCGACCGGTAGTCCGCCCACCAGGACGCTCGCCGCGAGGGGTACGGCCATGGCGAGGACCGTGCCCAGCCGGAAGTGCCGTACTCCGCGGGCGGGCAGCACGTCCTGGGTGAGGACGCCGGCGACGGCCAGGGTGAGTCCGGACGCGGTGGACAGGAACGCCGCGAACGCGCCGCCCGCGACGAGCGCGCCGAGCAGATCGCCGCCGAGGCCGCCGATCATGCGGTCCGGCAGGAGGAGTACGGCCGCGTCGGCGTCCCCGGTGAGGGTGAGTTCGGGGGCGTAGAGCCGGCCCAGGGCCCCGTAGACCGGGGGGAGGAGGTAGAAGGCGCCGATGAGGCCGAGGACGACGACCGTGGTGCGGCGGGCGGCGACGCCGTGGGGGCTGGTGTAGAAGCGGACGACGACGTGGGGCAGACCCATGGTGCCGAGGAAGGTGGCGAGGATCAGCCCGTAGGTGGCGTAGAGGGGGCGTTCCTCGCGGCCCTCGGCGAGGGAGGTGGACATGCCGCCGTTGCTGCCGCGGTCGGCGACGGGCACGGGGTCGCCCTCGGTGAAGGTCAGCCGGGTACCCCGCTCGACGCGGTGGGTGCCGACGGGCAGGTCGATCCGTTTCTCGTCGTGGCGGCGGCCGTCGATGGTGCCGGACACGGTGACGGTCAGCGGCTCGGCGAGCTTCAGGTCGAGGGTCGCGTCGACGCGGACGACCCGCTGCTCGCGGAAGGACGCCGGTTCGTCGAAGGCGTGGCGGGGAGCGCCGTCGCCCTGCCAGGCGAGGACGAGGAAGAGCGCGGGGACCAGCAGGGCGGTGAGTTTGAGCCAGTACTGGAACGCCTGCACGAAGGTGATGCTGCGCATGCCGCCCGCGGCGACGGTCGCGGCGACGACGGCGGCGACGATGACCCCGCCGAGCCACTGGGGCGCGTCGGTGAGCACGTTCAGGGTCAGTCCGGCGCCCTGGAGCTGGGGCAGCAGATAGAGCCAGCCGACGCCGACGACGAAGGCGCCCGCGAGCCGCCGTACCGTCTTGGAGGCGAGCCGGGCCTCCGCGAAGTCGGGCAGGGTGTAGGCGCCCGAGCGGCGCAGCGGGGCGGCGACGAACAGCAGCAGCACGAGGTATCCGGCGGTGTAGCCGACCGGGTACCAGAGCATGTCGGGGCCCTGGACGAGGACGAGGCCGGCGATGCCGAGGAAGGAGGCGGCGGACAGGTACTCGCCGCTGATCGCGGCCGCGTTGAGGCGGGGGCCGACGGTGCGGGAGGCGACGTAGAAGTCGGAGGTCGTGCGGGAGATGCGCAGGCCGAACGCGCCGACGAAGACGGTCGCCACGACGACGAGGGCGACCGCGGGGACGGTGTAGTTCTCGTTCATGCGCGCTCAGCGGTCCTCGACGAGGCGTACGAGGTCCTGTTCGTTGCGTTCGGCGCGCCGTACGTGCCAGCGGGCGAGGAGGACCAGCGGGGGGTAGATGCCGAAGCCGAGGACGGCCCACTCCAGGCCGGCGCCGTCCGGCATGGCTGCGAAGACCAGCGGCAGCGGGGCGACCAGCAGGACGAGGACCGCGAACACCGCGAGGGCGGCGCGGAGCTGGCTGCGCATGAGGGAGCGGACGTAGGTGTGTCCGAGGGTGGTCTGTTCGTCGATCTCGGTGCGCGGGCGGTGGTGGCCGGAGCGGTGCGGGTGTCTCCCGCCCGGGCGGAGCCGGGAGTGCGGGAGCGTGCGGCGGGGCACGCCGGTGACGACGACGCGCCGTTCCGTGGGGTCCTGGGGCATGCCGTCTCCTCAGCCCGTGGTCCGGCGCATCAGCAGGTCGCGCAGCTCGCGGGTGTGGCGGCGGCTGACCTGGAGTTCTACGGAGCCGACGAGGACGCTGACCGTGCCGGCGTCGAGGCGGAGTTCGCCGATGTGGCGCAGGGCGACGAGGTGGCGGCGGTGGATGCGGACGAAGCCGCGGGCGCGCCAGCGTTCCTCGAGGGTGGAGAGCGGGATGCGGACGAGGTGGCTGCCCTGCGAGGTGTGCAGGCGGGCGTAGTCGCCCTGGGCCTCGACATGCGTGATGTCGTCGACGGCGACGAAGCGGGTCACTCCGCCGAGCTCGACGGGTATCTGGTCGGGGTCGGGTTCGTGGACCGGTATCGGCGGAGCGGCGCCGCGCAGTTGGGCGGCTCGGCGTATCGCCTCGGCGAGCCGTTCCCGGCGGACGGGCTTGAGGACGTAGTCGACGGCCTTGAGGTCGAATGCCTGCACGGCGAAGCCCTCGTGGGCGGTGACGAAGACGACGAGCGGGGGCCGGGCGAAGCCGGTGAGGAGCCGGGCGAGGTCGAGGCCGTCGAGTCCGGCCATGTGGATGTCGAGGAAGACCACGTCGATCGCCTCGGGTCCGGCGGGTCCGGACTCCAGGGCGCGGTTGATCCGGCGCAGGGCCTCGGTGGCGTCGCTGGCGCCCTCGGCGCTGCTGATCCGCGGATCCGCGTTCAGCAGGTACAGCAGCTCCTCGAGGGAGGGTTTCTCGTCATCGACGGCGAGCGCGCGCAGCATGAACCCGGAGTGTAGGAGTAATTCGTACGCCTGCACATGTCCGCGCGCCGGAGGCGTTCCGGGCGCGCGCCGCGGGCGCCGGTCGCTGGATACAGTGCCCGCATGAACAGCAAGTCAGCGGCGTTCGACGAGCTCGATCGCAAGATCATCACGGCGCTGATGGCGAACGCGAGGACCAGCTTCGCCGAGATCGGCTCGGCCATCGGTCTTTCGGCCACCGCGGTCAAGCGGCGCGTGGACCGGCTGCGGGAGACCGGGGTGATCACGGGGTTCACTGCCACGGTGAAGCCGGCGGCGCTCGGATGGCGCACGGAGGCGTACGTGGAGGTGTACTGCGAGGGCGCGGCGCCGCCCCGGCGGCTGGCCGAGGTGGTGCGCAACCATCCGGAGATCACGGCGGCGATGACGGTGACCGGCGGCGCGGACGCGCTGCTGCATGTGCGGGCCGTCGATGTGGAGCACTTCGAGGAGGTGCTGGAGCGGATCCGCACCGAGCCGTTCATCCGGAAGACGATCAGTTACATGGTGCTGTCGCATCTGCTGCCCGAGGCTCCGGAGGCCGCCGCCACCGTCGACGCACCGAACGTGCGCTGAGCGGGTTCAATACGCAGCATCACTGCGTGAACACGCAGCGCTCGTCGCTTGTCGGGCGTCTGTCCTGATTCCTACCGTGGTGTCATCCCCAGCCGACACCGCAGGAAGCGGAGAGACCCTCTGTGCCCGACAGCCGTGTGCCGCGCCTTCGGCGCTTTCTCGTCTGCGAACCCAGACACTTCGCCGTGCAGTACTCGATCAATCCCTGGATGCATCCGGACGCCCCCGTGGACGTCGACCTCGCCCGTGAGCAGTGGCAGGCGCTGATCCGCGCCTACCGGGCCCACGGCCACGCCGTGGAGACCGTGGAGCCGGTGGCGGCGCTGCCCGACATGGTCTTCGCGGCCAACTGCGCGCTCGTCCTCGGCGGCCGTGTCCTCGGCTCGCTGTTCCACGCGCCGGAGCGGCGCGCGGAGTCCACCGCGTACGACGCCTGGTTCGAGGCCGCCGGGTACGAGGTGCACCGGGCCGAGTCGGTGTGCGAGGGGGAGGGCGATCTGGTGCCGGCCGGCCGTTTCCTCCTCGCCGGGACCGGTTTCCGGACCACCCGTGAGGCCCATCGTCAGGCGCAGGAGTTCTTCGGCGTCCCGGTGATCAGCCTCCAGCTGGTGGACCCTCGGTTCTACCACCTGGACACCGCCCTGTTCGTGCTCGACGACGGGGAGGACGGCAACATCGCGTACTACCCGGAGGCGTTCTCCCCCGGCAGTCGCGCGGTCCTCGCCCGGCTGTTCCCGGACGCGGTGATCGCCGGCCATGAGGACGCGCTGGCCTTCGGGCTGAACTCGGTGTCCGACGGCCGCCATGTGTTCATCTCGTCCCGCGCCAAGGAACTCGCCGATCAGCTCGACCGGCAGGGCTATGTGCCCGTCCCGCTCGACCTGTCGGAGTTCCGGAAGGCCGGCGGCGGCATCAAGTGCTGCACGCAGGAGCTCCGGCCATGAAGCTGGAGACCCGGCCCCCGTTCCACCGCCCGCCGCGGGCGTTTCGACCCACGATCCAGGAGGCCCGCTCATGACCGCTCCCGTCCGTACGCGTTCGTCGGCCGACCTCATCCGTGCCGAGGAGCCCGTCCTCGCGCACAACTACCATCCGCTTCCCGTCGTCGTCGCCCGCGCCGAGGGCACCTGGGTCGAGGACGTGGAGGGCCGCCGCTATCTGGACATGCTGGCCGGCTACTCCGCACTCAACTTCGGTCACCGCCATCCGGCGCTGATCGAGGCCGCGCACCGCCAGCTGGACACGCTGACGCTCACGTCGCGGGCCTTCCACAACGACCGGCTGGCGGAGTTCGCGGAGTCCCTGGCCGAGCTGACGGGCCTGGACATGGTGCTGCCGATGAACACGGGCGCCGAGGCCGTGGAGAGCGGCATCAAGGTGGCCCGCAAATGGGCGTACGAGGTGAAGGGCGTGCCCGCGGACCGGGCGACGATCGTGGTGGCCGCGGGCAACTTCCACGGCCGTACGACGACGATCGTCAGCTTCTCCACCGACCCGGAGGCGCGGGGCGGTTTCGGCCCGTTCACTCCGGGCTTCCGGGTGGTGCCGTACAACGACCTGGCCGCGCTGGAGGCGGCCGTCGACGAGACGACGGCGGCCGTGCTGATCGAGCCCATCCAGGGTGAGGCGGGTGTGCTCATCCCGGACGAGGGTTATCTGCGCGGGGTGCGGGAGGTGACCCGGCGTGCCGGGTGCCTGTTCATCGCGGACGAGATCCAGTCGGGTCTGGGCCGTACCGGCCGTACGCTCGCGGTCGAGCACGAGGACGTGATGCCCGACGCCGTGCTGCTCGGCAAGGCGCTCGGCGGTGGCATCGTGCCGGTGTCGGCGGTGGTGGCGCGCCGGGAGGTGCTGTCCGTGCTGAGGCCGGGCGAACACGGGTCGACGTTCGGTGGCAATCCGCTGGCGGCGGCGGTGGGCTCGGCGGTGGTCGAGCTGCTGCGGACCGGGGAGTTCCAGCAGCGGGCGGCCGAGCTGGGCGTCGTCCTGCGGGACGGGCTGACGGCGCTGGTCGGCCGGGGCGTGCTCGGTTTCCGGGCGCGGGGCCTGTGGGCGGGCGTCGACATCGACCCGGCGATCGGCACGGGCCGCGAGATCAGCCGGCGGCTCATGGACCGGGGGATCCTCGTCAAGGACACCCATGGCTCGACGATCCGCCTGGCACCGCCGCTGACGGTCACGGCCGCGGAACTCCGCTCGGCACTGGGGACGCTGGGGGAGGTTCTGCGGGAGGGCTCCTGATCCGAGAGCCGGGCCGGTCAGTCGTCGGCCCTTCAGCCTGCGGACAGCCTGTGGACAGCCGCTCCCCCTGCGGGGAGCGGCTTCTACCGGTCGGTCGGCTCGGTGAGCTGGTTGGTGTCGAAGAGGCGGTTGATGTGGCCGCCGAGTTCGGACCAGTGGGCTCCGGAGAGTTCGCCTGCGGCGCGGGCGTCGCCGCCGGCGCAGACGTCGACGAGCCGGTCGTGGTGCTCGATGGTGTTGCGCCCGCCGAGCAGGGTGGAGAACTTGCGGTACAGGATGCGGTGGATCTGCGGGTGGAGCTGCTCCACGATCCGGCTCAGCACGGGGTTGTCCGCCGCCGCGAGGGGAACGGCGTGGAAGCGGTCGTCCGCGGCGAGCGCGGCCGTGGTGTCGTTGTCGGCGACGGCCCGCTCGAAGTCCCGGTTGGCCTCGCGCATCAGCCGCAGATCCCGCTCGGTCATGACCGGCACGGCCGTCTCGACGGCGAGCTGGTCGAGGGAGCGCAGGACGGCGAGGGTCTTCTCCACGTCACGCCGGTTGAGTGTGGTGACGCGGGTGTAGACGCCGGGCTTGGCCTCCACCAGACCGATCTCGGTGAGCCGGGCGAGCGCCTCGCGCACCGGGGTGCGACTGAGACCGAGGCGCTCGGCGAGCTCACCGTCCTTGACCTTCTCACCGGGGACGAGTTCGCCGCGCACGATGGAGTCGCGCAGCCGGTGGAAGACCTCCTCGCTGAGGAGGCGGCGGGAGACAGGGCTGTCGAGTGACATATTGCGTACAGTACATCGCTTTACGCGGCCTCCCTGGGTGTGGGCTTCGCTCCGGCCCGGCGAACGAGGGCCCTGGCCAGGACGAGCGCGGGGTCGACGAGGGGGACCTCTACGGCGTCGGCGGGCAGGCCGAGGGGGATCTCGGTGCAGCCCGCGATGACGGCCTGGGCGCCCTGCGCCGTGAGCCGCCGCGCGGCGCGGGTCAGGAGCGCGGTCGCGGGCCCGTCGCGGTCACCGGCCTTCACGGCGCGGATGCCGGCCATGACCTCGCGGTCCTGGCTGTCGGTGCCGGGCAGTACGAGGCGGATACCGACGCTGTCCAGCCACTCCTGGTAGAGGTGCGCGCGCACGGTACCGGTGGTGGCGAGCAGCCCCGCCGTGTGGATGCGAGGGCTCAGGGCCCCGAGATGCTGGGCGACTTCGTCGATCATGTGGACGATCGGCAGACCGACGTGGTCGGCGATACGGGGCACGAAGGCGTGGGCGGTGTTGCACGGGATGGCGATGACGGTGGCCCCGGCCTCACGCAGGACACGGCTGCCGTCGAGGAGCCAGGGGGTGGGATCGGGGCCGTCACCCAGCAGGGCCTCGGTGCGGTCGGGGATGGTGGGGTCGGACCAGATGACCGTACGGAGGTGGTCCTGGTCGCTGGCTCCGGGCGTGGTGGAGACGAGCTTGGCGTAGAAGTCGGCGGTGGCCGCCGGACCCATACCACCCAGGATGCCGATGATCTCCGGGGAACGGCGGATCGCCGGGGAAGGGCTGATCGCTGGGGAAGGGCGGATCGCCGGGGCCGGATGGGTCTCCAGGGACGGATTGGGCTCCAACGGCGGGCTGGGTTCCAGGTATGGCTTTGTCCGCGGCCACGGACTCGTTTCGGGCACCGGACTGCTGGTCACTGGGCGGCTCCCTTCCGGAGGCCCACGTGCCGGGGCTCGGCCGGGCCGTCGGACGCGGGCGGGCTGCCCGGGGTGACCGGGCTCTCGTGCCCGAAGGCGCTGCCGGGGTCGACTGAGGTATCCGCCCCGGAGGGGCCGCCGGGATCGGTCGGAACATCGGGGCCGGCGGGCGTGCCGGGGGCGGTCGCCTCGTCGGAGCCGGTCGGGGCATCGGGCTCGCCCCGCCCGCCGCGTGCGGCCTCGCGTCGCTTCTCGGAGCTGTCGATGACCGCCGCGGCGAGGGAGTTGCCGATGACGTTCACGCCGGTGCGGGCCATGTCGACGATGAAGTCCACGCCGAGGAGCAGCGCGATGCCCTCGGCGGGCAGGCCGATGGAGTTGCCGGCGGCGATGAGGACGACGATCGAGGCGGAGGCCACACCGGCCATGCCCTTGGAGAGGATCACGAGCACGCCGACCATCAGCAGCAACGCCGGCAGCGACGTGTCGGCGCCGTACGCGTTGGCGAGGAAGACCAGGGCGGCCGCCTGGTAGAGGACGGAGCCGTCGGTGTTGAAGGAGTAGCCGAGGGGGACGACGAAGGAGGTGGTCGACCGGCTGAGGCCGAACGCCTCCAGCCTGCCCATCAGCGGGGCCAGGACGGATTCCGAGCTGCGGGTGACGAACGCGATCCCGGCGAGCCCGGCGATGGACCTGAGCAGTTCGACGTAACGGATGCGGTAGAGAGCCGCGATGAGTGGGAAGAGGATGCCGACGACGACGGCCAGGCCCGTGTAGACGACCGCGATGAAGCCCAGCAGGCTGCGCAGGTTGCCGAAGCCGTAGTGGGCCACGTCGTAGGAGATGAAGCCGAGCACGCCGAGGGGCGCGATCCGGATGACGTAGCCGACGACCTTGAACATCACCGAGGCGACGGACTCCAGGACCTCGGCGAACGGCTCGGACTTCGCTCCGATCGCGGCCATGGCTACGCCCACGAGGAGGGCGAAGGTGATCGCGCCGAGCAGGTTGCCCTCGCCGAACGCCGCGAAGATGTTCTTCGGTACGGCGTGCAGGATCAGCTCGTGGAAGTCGATGCCCTGGCTCAGGCCGTCGAGGTCGTCGGCGTCCGCCCCCTGGACCGGGGCTCCCTTGCCGATGCCCGTCAGCTTCGCCAGGCCCACGGCGATCAGCAGGACGACGGTGGTGACGATCTCGAAGTACAGGATGGCCTTGCCCGCGATCCGGCCGACCTTCTTGACCGACTCCATGCGGGCGATGCCCAGCACGATGAGGGGGAAGACCAGGGGCAGGACGACGACCTGCACCAGGTTCAGGAACACCTCCCCGAGGATCTTCATCTGCTCGCCCGCGGCCGGGGCGAGGGATCCGACGAGGGCCCCCAGTCCGACGGCGATGATCGACTGAACGCCGATCGGCATCCGCAGACATCGGCGCCAGAAGCCCGCGGGCCGGACGGGTGGGTTGTCCGTGTCGGTGCCGGGGCGGGGGTGAGCGGTGTCCATGGGCGACCTCCCGAGATACGCAATATATTGCGTTCTGCATGTTGGTCGGCAACACTGAGGCCCTAGGCGGTGACCTGTCAAGGGGTCCCGCGCCGCAGTCCCGGCCCCACGTCCGGCGGGCGAGCGACGAGGAGCAGAGGAGCAGCAGATGGCTCAGGCCACACGCGGGGGGCATGACCCGGTGGGAGACAGGGGGTGCCCGCCGACGCCTACTGCGGCGTGCGCACCGTGCCGGCCGTGGCGAACTTCGCGATCACGGGCGAGACCATCGCCCGGATCCCCGAGCTGATCAGCGCCCTGGCCGCGGCCGTAGACCTGACCCTGGTCACGTCACTGCGTCGCCTCGGCGACTCACTGGGGGCGCTGGCCACGGCTTTCGCCGCGAAGGCGGCGGAGTTGAGGGACGTGCTCCGAGGCGGGACAGCACGCGACCCTGCGACCGGAGAACCTCACCGGGCCCAGCCCATGGCGCGCCTGTCGTCCGTCATCGCTCCCTGAGCTGCGTGCCGGCGTGCCGGCGTCAGCCGAGTGGGACGCCCGTGTGCTGCTCCAGGGCCCGGATCGGGCGGGCCTGGAACTGCTCGTCCCGGGTCGCGGGGTGCGGGGTCCGCGTTCGCACGGGCATGCACCACCACGTCGTGGGCCCGCCTCGGCCAACGCGTCCGCCGCGTTGCGCCCGAGCCCACCGGCCGCCCCGGTCACGAGTACCAACGCCATGTCCGGTCCCTCCCGGCGAGCCATCTCGACCCTACGCCGGGCGCTCCGCCGTCCGGACGTACGCCGGCCTGCCCTCGCACCCTGTCGAACACCGAACGTTCCCGGCTGATCGTCTTTGCCGTTTGGGGCAGGTCGGGGCCCTCCTTACCGCCGGAAGTACGGGCTACGATCAATCCTCGGCACCGCAGGACGAGGCTCACCAGCGCGCAAGCGCCTGACGCAACGTCAGTACAGTCAGCGAGGAGTCGGCATGAGGCCGATGGGACCTGCCCTCACCCGGCGACGGGCTCAGCACGGCCGCGTCCGCGGATATGTGCTGTGACCTGGCGGAACACGTCCATAGAGCCGATCCGGTAGAGCGAAGGGGACGCCGTGTTCTATTACCTGCTCAAGTATGTGCTTCTGGGTCCGCTGCTGCGGCTGGTCTTCCGGCCCCGCATCGAGGGTCTCGAACACGTGCCGTCGTCGGGCGCGGCCATCGTCGCGGGGAACCACCTGTCCTTCTCGGACCACTTCCTGATGCCGGCGATCCTCAAGCGGCGCATCACCTTCCTGGCGAAGGCCGAGTACTTCACCGGGCCGGGCCTCAAGGGCCGACTGACCGCGTTCTTCTTCCGCAGCGCGGGACAGATCCCCGTCGACCGCTCCGGGAAGGAGGCCGGTCAGGCCGCGATCCGCGAGGGGCTCGGGGTACTCAGCAAGGACGAGCTGCTCGGCATCTACCCGGAGGGCACGCGTTCGCACGACGGCCGCCTCTACAAGGGCAAGGTCGGCGTGGCGGTCATGGCGCTGAAGGCCAGGGTGCCCGTGATCCCGTGCGCGATGATCGGCACGTTCGAGGCGCAGCCGCCCGGCAAGGTCATCCCGAACATCCACCCCGTCGTGA
Source organism: Streptomyces ossamyceticus (assembly GCF_001418475.1). Lineage (GTDB taxonomy): Bacteria > Actinomycetota > Actinomycetes > Streptomycetales > Streptomycetaceae > Streptomyces > Streptomyces ossamyceticus. The sequence continues at coordinate 2,520 of NZ_LIQX01000459.1, read as the reverse complement.
TCCGCTTCGGCAAGCCCCTCGACTTCTCGCGCTACGAAGGCATGGAGAACGAGAAGGCCGTCCTGCGCGCCATCACCGACGAGATCATGTACGCGATCCTCTCGCTCTCCGAGCAGGAGTACGTGGACCAGTACGCGGCCGTCGTGAAGGCCCAGGAGGCCGAGGCCGCGGCGAAGGAGCGCAAGGACCGGAAGGAACGCAAGTTCCCCCGTATGCCGCTGAGTTGAAGTGGGCGGCGCCGAGAACGCCGACGGCCGGGGCGGGCGTCGGTGCCGCTATGTCACCGCGTACACGACGCCGTTGACGCTGCTGAGGTAGAGCACCCCGTCGGCGAAGGCGGGTACCGCACCCACGGGGCTGCCTGTGGGGAACGCCCACCGCTTCCCGCCGGTCTTGGCGTCCACGGCGTACAGGTTGCCGTCACCGCTGCCCGTGTAGGCCACCCCGTCGACGACCGTCGGCGCGCCCACGAACGGTTCCCTGCCGATGCGGGTCCTCCACCGCCGCTTGCCCGTGCCGCGCGTCCACGGCGGTCAACTCGCCGTCCCCGCCACCCAGGTAGACCGTCCCGTCGACTACGGTCGGCCCGCTCACGTGTCTCTCGGCCGCGAACTTCCACCGCCGGTCGCCGGTCGTGGCGTCCAGCGCGTAGACGTGCCCGTCCTCGCTGCTGAGGTACACCACTCCGTCGGCGACGGCCACGGCTGAGTCGAGCAGACCACCGGTGGTGAATTCCCACCGGCGCTTGCCCGTGGCGGCGTCCAGCGCGTACGCGGTACCCCGCAGAGCGGAGGCGTAGACAGCCCCGTCGGCGACGGTCGGCGCCTCCTCCACTCGGCTGCTGGTGGTGGATTTCCACTGCTGTGCGCCGGTGCCGCTGTCGACGGCGTACACGTGGCCTTCCTGGTCGTCTCGGTACGTTCCGCCGATGCCCTTGGGGAGCCTGCCCCCGCCGCCGACGTACACCAGGCCGTCGGCGACCGTCGGCGACGAGCTTCTGCCCTTGCCGGTACGGAACTTCCACCGCTGCCTGCCGGTGTCCGCGTCCACCGCGTACAGGTTGCCGTCCTCACTGGGCACATAGACCGTTCCGTCGGCGACAGCCGGCTCCGCGTTCACGTTCCCGCCGGTTTCGAACGCCCAACGCAGTGCGCCGGTGTCGGCGTCCAGCGCGTACAGGAAGTCGGTCTCACTGCCGACGTACACGACGCCGTCGGCGACGATCGGCGACGCGTAGACGAGACCGCCCGTGATGAACTTCCACTTCTCGACGCCGGACGGGGCTGCGGGCGAGGGCGAGGGTGTCGGTGTAGGGGAGGCGTCGGCCCTTCGGCTGGAGCCGGGTAAGCCCTTGGGTTCCTTGGCGGAGTCCCGGTCGCCGAGCTTCCATCCGGCGAAGCCGAGCCCTGCGGCGGCGGCAACGCCGAGTCCACCGACCAGGGCCCGTCGTCGGGACGGGCCGGGGGCGCGCGACACCGGGGCCGCACCGGATGCCACCGGCTCAGGGCGGGATGCCACCGGTTCCGGGACCTCGGGCGGGATCCGGGACGGGGCTGGATCCGGCGCTGGTGTCGGTGCGCGGGGTGCTGCCGGTGGAGGGGGAACCGCGGGGCCCTGCACGGTGGTGCGGGCGTGCACGCTCGCGGCGACCGGCGCGGGGAGCCAGCCGGGCCGGGTGGGCGGATGCGTGCCCGCCTGCCCCGCGAGGCAACCTCCGGTGACCGCCTCTCCAGCGACCGCCTCGCCTGCGTCGGCCTCTGCGGCGGTGGCCCTGTCGACGGGCTCTATCTCCCCCGGCGGCTCGGCGGCAGCCTCCGCCAGTCGATCGAGCAGGGTCGCCACCGTGGGACGGCGGTCGGGCTGCTTGGCCAGGCAGCTCGCCACCAACGGCCGTAGCCGGGGCGGCAGTCGGCTCAGATCCGGTTCCTCGTGGACGACGCGGAAGCCCAGGGCGTGCCCCGAGCCGGTCCCGAACGGCCCCGATCCCGTCGCGGCGAACGTCAGCACCGCCCCCAAGGAGAAGACATCGCCGGCGGGCCCGATCGGCTTCCCGGTCAGCTGCTCGGGCGACATGAACCCCGGTGTGCCCACCACCATGCCGGTACGGGTCAACGCACTGGCCTCGTGGGTCACCGAGATCCCGAAGTCGATCACCCGAGGTCCGTCCACGGCGAGGAGGATGTTCGACGGTTTGAGGTCCCGGTGCACCACGTCGACCGCGTGGATCGCCTCCAGTGCCTCCGCGAGGCCGGCGCCGAGCGCCAGCACCGGCCCCTGCGGCCAGGGCCCGTGCGCGGTGACGGCCTCGCTCAGCGCGACGCCCGGTACGTACGCCGTCGCCAGCTATGGCGGCGCCCCCTCCGGGTCGGCGTCCACGACCCCCGCGGTGAACACCCCGTTGACGCGTCGGGCCGCGGCCACCTCCCGGGCGAACCGGCGCCGGAAGTCGGCGTCCTCGGCCAGTTCCGCGCGCACCACCTTCACCGCCACGGCCCGGCCGCCGGGCCGTGGCGGTGAAGG
>NZ_LIQX01000458.1 GCF_001418475.1 Streptomyces ossamyceticus | reverse complement strand
GGCCACCGGGGGTGGCCGTCTGAGCCCCGCCGGCCGCCCCCGGTGGCCGGCGCCGGGCGGCCGACCCTCCCCGGCGGCCCGTACCGGGTGCTGGTCACACCGACCCCCACGGGCGGGGACGGGCCCTTGGACGGGCCCTACGGCGCCACCCGGAAGTGGCTCGTCAGGCGGCCCTCGTCGTCCAGCACATGGAACGCCAGTCCGGGCGGCGCCTCCCGGTCCGCCACCTGGTCGCCCTCCCAGGGCAGCCGGAGCGTCCACGTCACCCCCGGCCCGACGACCAGCGGCCGCCCCGCGAACACGGTCGCGGCGGGCGTGTGGGCGTGCCCGGTGATGATCCCCGCGATCTCGGTCCGGCGCTCCAGCAGCCGGGCCAGCGCGGTGGGCCGACCCAACGGGTACGCGTCCGGTAGCGGGTGATGCAACGCCACCGGCGGATGGTGGAAGGCGAGCAGCGCCGGCCGGTCCCCGTCGAGGTCGTCGAGGGTCTCCTCGATCCAGGCGTACGTCTGCGCGTCCAGCTCGCCCTCGTCCCGCCCCGGCACGCTGGAGTCGCACATCAGCACCGCCGCGTCGTCGAAGAGGCGCACGCTGTTGACCGGCCCCTCGCCGGCCGGCTCGCCGAGCAGTGCCTTGCGGTAGGGCGCCCGGCTGTCGTGGTTGCCCGGACAGGTGAGCACCGGGAACGGGGCGTCCCCGTCCCGCAGCCCCAGCAGGCGCGCCGCCTCCTCGTACTCGGCCTCCGTGCCGTGGTCCGCGATGTCCCCGGTCACCAGAAGCGCGTCCACCCTGCCCGGCAGGCCCCACAGCAGGTCCCGCACCCGCTCGGCCCGCCGGGTGGCCCGGTCCGTCCCGTCCAGATGCAGATCACTGATGTGCGCGAGTACGAGCATCGCCGTACGCCTCCCTTGGGCCCACTATCTTAATGGAACAGGGGAATCTAAGCATTAGCGCTAACGGATAGGCAATCGGCAACCGTTAAGAGCTCGGCTCGCCGGGCCCCAGCACCGTGCTGATCATCAAGGAGTCGCTGCGGAGCAGGCGCGCCGGCTTCCTGACCGTGCTCGGCAACGAGACCGGCGTCTTCGTCCGGGGCGTCGTCGCCGCGCTCGGTTCGACCGCGCTGCCGGTCGCGTCGGAACCGGCCCACGCCGTCATGCGGATCGTCGGCGCGGTGGTCCTCGTCGCGTTCGGCGTGCAGACCCTGAGGCAGGCCCGCCGGGCGAAGGGCGACCGGCGCCGGGTCCGGGCGAGGCGGCCGGGAAGAGCGGCTGGGCCTCGTACCGGGGCGGGCTGCTGCTCAACCTCGCCCACCCCAAAGCGGCGATCTTCGCCATGTCGTTCCTGCCGCAGTTCGTGCCCGAGGGCGCGCCCCGCCTGCCTTGGGGGCACCGCCCACGCCCTCGCCGCGCTGTGGGCGGTCTACGACAGTGCATCGGCCTTCAGGCCGGTTGTGAAGCGAATCTGACAGTTGTGGCGCGGAGCGTCGCAGACTCAGGTCCGGTGATGCCGGACACCGCGGTTCTTCGCCTGCGGGGCGGAGCGTCGCGAGAGTGCTCCCGGCGGAGCTGGTGGTGCTTACATCGGCCGGTTCTGCTGTTCGTGTACTGCTTGACCACGGTCAGCGGTGCGCCGCCGACGGTTCCGGCGAAGTAGGACCCGGACCAGGACTTGTTGGCCCGCCAGTAGTGGCGCGCCAGGTCGGGGTAACTCCTGACGGAGGCGGCGGGAGGAGGCGCCATTTGAGGGAGTTGACCAGCTTGGTCACGGCGACCTTGGGCGGGAAGTTCACCAGCAGGTGGACGTGATTGTCCTCGCCGTTGAACTCCACCAGATCGCACTCGAAGCCGGTACACACCGACTGCATGATCTCCTCCATCCGACTCAGGTGGGCATCGGTGAACACCTTGTGCCGGAACTTGGTCACGAAGACCAAGTGGACGTGCATCACGAAAGCACAGTGACGACCAGTTCTGGTCACCCGCATCTCACCCGTAACCCAAGTACGTAGGGTGACGGCCATGCAGCTCAGGTACAGCTTCCGCCTGTACCCGGACACCGGCCAGCTGAGGGCGTTGGCGAAGGCGTTCGGGTGCGCCCGTGTCGTGTTCAACGACGCGGTCCGCGCCCGTGAAGACGCCCGAAAGGCCAAGCAGCCGTTCCCGACGGCCGGTCAACTGTCCCGGAGGCTGATCACCGAGGCAAAGCGGACGCCGGAGCGGTCCTGGCTGGGTGAGGTCTCCGCGGTGGTGCTCCAGCAGTCCCTGCGGGACGCCGAGACCGCGTACCGCAACTTCTTCGCCTCTCTCAAGGGCACCCGAAAGGGCGCCAGGATCGGACCGCCTCGCTGCAAGTCGCGCAAAGATGCCCGGCAGTCGATCCGGTTCACCGCTAATGCCCGCTGGAGCATCACCCGCAGTGGCCGTCTGAACCTGCCGAAGATCGGCGCGGTGAAGGTGCAGTGGTCCCGCACGCTGCCCTCCACCCCCACCTCCGTCACCGTCATCAAGGACGCGGCCGGCAGGTTCTTCGCCTCCTTCGTCATCGACACCGACCCCGCCGCCGACCAGGCGCGGATGCCCGAAACCGACCGCACCATCGGCATCGATCTCGGACTCACCCACTTCGCGGTCCTCTCCGACGGTACGAAGATCGACTCCCCGCGTTTTCTACGGCGGGCGGAGAAGAAGCTGAAGAAGGCCCAGCAGGAGCTGTCCCGCAAACAGAAGGGATCCAGGAACCGCGCCAAGGCCCGCCTGAAGGTCGCCCGCGCCCACGCCAAGGTCACCGACGCACGCCGTGAGTTCCACCACCAACTCTCCACAAAGCTGATCTCCGAGAACCAAGGGATCGCCGTGGAAGAACTGTCCGTGGCGGGACTGGCACGCACCAGACTGGCGAAGTCGGTGCACGACGCCGGATGGGCATCATTCATCAGCATGCTGGAGTACAAAGCGCAGCGGTACGGCCGCACCCTGGTCACGATCGGCCGGTTCACACCGACCTCCCGAACCTGCTCCACCTGCGGCGTGGTGGACGGGCCCAAACCCCTGAACGTGCGGAAGTGGACGTGTGCCGCCTGTGGCGTGGTCCACGACCGGGACGTCAACGCCGCGATTAACGTGAAGACGGCCGCCGGACTGGCGGTGACGGCCTGTGGAGCGCAGGTAAGACCGGGACGAGTCCCGGCGCAGTGCGACGAAGCAGGAAGCCACGGATTCCCGTCGAAAGACTGTGTCGCGTAGCGGCACAGCAACAGACGAGAAGGCCAGAATCCTCGGGCTACAGTCCGAGGAGCAAGTCAATACGGCGTGTACGTGTGGTGCCGTGCGTGTGGTGCGTCGGCCGGATGAGGGCCGTTCTGTCCCGCGCGGGCGTCCGACGGCGCCTGGAGCAGGTGTCCGGCGGCGTGCTGCTGCTCCGGCGCCCGCCTCGCCCTGGAGCGCTGACAGGGCGGCCCGGCAACGGGCGCGCCGGAGCGCACGCGCGCCGACACCCTGCGGCAATGGGGTCGCGTGCACTGCCGCGGACGGGCAGGATGCTGCCCGTAGGGCGTGCCGCGCCCTGCCCCAGGGAACTCCGAGCCCACGGAGGCATGGATGACCGGCACGTCTGGCCATGGATCCGCGCCACTGACCGCCGACGACCCGCCCGCCCCCCTGACGCCCTTCACCGTCGACGACTACCGCGTCCGGATGCGGCGGGCCGCGCGCGCCGCGGCCGAAGCGGGGCTCGACGGGCTGCTGGTGGCGCCCGGCCCCGACCTGGTGTGGCTGACGGGGTACCGGCCGCCGGAGACCGAGCGGCTCACCCTGCTGGTGCTGCGGGACGGTGAGGACCCGGTGCTGGTGGTGCCCGCCCTGGAGGCACCGGACGCCGAGGAGGCCCCCGGCGGCCGCGCGCTGGACCTGCGCGACTGGGCCGACGGCAAGGACCCCTACGACACGGCGGTGCCCCTCCTCGGGCCGCGCGGCCGTTTCGGCGTCAGCGACAACACCTGGGCGCTGCACCTGCTCGGCCTGCAGGGGCGGCTGCCCGGCGCGGCGTACGTCGGGCTGTCCGAGGCCCTGCCGATGCTGCGGGCCGTCAAGGACGCGGCGGAGCTGGAGCGGATGGCGACGGCGGGCGCGGCCGCCGACCGGGCGTACGAGGAGATCCGGGGGGTCCGGTTCGCCGGGCGCCGGGAGACCGAGGTCGCCGCCGACCTCGCCGACCTGCTGCGGCGGTTCGGGCACTCCCAGGTCGACTTCACGATCGTCGCCTCCGGGCCCAACGGAGCCAACCCGCACCACGAGGCCGGCGACCGCGTCATCACCGACGGCGACATGGTCGTCCTCGACTTCGGCGGACTCAAGGACGGCTACGGCTCCGACACCTCCCGCACCGTCCACGTCGGCGAACCCGACGCCGAGGAACGCGAGGTGCACGACGTCGTACGCGCCGCCCAGGAGGCCGGGTTCCACGCGGTCCGGCCCGGCGCCGCCTGCCAGGAGGTCGACCGGGCGGCCCGCGCCGTCATCGCCGACGCCGGGTACGGAGACCGCTTCATCCACCGCACCGGCCACGGCATCGGCGTCACCACCCACGAGCCGCCGTACATGGTCGAGGGCGAGGAACGCCCCCTCGTGCCCGGCATGTGCTTCTCCGTCGAACCCGGCGTCTACCTGCCGGGCCGCTTCGGGGTGCGGATCGAGGACATCGTGACCGTCACCGAGGACGGCGGGCGGCGCCTCAACACCACCCCGCGCGACATGGCGATAGTGCACTGACCCCTCCAAGGAGCCCCGAACCCCCTCCCCTCCGGACGAGACCGGCGCGACCATGACCCAGGCACCGACACCCACCGCGGACACCGTCCGCCGACTGGTCCGTTCCCTGATGAAGAACGGCGAGGGGAGGGCCGGCGGCGCGGGCGGCGACGGCCCCGACGTACGGCCCGTCACCGAGGAGGGCGGGCCGTGGGCCTGGTGGGTCGGCACCCGCCATGTGCTGCGCCTCGCCCCCGACCGGCACGCCGTCGTACGGCAGCGGCGCGAACTGCGGCTGCGTGACCTGGTCCGGCCGCACGTCGGCGTCGCCGTCCCGGTGAGCGTCGCGCACGGCGAATGGTCCGGCGGCCTCACCTACACGCTCGACACGCGCATCCCCGGCACCGCCGCCCCCGTGCACGACGTGTCCGCCGTCGGCGAGGACGACCTCGCCGGGCTCCTCACCGGTCTGCGCGAGGTGCCGCAGCGGCAGGCGGAGGCGCTCGGGGTGCCCCGGCTGCCGGCGCGCTCCCTGGAGACCCTGCGGACGGCGGCGGGGCGGGCCGCCAAGCAGCTCGCCGGGGCGGACGAGTTCGACCCGGCGCGGCTGGGGCAGCTCACCGCGCCCAACGCCGCGCAGCTCACCGCCCCCGCGGCCGTGCTCGTCCACCACGCGCTGACCGGCGAACACCTGCTGGTCGGCGCCGACGGGCGGGTGCGGGGGGTGCTGGACTGGAGCGACGCGGCGGTCGGTGACCCCGCCGAGGACATCGCGCGCCTCGCGACGGCGGTCGGCGCGCCCGCGGCGGTCCGCGCGGCGACCCTCGCGGGGTACGGGGCGCGGCCCTGTCTGCGGGGGCTCTGGCTGGCCCGCTGCGACACGGTCGTCGCTCTCGCGACGGCCGCGCAGGGGCGGGGGCCGGCCGCGCCGCTCCCCGCGTTGCGGGAGCGGCTGCGGAGGGCGTGGGAGCCGATCCTGCTGGAACGGGTGACCGATCTGCGGGGCGAGGACTGAGACGCGTGTGCGGTGACGGGGTCGCTCCCGGCGGGGAGCGTTCGGGGTCGCGGGTCGCCCAGCAACTCGGGGGCGGGCGTGGCACGGCGACTGCGGCCGGGTTCCTGGTCGCTCGCGCAGTTCCCCCGCGCCCCCACCAGAGCGGCGAAGCCACCCGTTCCGCCGCACGCCGCGCAACCGCCGCGCCGCCCGCGCATCGCCCCGCCGTACTGGCCCCGCGCCCGATTTCGCCGGCCCGCCGCCGCGCCTGACCTCCGCCATGCCGACCGCCGCGCACCGGCCTCCGCCGTGTTGACCGCCGCGCACCGGCCTCCGCTGTGCGACTGCCGCATGTCGGCCTCCGCTGTGCCGGCCGCCGCGGGCCAGCCCTAGCCGTGCCGGCCCCGTTCCCGATTTCAGTGGCTCGCCGCCGCGCCCGGCCTCGCCGTGCCGACCGCCGCAGGCCGGCCTCCGCTGTGCGACTGCCGCATGTCGGCCGCCGCTGTGCCGGCCCTGTGTGTGATTTCAGCGGCTCGCTGCCGCGCGCTGGCCTCCGCTGTGCCGACCGCCGCGCGCCAGCCCCCGCCGTGTCGGCCCCGTTCCCGATTTCAGTGGCTCGCCGCCGCGCCCGGCCTCGCCGTGCCGACCGCCGAAGGCCGGCCTCCGCTGTGCGACTGCCGCATGTCGGCCCCCGCCGTGTCGCCCCCGCCGTGCAGGCCCCTTGCCGGCCCACCCGTCGAGTGCCCCCCGGTCGGCCGCGGCAGCGTCACGGCAGCGTCACGGCACTGTCAGTACCACGCAGGATTCGGGCGGCAGGGTCAGTAGGCCGTCGGGGCCCGGGGGGTTCACCGGGGTCCACGCGGCCAGGATTCGGGCCTCCGCCGTGCCGAGGGGGATGGCCGTCGGTTCCTTGCCGAGGTTGAGGGCCACCCGGACGTCGCCGCGGCGGAAGCCGAACCAGCGGGCGTCCTCGTCGTACGCGACCTTGACGTCGGACAGGTCCGGGTCGGAGAGGTCGGGGTGGGTGCGGCGCAGGGCGATCAGGTCGCGGTACCAGGCCAGCATCCGCGCGTGGGGCTCGACCGACGGCTCGGACCAGTCCAGGCACGAGCGGTCACGCGTCGCCGGGTCCTGCGGGTCCGGCACGTCCTCCTCCGCCCAGCCGTGCTCCGCGAACTCCCGGCGCCGCCCCCGCCGTACCGCCTCGGCCAGCTCCGGATCGGTGTGGTCGGTGAAGAACTGCCAGGGTGTGCCCGCCGCCCACTCCTCGCCCATGAACAGCATGGGCGTGAACGGCCCCGTGAGCGTCAGCGCCGCCGCGCACGCCAGCAGACCGGGGGAGAGCGTCGCCGACAGCCGGTCGCCCTGGGCCCGGTTGCCGACCTGGTCGTGGGTCTGGGTGTAGCCGAGCAGCCGGTGCGCGGAGACCCGCGTACGGTCCAGGGGGCGGCCGTGGGACCGGCCACGGAACGACGAGTACGTGCCGTCGTGGAAGTACCCGCCGGTGAGGGTCTTCGCCAGTCCGGCGAGCCCCGCCCGCGCGAAGTCCGCGTAGTAGCCATGCGATTCGCCGGTCAGGGTCGTGTGCAGCGTGTGGTGGAAGTCGTCGTTCCACTGCGCGTGCAGCCCGGTGCCGCCCTCCGCGCGCGGGGTGACGAGCCGCGGGTCGTTCAGATCGGACTCGGCGATCAGGAACAACGGCCGCCCCACCTCGGCGCCGAGCGCGTCCACGGCCGTCGACAACTCCTCCAGGAAGTGGCACGCGCGCGTGTCGCGCAACGCGTGCACCGCGTCCAGGCGCAGCCCGTCGAGCCGGTAGTCCCGCAGCCACGCCAGCGCACTGCCGAGGAAATACGCCCGCACGTCGTCCGAACCGGGCGCGTCCAGGTTGACCGCGGCGCCCCAGGGCGTGTGGTGCCGCTCGGTGAAGTACGGGCCGAACACCGGCAGGTAATTGCCGGACGGGCCCAGGTGGTTGTGGACCACGTCGAGCACGACCCCGAGGCCCAGCCCGTGCGCCGCGTCCACGAACCGCTTGAGGGCCTCGGGGCCGCCGTACGGCTCGTGCACGGCCCACAGCGAGACCCCCTCGTACCCCCAGCCGTGCGTCCCCGGGAACGGGCAAAGCGGCATCAACTCGACGTGGGTGACGCCCAGTTCGGCGAGATGTCCGAGCCGCTCGGCGGCCGCGTCCAGCGTGCCCTCGGGCGTGTACGTGCCCACGTGCAGCTCGTACAGCACCGCGCCCGGCAGTCCGCGCCCCTCCCACGGCACCCGCCACGCGTACCGCCCGTGGTCGACGACCGCGCTCGGTCCGTCCGGGCCGTCCGGCTGACGGCGCGAGCGCGGGTCGGGCCGGACCGGCCCGTCGTCGACGGCGAACCCGTAGCGCGTGCCGTCGCTCGCCTCCGCGTCGGCCGTCCACCAGCCCGGTCGCTCGGGATCGCGCTCCATCGCGTGCGTGGCGCCCTCGCTGTGGAGCGTCATCCGGTCGGCTTGCGGTGCCCACACCTCGAACTGCACGGAACGGTTCTCCCTCGGCTGCCGGTCGTGATGGTCGGGGGACGGTCAGGAGTCGTCATGGAGCCTTCCCGTCCATCGTGCGACAAACGAGATCAAGGCGCCCTCGGATCGGCGCGTTTGCCCCGCGCGCCGCACTCTCGCTCGCCATGTCCGAGGATCGTCACCGTTTACCGGTTTTCTGGACACCCCGGCTTCACTGACCGACAATCACACGCGTGACGTCGTCTTTCGAGTTCCACACGTACCCCGCGCGGCTGTCGGACGCCGAGCGCGACAACGCGCTGAGGGTTCTCCGTGACGGCGTCGCCCTCGGTCGTCTCTCCCACGACACGTTCATCCGGCGCATGGAGCTGGCGCTCACCGCCCGCCGCTCCGACGAGCTGGCCGCGCTCACCGCCGACCTGCCCGTCGAGAGCCGCTGGTCCCGGCTGGTCCTCGGCACCGTGGGGGCGGTCTCCGGATTCGGGGTGAAGCTCCGCCGGGCCTGGCAGGCCGAGCGGCTGCCCAAGCTCCAGCTGCCGCACCCGGCGAGCGGCCACGCCCTGCGCATCGGCCGCGACCCCGCCAACGGGCTGCGGCTCAGCCACGAGACGGTCTCCCGGGTGCACGCCGAGCTGACCCGGCAGGGTGGCATGTGGATCCTGCGCGACCTCGGCTCCACCAACGGCACCACCGTCAACGGACGTCGGGTCATCGGAGCGGCCGTCGTCCGCGACGGAGACCAGGTGGGTTTCGGCCGTATGACCTTCCGCCTCTCCTCCGAGTGACCCCGTCGGCCGAGCCACCGCAAAGCTCTGGCCTGGGATTTACGCAGCGAGTTTCCGAACATGCCTAGTGTTCCGGGGTGTTGACGTGCGTTCTCGGCCATGACTGACTGTGCGTACACCATGCACACCAGGTGAACCGACGGCGTCGCACTCTGGGGAGGTGTGCCCTGCCGCCACTCCTCCGCTACCCGACCGTGGACGAGCTGTCCGCCCGCGCCGCGACCCTCGTCACCCGACATCCGCACCGCGCCCGACTGCGTCGCGTGGGCACCTCACGGGCGGGCACACCGATGTGGCTGCTGTCCGTCGGCCGGGGCACCCGCCAGGCCCTCGTCGTCGCCGGCCCCCACCCCAACGAACCCGTCGGCGGCGCCACGGTCCTGCGGATCGCCGAACGCGCCCTGGCCGACCCCCGGTTCACCGAGGACGTCGACACCACCTGGAACCTGCTGCTCTGCCTCGACCCCGACGGCTCCCGACGCAACGAGGACTGGCTGGCCGGCCCCTACACCCTCGGCCACTACTTCCGGCACTTCTTCCGCCCCGGCTTCCTGGAACAGCCCGAGTGGCTGCCCGACGGAGCGGCCGCCGCCGCCCTGCCGGAGACCCGCGCCCTGCTCGCCCTCCAGGACGAGCTGCGCCCCTTCTTCCAGTGCTCCCTGCACGGCGTCGACGTCGGCGGCGGCTTCGTCGAACTCACCCGCGACCTGCCCGGCCTCGCCGAGCGGGTCACCCGGATCGCCGGCCGCCTCGCGATACCCCGCGAGCTGAGCCCGTACGACACCCTGTACTGGCCGCGCCTCGGCCCCGCCGTCTACCGCATCCCGCCCCCGCGCCGCGGTGACCTGGCCGCCGCGATCACCGAGGCCGCCGTCGAGTCCACCTGGTACCACCCGCACCGCTACGGCACCCTCACCGCCGTCGTCGAGGCCCCCATGTGGGGTGTGGCCGCCGTGGAGGACGGCTCGCCCTCACCCGACGCCCACGCGGTCCTGCGCACCGTCAGCCGGGCGCTGCGCCGCGACACCCGGCTCCTGGAGGGCATCCTCGCCCGTGTCCGCCCCTCGGTGAGCCGCGGCCCGGACGCCGCCCGGCTCCTCGCCCCCGTCGACGACTATGTACTGGTCGGACCCGGCCTCGCCGACGCCTGGGACCCCGACGTCCACGACGGCACCGCCCGCCCGCTGCCCCCGCTCGACACCGCCCGGCTCACCACCCTCGCCATCTCCGGCCGCCGGGTCGCCCTGCGCACCGCCGGGCTGCTGCACCAGCTGGTGACCCGCGCCGGACACGACCCGGCGGGCGCGCTGCCCGAGCTGAACCGGCTCCTCGACGAGTGGTGCGCCGACTACCGCGACCGCTACGGGGCGCGCTGGATCCCGGTGGCCCGCCAGACGGAGTACCAGACCCGTGTCGTCCTCGCCGCGTTCGAGCTGGCCGCCCGCCGGGCCCGCGGCACGCCCGCCCGCGGCGAACCGCACCCCGAGTCCCGTTCGGGTGAGCCGGAATGGAGTTCCGAGCCCGCCGTGCCGATGCACCGGGAATGACGAACACCACCCTCCACACCGTCCGCGGCGGCCTGCTCGCGACCCTCGCCCTGCTGACCCTCGGCGCCGCCGCGCCCGCCGGGGCCGCCCTCCCGGGCGACTGGCTCTACGTCACCGTCACCCGCGGCGACGCCCGCTCCGGCGACACCCGCGGCACCCTGCTGCTGTGCGACCCGCCGCAGGGCCACGCCCGTGCCGCCGAGGCCTGCGCGGAACTGGCCGGGGTGGGTGGCGACGTCGGCCGCATCCCCCTGAAGAACGGCATGTGCGTCCAGGTCTACGCCCCCGTCCGGGTCACCGCGCGCGGAGAGTGGGACGGCCGGCCCGTCACCTACGAGCACACCTTCGCCAACAGCTGTGTGATGGCGGCCCGCACGGGTTCGGTGTTCGCCCTGTCGAGCTGACCGCACCGGTGAGGGCTCAGGGCCCGCCGTCGCCCCGCGCGTGGGAAGCCGCCGCCAGCACCGTCCGCATCTGGTGCTCCACCTGGTCCCGCACCGGCACCCACCGCGCGCGGAACCGGTCGGCGAACGAGTCGCTCCACTCACCGACGAGCTGCTCCAGCAGCGGCGCCCCCGGATCCCCGGCGTCCGCCAGCACCCGCCGCAGCATCGCCGCCGCCCGCAGCGGCAACCGGCGCCCGAAGGCGTCCACACTGCCCACGTACGCCCGCGACACATCGGGCGGCGGCCCCGCCACCCAGTCGCGGGCCAGCCCCGGCACCAGCTCCAGCGCCCACCGGGCGGCCCGCAGCAGCGGCCCCTCGGGGCCCGGCAGCCGGGGCAGCGCCTCGTCGAGGATCCGCTCCACCTCGCCCGCCTCGTCGAGCAGCCGCCGGGACAGCTCCCGCAGCGCCGCCGTCGGGGCCGGGTGCGGGGCGGTGTCGTCCACCAGGTCGCTCGCCCACATCGGCACCTCGACGATCGCGGTGAGCCCGCCGTACCGGTGCGCGTGGTACCAGGTGCTGTGCCGCGCGTCGTCGGGCAGGCTCGGGAACGCCGCGTGCCCGGGGCCCGGCATCACGAACACCCCGGGGCCGGAGGCGGGCCATCCCGCCGCGTCGGAGGCGCTCGTCTCCACCGGTATGCCGAGCTCCGCCGCCGACTTGGCGAACGGCTCGGCCAGCCCCGGCACGTTCTTCGTCAACTGCACCCAGCTGCCGCCGAGATCCGTGCCGTGCAGGGTCACCTGGAGGTAGGGCCGCAGCTCGTCCAGCACCCTCACCAGTGCCCGTGTCTCGGGCGGCAGCCGGTCCGGCGGCAGCACCGCGGGCGACCACTCCGGCTGCTCCGGCGCGGCCGGCCGGAAGAACCCCAGGTGGTAGTCGAGGAGGGTGCGTGGGGCCGGGGCCGTGTGCAGGCTCGCCCCGTCCGGGTCCGCGCACAGCACGAAGTGCCAGGAGACCCCGGTCCGCAACGCCCGGTCCCGCGCCACGCGCTCGGCGAGCGCCAGCACCGTCGAGCCGCCCGTCGGCTCGTTCGCGTGGGCGCCCGCGACGACGAGGACGGCACGTCTCGCATGGCCGACGGACAGCAGCCGCAGCGGCCGGCCGGCCCGCGAGAGACCGATTCTTCTGAGGGCGCACAGGTGCGGCCGGCGAACCGTCAGCTCCCTCGCACGCGACTCCAGCTCCGCCACCGTGGGATAACCCGGCTCCAACAGCAGACCCACCCCCGTCCAGTCCACCTGTGTCCACATCCCCGCGTCCGACCTGATCGAGCGCGGGGATGCATGCAGTGTGCGTCGGCGCACGGGGCGGCTCCCAGGGGCGCCCGGAGGCATTCACGGCGACCGGCGCGGATGTCGTCGCTACTCTGCGCCGACCCGCTCCAGCAGCGCCACCGGCAGCCCCTCGAACAGCTCCGCCACCGGTACCTCACCCGTGAACTCCCGTTCCCCGCCGAGGACGTCGTACCACCGCCCGGCGGGCAGCGCCAGCCGCGTGTCCGCCCAGCCGCCGTCCCCGGCGAGCCGCAGCGACAGCCGGGTGACCGCCGTGACGACCGCGCCGGACCGCGCGAACGCCACGCAGTGCCCGGCAGCGGGTCCGGCCGCGGCGAGCGGCGTGTACGTGGCCGCGTCTGCGAACAGCTCCGGCCGCCGCTGCCGCAGCCGCAGCGCGGCCACGGTGACCCGGTGCTTGTCCGAGTCCCCGTCCCGCGGGGCGAACGGCGCCCGGTTGTCCGGGTCCACCAGCGCCCGGTACTCGCCCTCCGTGCCCTGGTAGACGTCCGGCACCCCCGGCATGGTCAGCTGGACCAGGGCCGCACCGAGGACGTTCGCACGGATGTACGGCTCCAGTTCGGCGCGCAGCCGCCCGGTGACCTCCGTGTCCGCCGCCGGGCCCCGCGCCACGAACTCGGCGACCGCCCGCTCGTAGGCGGCGTTCTGCTCGGTCCAGGAGGTGTGCAGCCCCGCCTCCCGCACATGCTTGAGCAGCGCCCCCTCCAGGCGCTCCGCGTCGGCCGGCCCGAGCCCGAACGCGGTCTGCCACGCGGCCCACGCCAGCTGCGCGTCCGGCACCCCGGCACCGTCCCGCGTCACCTCCGCCAGCGTGTCGGCCCATCGCTCGGGGCATTCGCCGAGCACCGCGACCGCCGCCCGGACATCGGCGCTGCGTTTGGTGTCGTGCGTCGACAGCACCGTCCCGGTGACCGGCCAGTCCCGCTGCACGCGCGCGCAGTAGGCGTGGAAGTCCTCCAGGGAGACGGCGGGGCTCCCCGGATTCCCGCCCACCTCGTTCGCGGACAGCAGCGGCACATGGCGGTAGAAGGCCGTGTCCTCCACCGACTTGGCCCGCAACGCCGACGACGTCTGCGCGAACCGCGTACGGAACTCCACCTGCTCCGGCCCGTCCCCGAACCGCCCCAGCACCAGATCCCGTACGACGTCGACCGCCCGCGCCTCCTCGGGCACCGCGAACGCCGTGCGCGCCTCGGCGGCCGCCTCCTCCGTGACGACCAGGGAGGCGTCCTCGCAGGCGTACGGCCGGTAGACCTCCATCCGTACGAGCAGCTCGCACAGCGCGGTGCGCAGCGCCCACGGCGCGCGGTCGCGCAGCGCCAGCTCGGGGGAGCGCTCGCACAGTCCGTGCGCCACCCGGGTGAGCCGGTCCACCTCCGCCGCCAGTTCGTGCGTGAGCACCTCGTACGCGGCGCGCCGTGCTGTCGCCGCCCAGTCGCCGCCCCGGTCGGGCTCGGCGGCCGTGAACCGCCGGTACCGGTCGAGCAACTCGCCGGCCCCCGCCGGGTCGGCGAACAGGCCGTCGACGTGCCGCAGCGCGTCGTAGCCGGTGGTCCCCGCGACCGGCCAGGCCGCCGGCAGGGCCTCGCCGTCCGCGAGGATCTTCTCGACGACGGTCCACCGGCCGCCGGTGGCCTCGTGCAGCCGCCGCAGATAGGCGTCGGGGTCGGCGAGCCCGTCGGGATGGTCGACCCGCAGCCCGTCGACGACACCGTCGTGCAGCAGCTCCAGGATCTTCGCGTGGGTCGCCTCGAACACCTCCGGCTCCGCCACACGCACCCCGATCAGCTCCGAGATGCTGAAGAAACGCCGGTAGTTCAGCTCCGTACGGGCCAGCCGCCACCACACCGGCCGGTACCACTGCGCGTCCAGCAGCCGCGGCAGCGGCAGCTTCTCCGTGCCCTCCCGCAAGGGCAGGACATGGTCGTAGTACCGCAGCTCCTGTCCGTCGACGACGAACTGGTCGATCTCGTCGCCCAGCGGCCCCCCGAGCACCGGCAGCAGCACCTGCCCGCCCCGCGCCTCCCAGTCGATGTCGAACCACCGCGCGTACGGCGACCCTGGGCCCTCCCGCAGCACCTCCCACAGCGGCCGGTTGTGCCGGGGCGCCATCGCCATGTGGTTCGGCACGATGTCCACGACCAGCCCCAGCCCGTGCTCCCTGGCGACCCGCGCCAGCTCCCGCAGCCCCGCCTCACCTCCCAACTCGCCGCGTACGTGCCCGTGATCGACCACGTCGTAGCCGTGCGCCGACCCCGGTACCGCCTCCAGCACCGGGGACAGATGCAGATGCGACACGCCGAGCGAGGCGACGTACGGCACGGCGTCCGCCGCGGCGGCGAACGGGAACGCGGGCTGGAGCTGGAGCCGATAAGTGGCGGAAGGCACGACAGACGTCATAGGGACCTACGTACCCGCCCCTGACGGTTCGGAGCACCCTGACACGCGAGGAGAGGGGGTTTTCCCGCGGCTACGCCGGCCGCCGCAGCACCGCGAGGCTCCGGTCCACCAGCGTCACCCGCTCCCCGGCGTCCACCTTCGGCCCGTCGTCGGGAACCGCGTCGTCCCGCCCCGTGTCCACGACCACCTGCCACTGCCGCCCGTGGTTGACGGGCACCACGAACTCCAGCGGCTCGGCCGAGGCATTGACCATCAGCAGGAACGAGTCGTCGGTGATCCGCTCCCCGCGTGCGCCCGGCTCGGAGATCGCGTTGCCGTTGAGGAACACGGTCAGCGCGCCGGCCCGGGCCGAGTCCCAGTCCCGCTGGGTCATCTCCCGGCCCTCCGGGGTGAACCAGGCGATGTCCGACAGCTCGTCGTGCGTGCCCTCCACGGCACGCCCGTGGAAGAACCGCCGCCGCCGGAAGACGGGGTGGTCCTTCCGCAGCCAGACCATCGCGCGGGTGAAGGCCGGCAGATCGGCGAAAGCGTCGGCGCTCCCGCAGCCCGCCTCGGCTTCACCCTCGTCGGCGCTGTCGGCGGCACCGCCGTCGGCGGACGGCCAGGGCACCCAGGACAGCTCGTTGTCCTGGCAGTACGCGTTGTTGTTGCCCCGCTGCGTGCGGCCGAACTCGTCACCGTGGCTGAGCATCGGCACGCCCTGCGACAGCATCAGCGTGGCGATGAAGTTCCGCATCTGCCGGACCCGCAGCGCGAGCACCTCGGGATCGTCGGTCTCGCCCTCGGCGCCGCAGTTCCACGACCGGTTGTGGCTCTCGCCGTCCCGGTTGTCCTCGCCGTTCGCGTCGTTGCGCTTCTCGTTGTAGGAGACCAGATCCCGCATCGTGAAGCCGTCGTGGCAGGTCACGAAGTTGATGGAGGCCAGCGGGCGCCGCCCGTCGTCCTGGTACAGGTCGGACGAGCCGGTCAGCCGCGACGCGAACTCGGCGAGGGTGCGCGGCTCACCGCGCCACAGGTCCCGCACGGTGTCCCGGTACTTGCCGTTCCACTCGGTCCACAGCGGCGGGAAGTTCCCCACCTGGTAGCCGCCCTCGCCGACGTCCCAGGGCTCGGCGATCAGCTTCACCTGGGAGACCACCGGGTCCTGCTGGACCAGGTCGAAGAACGACGACAGCCGGTCCACCTCGTGGAACTGCCGGGCCAGCGTGGCGGCCAGGTCGAAGCGGAACCCGTCCACATGCATCTCGGTGACCCAGTACCGCAGCGAGTCCATGATCAGCTGGAGGACGTGCGGGGACCGCATCAGCAGCGAGTTCCCGGTCCCCGTCGTGTCCATGTAGTAGCGGGGGTCGTCCGTCAGCCGGTAGTACGACGGATTGTCGAGACCCCGGAACGACAGCGTCGGGCCCAGGTGGTTGCCCTCGGCCGTGTGGTTGTAGACCACG
>NZ_LIQX01000457.1 GCF_001418475.1 Streptomyces ossamyceticus | reverse complement strand
CGCCATACCTTCCCGGCACGCCCGCCCCTCCCCCCGCCCTCTGTCGGAGATCGTCTCGGGGGCGCACACTGGAAGCACCCATCACCGGGGAGGGAGGCGCTGGATGACGACGCCCGAAGGGACGGCCTCCCCATGGCGGCGTGGTCTCGGCGCCGCTGCGGCCGGGGCGCTGCCCGTGTTCGCGTTCCCCGGACCGGCCCTGTGGTGGTTCGCCTACGTGGCACTGGTGCCCTGGCTGCTGCTGGTCCGCACGGCCCCGACCGCGCGGCGGGCGGCGTACGACGGCTGGCTGGGCGGCATCGGGTACATGCTGGCACTGCACCACTGGCTGCTGCCGAACCTGCATGTCTTCACGTTCGTCATAGCCGCCCTGCTCGGGGCGCTCTGGGCGCCCTGGGGCTGGCTGGTGCACCGTCTGCTGGCGGGCGCTCCCCCGCCCCGGCGGGTCGCCGCCGCGCTGCTGGTCGTGCCGTCGGGCTGGCTGGCGATCGAGCTCGTCCGGTCCTGGCAGGGGCTCGGCGGACCCTGGGGACTGCTGGGGTCCAGCCAGTGGCAGGTGGAGGCAGCGCTCCGGCTGGCCTCGGTCGGCGGGGTCTGGCTGCTCAGCTTCCTGGTGGTCGCCGTGAACGTCGCGGTCGCCGTCCTCGTCGCGGTACGGCGGGCGCGGGTCCCCGCCGTCGCGGGCCTCGTCGCGACGGCCACCGTGACGTCCGCCGTGTGGGTGTGGTCACCACGCCCCGACGTGAGCGGCCGGGTACGGATCGCCGTCGTCCAGCCCGGGGTCACCAAGGGCCCGGAGAACCGGTTCACGAGGGAGGAGGCCCTGACCCGGCGTCTCGCGGATCGGGACCTCGACCTCATCGTGTGGGGCGAGAGCAGTGTCGGCTACGACCTGGTCGAGCGTCCCGACCTCGCCGACCGCATCGCCGCGCTGTCCCGCGCGACGGGCGCGGACATCCTGGTCAACGTGGACGCCCACCGTTCGGACCGCCCCGGCATCTACAAGAGCTCGGTGCTCGTCGGCCCCGACGGCCCGACCGGCGACCGCTACGACAAGATGCGACTGGTCCCCTTCGGCGAGTACGTACCGGCGCGCTCCCTGCTCGGCTGGGTGACCTCCGTCGGCGAGGCGGCCGGCGAGGACCGCAGGCGCGGCACGGAGCAGGTGGTGATGGACGTCGGCAAAGGGCTGCGCGTCGGACCGATGGTCTGCTTCGAGAGCGCGTTCCCCGACATGAGCCGCAGTCTCGTCGACGAGGGCGCCGAGGTGCTGCTCGCCCAGTCGGCCACCTCCACGTTCCAGCAGAGCTGGGCGCCGGAGCAGCACGCCTCACTGGCCGCGCTGCGGGCCGCGGAGACGGGCCGCCCGATGGTGCACGCGACCCTCACCGGTGTCTCCGCCGTCTACGGTCCGAGCGGCGAACGCGTCGGCTCCTGGCTCGGCACCGAGGAGAGCACCTCCGCGGTGTACGACGTGCCGACGGCGAGCGGTACGACTCCGTACGTCCGCTTCGGTGACTGGCCGGTCCACGCGGCGCTGCTGGTCCTGGTGGTGTGGGGCGCCTTCGAGGGCCTGCGGACCGCGCGGGCTAGGGGCGACCGGGACGGGAGCGGTCCTCCACCTGCCGTACGACCCGCTCGCACATCTCGTGGGTCGCGAGCGCGTCCCGTGCGCTGAGCGCCTTGCCGGCCCGGACGGCGTCGAGGAAGGCGAGCACCGCCTGTTCGATGCCGCGCTGCCGGGCGACGGGCACCCAGTCCCCGCGCCGCCGCAGGGACGGCTGCCCCTTGTGGTCGATGACCTCGGCGAGGTTCACGACCTGACGTTTGGTGTCCTGCCCGGAGACCTCCAGGATCTCCTCCGCGGAGCCGCTGAGCCGGTTCATGACGCCGAGCGCGGTGAAGCCGTCCCCGGAGAGCTGGAGGACGATGTGGTGCAGCAGCCCGTTCTCGGTCCGGGCGCGCACGGTCATGTCCTCGACGGTCCCCGGGACCAGGAACCGCAGGGTGTCCACGACGTGGATGAAGTCGTCGAGGATCATCGTCCGGGGGTTCTCGGGCAGGCCGATGCGGTTCTTCTGCATCAGGATCAGCTCGCGCGGATGGTCGGCGCACTGGGTGTATCCGGGCGCGTACCGTCGGTTGAAGCCGACGGCGAGCCCTACGTTCCGCTCCTCGGCGAGCCGCACCAGGCGCTCGGACTCGACGAGTTCGTAGGCGAGGGGCTTGTCGACGTACGTGGGGACGCCCGCCTCCAGCAGCCGGGTCACGATCTCGGGGTGGGCGCCGGTCGGCGCGTGCACGAAGGCGGCGTCGAGGTCCTGGGCGAGCAGCGCGTCGAGGTCGGCGTGGCGTCGTCCCTGCGGCAGATGCAGGCTGTCGGCGACGCCGGTGAGCGTGGCGGGCGTCCGTGTCTGCAGATGCAGTTCGACGCCGGGCTGGGTGCCGAGCACCGGCAGATACGCCTTCCGCGCGATGTCGCCGAGCCCGATGCAGCCGACCTTCACAGGGGTCTCCCGTCCACGGTGATGCCGAGGCTTCAGCATATGCGTGGCCGTGCGTGGCCCGGGTGGGTGAGGATGCGTGCATGACATCTCAGCGCACCGAACCCTCCGTGACCGCCGGTGAACGGGACATGCTGGAGGGATGGCTCGACCATCACCGCGAGACGCTCGCGCTCAAGTGCCGGGGCCTGGACGACGCCCGGTTGCGAGTCGCGTCGGTGCCGCCCTCCGAACTGTCCCTCATGGGGCTCGTCCGGCACATGGCGGAGGTGGAGCGCATCTGGTTCCGCAAGGTGCTCGCCGGTGACGACCAGGGGCCGATCTACTTCAGCGACGAGGACCCGGACGGCGAGTTCCACCTCACCGAACAGGACACATGGGAGGAGGCGTACCGCGTCTGGCAGGACGAGATCGCGGTCGCCCGCCGCAACGCGGGGCCCGTCGCCCTGGACGACATCGCCAAATCGGCGCATGGACGCAAGGGCGAGGCACCCAGCCTCCGATGGATCTACACCCACATGATCGAGGAGTACGCCCGCCACAACGGCCACGCCGACCTCCTCCGCGAACGGATCGACGGGTCGACGGGGCACTGACGCGACGGGGCCCGCGGAGCACCGGCCCACAGGGCACCGGGCCCACGGGGCGGCGGGGGGCGGCGAGCCACGAAGGCTTCGGGGCCCGCGTGGCACCGGTCCGTCGGGGCCGCGGGACACAGAGCGG
>NZ_LIQX01000456.1 GCF_001418475.1 Streptomyces ossamyceticus | reverse complement strand
CTACGACTTCGCCGTGTACGGAACGGCCGCGGCCCTCGTCCTGGGCCCGGCGTTCTTCCCCGCCGGCAACGCCACGGTCTCCACACTCGCCGCGTTCCTCACCTTCGCCGCCGCCTTCCTGGCCCGCCCCGTCGGCGTGGTGCTGTTCGGAAGCATCGGCGATCGGGTCGGGCGTAAGCGGGCCCTCTTCCTCTCGCTGGTGCTGATGGGCCTGTCCACGGTCGGCGTCGGACTGCTGCCGACCTACGAGACGGCCGGCCTCGTAGCCCCCGTGCTCCTGGTCGTGCTCCGTCTGCTGCAGGGCGTGAGCCTGGGCGGCGAGTGGGGCGGGGCCGTGCTGCTGGCGGCGGAGCACGCGCCCCCCGGACGCCGCGCCCTGTTCGCGTCGATCCCGCAGGCCGGCCCGCCGCTCGGTTTCCTGCTGTCCAGCGCCGTGATCCTTCCGACGCTGTCGATCGTGGGCAAGGACGGTTTCGCCGACTGGGCCTGGCGCGTTCCGTTCCTGCTGAGCACCGTCCTCATCGTCGTCGGCCTCTGGGTGCGCTCCCGCGTCACCGAGTCCCCGGTCTTCCAGCAGCGCCCCGCCGACGCCGCCGCTCCGCGTTTCCCCCTCGGTGTCCTGATCAAGGAGTACCCGGGAAGACTGCTCCTCGGCATCGGCGCGGCGATCGGCGGCTCCGCGGTGTACTACCTGACGATCGTCTACAGCATCTCCTACGGGCCGGCCGCCCTCGGCATCCCCCAGCCCACGATGCTGACCGCCGCGAGCATCGCCGCCGCGGCCGTGGTGGCCGCCACGGTGCCGGTGGCGAAACTCGCCGACCGGGTGGGCAGACGCCCGGTGATGCTGACCGGCGCGGCCGGTTGCGCCCTGTGGGCCCTGCCCATGTTCGGCTCCCTGAATACCGGCGACGGTGTACTGATCACCGGGGCCTTCAGTGTCGGGCTCGTGCTGTTCATCATGATGTTCTCGCCCATGGCCGCGTTCCTGCCGGAGCTGTTCCCGGCCAGGCTGCGCTACACCGGAGCGTCGGCGACGTTCATCCTCGCCGCCACTCTCGGCGGCGGCTTCGCCCCGCTGGTCGCCACCTGGCTGAACACCCACTGGAAGTCGCCGCTGATCCTGGGCGTGTACGCGGGCGCTCTCTGCCTGGTCAGCCTGGTCTGTGTGCTGGCCCTGCCCGAGACCCGCGACAAGGACTTCAGCGCCTGACGACCCTCGTCGAAGACCCTCGAACCGCCCGTCGTGCCGCCGACGCACGACGGGCGGTTCCGTCATTTCCGGCCATGATCGGGCGGTGGCACCGACGGGGCCGACACCGCTGCGGCACGCGCCGTTTACAAGCCCGACTCGGTCTCCTACATTGGACATGCGTCCATTTCAGTGGTCGCTCAGACCTTCCCGGTGCCCTCGGTCCTTCCCTCGGAGTCTGCCCATGCGCGTCACCGCCCTTCGTCCGGAGCATGCTGACCCCCCGCACCCCGGTGCGCCGAGCCCCGTGCCCGAGCAACAGACAGCGGTCGACAAGGCGCTGGTCCTTCTGAAGTCGCTCGCCGAACAGGACAGGGAGGTCGGCGTCAGCGAACTGGCCCGCTGCGCCCGTCTCAGCAAGTCGACGGCGTTCCGCCTGCTGGGCATCCTGCAGCGCAACGATCTCGTCGAGCGGGTCGGCAGCAACTACCGGCTCGGCATCCAGCTGTTCGACATGGGCAACCGCGTCCATGGGCCGACGCCCTTGCTGCTTCAGGAGCGATTGCTGCCCCACCTCGCCGATCTGTACGAACTGACGCACGAGACGGTGCATCTGGCCGTGCTGCACGGCACCGAGATCGTGTACGTCAACAAGATCCACGGTCACCGCGCCGCCCGCACGCCTTCACGGATCGGCGCGCGGCTGCCCGCGTACTGCACCGCCGTAGGCAAGGCACTGCTGGCCTTCGACCACGACGCCGCGGAGGCGGCCATCGAGGCGGGGCTGTCCGCTCTCACCGAGTACACCCTCACCGACGCCGACAGCTTCCGGGCCGAGCTGCGACGTATCCGCCGGGACGGCATCGCCTACGACCGCCAGGAGGCGACCCTCGGACTGACCTGCGTCGCCGTACCGATCATGGGCCCCGTCGGACGCCCCCTGGCCGCGGTCTCCGTCGCCGGCGCCGACCACCGCTTCGACCCCTCGCGCTATGCGGGGGCCCTGCGCCGCGTGGCCCACGAAGCGGCGCGCACGGTCACCGCGGCCAAGGCGCGCGGCTCGATCCCGACCGGACGCGGCGGCCTGCCGGTGGCCTGACCCTCCCGAGGACCTGCCCCGATCCACGGCCCTGTGCGCCTGATGGCGCACGGGGCCGCATCGCTGTACCGCTCCGCCACCCGTCACGACGATGCCGCCGCCGACCGACGCCCAGTAGTGCTTCGTCTCCCCGCCCGATCTGAAGGCATCCCACCCGCTGCCCAAGGCCCCGTGATTCGAGGCCGACGCACGGTGGTCGGCCCGCAGGGTGCTACTGCACATCATTGCCGAGATCGCCCAGCCCGCCGGCCACAGCCGACATCGTCCGAGAGGCCCTGGACGGCTCCAAGAGCATGGGCTGACTCACCGCTTGCCACGCACCCTCACGCTCGTCTGGCGTGCCCGTATGACGCACAGCCCCCGTCAGGTGTTACCAGCACCTGACGGGGGTCTGAAGAGGGGCGGGCCACGTGCGGGCCGGGGCCGCGAGTATCTGGCAGCACTCGGGCCGCTCCCGTGCGTCACTGACTGTTCTGCAGAAGGCAGATGGCGAGGATCGCGGCCATCGACGTCAGCGTGTTCGCGAAGAAGTCGCGGCCCGGTGTTGCGGGGTCGTTGACCTCGAAGTTGATGGGTGTGCCGTTGTTCAGGCTGGCGACCAACTGACGCGAAGCCTCGCCCCAGCTGTTCATCAGCTCTGCGTCGGCAACGTTGACGACCGTCTCACCGGCGCCGTTGGAGCCGAAGGCCTGCCGGAAGTCCTGGTGCAGCGGCTCGAACCTCGCGGCTTCCGCGATCATCATGGCGAACACCATCATCGACCGGGCTACCGTGTTCTGATTGGAACCCCCTCGCAGGTTCAGGTACGCCGTGTCCACCACCTGCTGGTTGAGCCTCATGTTGGCCCGTGCCTGGCCGCCCCGCGACTCCAGGTCCCCGTAGCTGCCCGTGAAGGGGAGACTGGCCGCAGGCACCCGCGGGTTGAGTTCGGGGTCGTCGCCCTTGAAGAAGACGGGCTCAGCGCTGCCCCGTCCGTCCCTGACCTGGTGGCCGATGAGGAACAGGTCCCGCGCCCGCAGGATCAGGCGGACGTTGTTGCCGTCCGAACTCGAGGGCAGGGCACTGGCCCGCAGGTCGATGGCGAAGATGTTCCTGGAGGAGTTGTCCAGGGCGGGGTCGGTCTGCAGTATCCCGTCCCGCAGCACCCTGCCGCCGGTCGCCCGCTGGCGTACGGCTTTGATCATGTCGTCGTACGCCTTTTCGCCGCCACTGATGTCCCAGGTGATGTCGTTGCCGTCATCGATGGCGCTGGCCTTCTCCTGGAACTGCGGGACCACAAGGGCGGCACCACCCAGCAGCGTGGCAACGGCGAGGAAGAGCACCAGGAACTTCCTGGTCAGCCAGCGGGAACGGCGTTTGTGACCAGCGCCGCCGACCCGCTCGGCGGAGAGCGTTTCTTTCATGGGCATGCCACATACCTCGCTTGCGGCGACTCGTGGACGAGTCATGGACGTCTTCGGGGATGGTCGGCGCTCAGCACCGCGGAGCAGTCCGGAGAGCGATCGGACGTCGGGTCGCTTGGTATCCCGCGCCGTTCGGCAAAGTCTTTCCCAAGGGTCCGAGACCCCGACAGAGGCAAACATCCCAACCCGTCAGTATCGGGGAGAGGATCTGACCGGGCCCGACCTGTCGCCGGCGACAGCCGTTCACCCTGACCGCCCACGATTCGAAGGCCCCCGGAGAACCCGACCACCGCGCCGGGGCCCCGCCATGCCCACTGGCAGGCCGGCAACCGGAGTTACCGGTCCAACGCGATCAGCCCAGCCACCCGAAGCGAAACAACGAGGCTAGGGCCCTTCAGACGGATCTCCGCGGCGTCGCGACGCCCGGCACGCACTCTCGCCGCACCGGACAAAAGCCCTAGTAGCTCCGCTACGAGGGCTTCCGCCCCGCACACCGAGAGCACGCACCGAACGCCGCTCCTTCTCCCACGGAGATCCGTCAGAAGGGCCCTAGTGGCCATGGGTGCGGGTGACGGCCATGCCGCCGGTGCCGGGAAGCGCGCGCGGCACGCTCACCACGATGTGGATCAGGCTCTCCCCGTCCAGCGCCTCGTACACGTGCGGCCGGTCGCCCGGGTACCGGACGAAGTCGCCGGCCGTCAGCTCCACGGGGGCGTCGGCAGGGCCGACCCGTACCCGACCGCTGATCACGTACAGGTGCTCCAGCGTGCCCACCGGGTGCGGCTCGGACGGCCTGTCCGCGTCCGGTGAACGGCCAAGACGGACCAGGTAGTTCTCGATGACACCGGAGCCGTACACATGGTCCAGGGAGCGGGACTCGTAGCCGTCGTGCCGCTCCCAGACGACGTCGTCCGCCCGCTGCACGGTCATCACCTGTTCCCGCTCGGCCACCAGCCGTGTGACCGGCACGCCGAGCGCGCCGGCGATGGAGAACAGCGTGTCGACGGTGGGATTCCCCGTCCCCAACTCCAATTTGGACAGAGTCTGTTTGGCCAGGCCGGCCTGGC
>NZ_LIQX01000455.1 GCF_001418475.1 Streptomyces ossamyceticus | reverse complement strand
ACCGGCGTCTCGACGTCCGGGTGACCCTCCCGGACGTCGAGACGCCGGTCTGGCTGCTGACCCGCTACGAGGACGCCAAGGCCGCCCTCACGGACCCCCGCTTCGTGCGGGACAACCGCAAACTCCCCGGCGAGGACGGCCCGAGCATCGCCGACCAGATGATCGAGGCGTACGGGCTGCCCGCGGAGTACCGCGACTACCTCGGCATCCTCGTCCTGGCCGACGGCGAGGACCACACCCGGATGCGCACCCTGATCACCCGCGCCTTCACGGCCCGGCGTATCAACGCCCTGCGGCCGAAGATCGAGAAGATCACCCACGACCTCTACGCGGCGATGGCCGCCAAGGGCGAGGCCGACCTCCTGGAGGACCTCAGCCACCCCCTCGCCGGCTTCGGCGTCTGCGAACTCATCGGCGTCGACGCGGCCGACCAGCCGCAGATCTGCGCGTGGATCCGCGACTACATCTCGGGCGACCCGGAGCGGTTCATCCCGGCCCTCAAGGGCATGGTCGAGCACTGCAAGAAGCTCATCGAGGAGCGCACGGCCGCCCTCTCGGACGACCTGATCTCCGAGCTGATCCGGGTGAGCCAGGAGGAGGGCGACTTCGGCGAGACCGAGATCGTCGCGATCTTCCTGCTGCTGATCAACACGGGCATCATGCCGCCCGCCCACTTCATCGCGGACGCGATCCTCGCCCTGCTCGACCACCCCGACCAGCTCGCCCGGCTGCGCGAGGAGCCCGAGCTGCTCGCCGGCCGCGCGGTCCCGGAGCTCCTCCGCTTCACCACGCCCGTACCGATCGGCGCCCCCATGTACGCCACCGAGGACCTGGAGCTGGGCGGTATGCCGGTCAAGCAGGGCGAGGTGGTGACGGCCGCGCTGGTCGGTGTGAACCACGACCCGCGCGAGTTCCCCGGCGGCGCCGACAAGCTCGACATCGGCCGTGAACTCGGCCGCGGCGTCGGCCACATGGCCTTCGGCCACGGCCCGCACTTCTGCATCGGCGCCGCCCTCGCCCGCCTCCAGGCCGAGGTGGTCCTGGAGACCCTGTTCGTCCGCAACGACGGCCTGACCCTCGCCGTGGAGCGCGAGGCGCTGGAGTACGTGGCGATGCCGGGCGACGGCATCCACCTGGTGTCGCTCCCGGTGCGCCTCTGACCCTGAAGGGTTAGGGCCCTTCTGACGGATCTCCGCGGCGTCGCGACGCCCGGCACTCCCCCAAGCTCTTCGAGCAGGGGGTACCCCCAGAGCACGCACCGAACGCCGCTCCTTCTCCCACGGAGATCCATCAGAAGAGCCCTAGTCCTCGCCCTCTTCTCCGGCAGCCATGGACTGAACACCCACCCCTGGTCGATCCTTGACGGACAGACGTGGGGGCCGGGTTCACATCCCTTGGACATCCCCGTACACGATCCCCGTACACGATTCCCGTACTTCTCGAACACCCTGATCAACGGCCCGCCCGGAGCGGGCCGTTCGGTCATGTACGGGCTCCTCGGCGGTACGCACCCGGCTCGTCCACCAGATCCGAGAGGAGACGAGCCATGGCCGACGCCGTTCTGCCCGACCCGGTTCTGATCGTGCTGCTGGGCGCGGCGGGCAGCGGGAAGAGCGCGCTCGCCGGAGCCTGGCCGCCGAGCGCGGTGCTGGAGCTGGACGAGTTCCGGGAGCGGATCTGCGACGACCCGATCGACGAGGACGCCACGGACGAGGCGGTCCATGTCCTCGGCGAGGTGCTGGAGGCGCGGCTGGCGCGCCGGCTGACGACGGTCGTCGACGCCGACGGCCCCGACCGGGTGGTGCGGGCGAAACTGCTCGACATCGCCGGCCGGCACCGGGTCCCGGCGGCCGCGCTGATCATGACCACACCCCTGGAGACCTGTCTGGAACGCAATGCCCGGCGCCCGCTGCGACGTCGCGTCCCCGACGACGTCGTACGCCTCCAGTACGCGGAGACGGTCGACGCGACGCCCGGTCTGCCGGGGGAGGGGTTCGGGCATGTCGAGGCGGTGTACGGAGGGCCGATGCGGCTGGTGAGCTGAGCATGCGATCCTCCGTGTGGAACCCTTGAACGCCTGGTCAGCGGGGCGGTGGTGCCGTGTCGGCGTCGCCGCCCCGTTCGCTGTGTGCGGCCGGGGAGGAACCGCCCCCCATTGTTGTCATGAACATGATTGAACGCCTTGTTGGGTCGCTCCGGCCCCGGTTACAACGGCAACCCATGCC
This sequence comes from Streptomyces ossamyceticus, assembly GCF_001418475.1. GTDB lineage: Bacteria > Actinomycetota > Actinomycetes > Streptomycetales > Streptomycetaceae > Streptomyces > Streptomyces ossamyceticus. Next base: position 17,967 of record NZ_LIQX01000455.1, on the reverse strand, counting down.
AATCCGGGAGGGGTCATGACAGTGCGAGCAGCCGTAGCCGGAGCGAGCGGATATGCGGGAGGTGAGCTTCTCCGCCTGCTGATCGGGCACCCGGAGGTGGAGATCGGCGCCCTGACGGGGAACGCGAACGCCGGGCAGCCGCTGGGCGGACTCCAGCCGCATCTGCCGCCCCTGGCGGACCGCGTGCTGGAACCGACGACGACCGAGGTGCTGAGGGGCCACGACGTCGTGTTCCTCGCCCTGCCGCACGGCCAGTCGGCGGCCGTCGCCCGCGAGCTGGGCCCGGACGTCCTGGTCGTGGACTGCGGCGCCGACTTCCGGCTGCGCGGCGCCGGCGACTGGGAACGCTTCTACGGCTCCCCGCACGCCGGCACCTGGCCCTACGGCCTGCCCGAACTCCCCGGCGGACGCGAGCGGTTGCGGAGCACGAAGCGGATCGCGGTGCCGGGCTGCTACCCGACCGCCGTCTCCCTCGCCCTCTTCCCCGCGTACGCCGCCGGTCTGGCCGAACCCGAGGCCGTCGTCGTCGCCGCGTCCGGGACCTCCGGCGCGGGCAAGGCGGCCAAGCCGCACCTCCTCGGCTCCGAGGTCATGGGGTCGATGAGCCCGTACGGCGTGGGTGGTGAACACCGGCACACCCCTGAAATGATGCAGAACCTGAGCGCCGCCGCGGGGGAGCCGGTCTCCGTCTCCTTCACCCCGACCCTGGCGCCCATGCCCCGCGGCATCCTCGCCACCTGCAGCGCGAAGGCGAAGCCCGGGACCACCGCCGACGACGTACGCGCCGCGTACGAGAAGGCACTGCACGACGAACCGTTCGTCCGGCTGCTGCCCGAGGGGCAGTGGCCCGCCACCGCCGCCGTGTACGGGTCGAACGCCGCACAGATCCAGGTCGCCCTCGACACCTCGGTCGGTCGGATCATCGCGATCAGCGCCATCGACAACCTCACCAAGGGCACCGCGGGGGGTGCCGTCCAGAGCATGAACATCGCCCTCGGGCTCCCCGAGGACCTGGGGCTTTCCACGATCGGAGTCGCACCATGAGCGTCACCGCAGCGAAAGGTTTCACGGCGGCGGGCGTCGCCGCCGGAATCAAACAGAACGGCAATCCGGACCTCGCCCTCGTGGTCAACAACGGGCCGCGGTCGGCCGCCGCCGGCGTCTTCACCTCCAACCGCGTCCAGGCCGCCCCCGTCCAGTGGTCCCGCGAGGCCCTCGCCGACGGCCATGTGTCCGCGGTCGTCCTCAACTCCGGCGGCGCCAACGCCTGCACGGGCCCCGAGGGCCACCAGGACACGGTCACCACCGCCCAGCGGGCCGCGGAGCTGCTCGGCCGCGGCGTCGAGGAGATCGCGGTCGCCTCGACCGGCCTCATCGGCGTACGGCTGCCCATGGACCGGCTGCTCACGGGCCTGGAGACGGCCGCCGGGCAGCTGTCCGAGCACAGCGGCGAGAAGGCCGCCATCGCCATCAAGACCACCGACACCGTGCACAAGACATCCGTGTACCAGGGCGACGGCTGGACAGTCGGCGGCATGGCCAAGGGCGCCGGCATGCTCGCCCCCGGCCTGGCCACCATGCTGGCCGTGATCACCACCGACGCCGACCTGCCAAGTGCCGCGCTGGGGAAGGCACTTCGCGACGCCACCCGGACCACCTTCGACCGCGTCGACTCCGACGGCTGCATGTCCACCAACGACACCGTCCTGCTCCTCGCCTCCGGCGCCGCCGAAGTCGCCCCCGCCGAGGAGGAGTTCGCCGAGGCCGTACGCGCCGTCTGCGCCGACCTAGCCCGGCAGCTCATCGGCGACGCCGAGGGCGCGAGCAAGGACATCCGCATCGAGGTGACCGGCGCCGACAGCGAGACCGACGCCGTCGAGGTGGGCCGCACCATCGCCCGCAACAACCTCCTCAAGTGCGCCATCCACGGCGAGGACCCCAACTGGGGCCGCGTGCTGTCCGCGATCGGCACCACCTCCGCCGTCTTCGACCCCGACCGGCTGAACGTCGCCATCAACGACGTCTGGGTCTGCAAGGGCGGCTCGGTCGGCGAGGACCGCTCGCTGGTCGACATGAGCGGCCGCGAGGTCCGCATCACCGCCGACCTCGCCGCCGGCACCGAGTCCGCCGTGATCTGGGCCAACGACCTGACCGCCCAGTACGTCCACGAGAACAGCGAGTACTCGTCGTGACCTCACCCATAGGAACCGGCGCCGACGCCGGACCCGACAGCCCTCTCACCCCCACCGGCATGGCCGCCGACCGCAGACAGAAGGCGCTGCCCAAGGCCCACGCCCTGGTCGAGGCACTGCCCTGGATGGCCCGCCACCGGGGCAAGACCATCGTCATCAAGTTCGGCGGCAACGCCATGGTCGACCAGTCCCTCAAGGCGGCCTTCGCCCAGGACATCCTGTTCCTGCGGCACGCCGGCCTGAACCCCGTCGTCGTGCACGGCGGCGGCCCGCAGATCAGCGCCCAGCTCGAACGCCTCGGCCTGAAGTCCCACTTCACCGGCGGCCTCAGGGTCACCACCGACGAGACCATGGACGTCGTCCGCATGGTCCTCGCCGGCCAGGTGCAGCGCGAACTCGTCGGCCTCCTCAACGAGCACGGACCGCACGCCGTCGGCATGACCGGCGAGGACGCCCGGCTGATGACCGCTGTGAAGTGCTACGCCGACGTCGACGGCAAACCGGTCGACATCGGCCGCGTGGGCGAGGTCGCCACCGTGGACGCCGGGGTCGTCCAGGCCCTGATCGACAACGGCCGCATCCCGGTCATCTCCTCCATCGCCCGCAGCTCCGACGCCAAGGACGCGGCCGAGGGCGGCGTCTTCAACGTCAACGCGGACACCGCGGCCGCCGCCCTCGCCGCCGCCCTCGGCGCCGAGATGCTGCTCATCCTCACCGACGTCGAGGGCCTGTACGCGGACTGGCCGCACAGCGAGGAGGTCATCCCGAGGCTCAGCGCGAGCGAACTGCGCGATCTGCTGCCCGGCCTGGCCAGCGGCATGATCCCCAAGATGGAGGGCTGCCTGCACGCCGTCAGCAACGGGGTGCGCACCGCCCGCGTCATCGACGGCCGGGTCAAGCACTCGATCCTGCTGGAGATCTTCACCAACGAGGGCATCGGCACGATGGTCGTGCCCGACGAGACCGAGTCCTCGGCATCCACATCCACGGTTCGAATGGAGGCGGCCGCATGAGCGGCGATACGACCGGCACCGCACCCGGCACATCCGGCGACCTCACCAGCCGCTGGCAGGGCGCCATGATGGACAACTTCGGCACCCCGCGACTGCCGCTGGTGCGCGGCAAGGGCACCCGCGTCTGGGACGCGGACGGCCGCGCGTACCTGGATCTGCTGGCCGGGATCGCGGTCAACTCCCTCGGCCACGCCCACCCGGCGATCCTCAGCGCCCTCACCGAGCAGGCGGCCGGTCTCGGCCACATCTCCAACTTCTTCGTGGCCGAGCCGACGGTCGCCCTCGCCGAGCGCCTCCTCGAACTCTCCGGCCGCGCCGGCCGTGTGTACTTCTCCAACTCCGGTGCCGAGGCCAACGAGGCCGCCTTCAAGATGGGCCGGCTGACGGGCCGCCCCCACATGGTCGCCGCCGCCGGAGGTTTCCACGGCCGCACCATGGGCGCCCTCTCCCTCACCGGCCAGCCGGCCAAACGCACCCCGTTCGCCCCGCTCCCCGGCCCGGTCGACCATGTCCGGTACGGCGACGTGGACGCCCTGCGCGCCACGGTCACCCGGGACACCGCGGTGCTGATCCTGGAGCCGATCCAGGGCGAGAACGGCGTGATCGTCCCGCCCCCCGGCTATCTGACGGCGGCCCGTGAGATCACCGAGTCCACCGGCACCCTCCTCGTCCTCGACGAGGTGCAGACCGGCATCGGCCGCACCGGCCACTGGTTCGCCGCCCAGGCCGAGGGCGTCGAGGCGGACGTCGTCACCCTGGCCAAGGGGCTCGGCGGCGGCCTCCCGATCGGCGCGACCCTCGCGTTCGGTCCCGCGGCCGACCTGCTCACCCCCGGCACCCACGGCTCCACGTTCAGCGGCAACCCGATCGTCTGCGCGGCGGCCCTGGCGGTCCTGGAGACCATCGAGACCGAGGGCCTGCTGGCTCACGTGAAGCGGGTGGGGGAGAGGCTGCGGACGGGCGTCGAGGCCCTGGCGCACCCCTTGGTGTCCGAAGTCCGAGGCGCGGGCCTGCTCCTGGGCATAGCCCTACGGGAGCCGAAGGCGGCCCGCTTCCAACAGGAGGCCCAACAGGCGGGTTTCCTCCTGAACGCGGCCACCCCGGACGTGATCCGCCTGGCACCCCCGCTGATCCTTTCGGAAGAGGACGCGGACCACTTCGTACACCAACTCCCGCCCATCTTGGAGGCGACGCTGACCTAGCCGAGTCAGGGGCGCGGGGCTGTTCCGATGTGCGGCTCCGCCGCGCGGGCGCGACAAGCCACGACCAACCCGCAGTCGCGTCTCCTCAGAACCTCCCGAGCTCGAAGGCGCACAGCCCAAAGACGACGGCGGGCTCCACGGGAACACCCCGTGGAGCCCGCCGTCGTCACGATCACACCGCCTCAGTGAACCCCCACCACCTCCGGCTCCTTCTCCTCGCCCGCGGGCGCAGCCTCCCCCTTGCCCGCCCCCTTCATCAGGAACAGGGCCAGCACGGCCGCGCCCACGACCCCCGCCGCACCCACGGTGAAGCTGCTGGACACCGCGTCGGTGAAGGCCTCGTGGACGGTCGAGACGAGCCCCGCGTCGTTCGTCCGCGCGGCCACGGCGAGCCCCTCGCCGATCGTCTCCCGCGCGGCGGCCGGCGCGGAATCCGGCATCTCGGAGGTGTACGTGCTGGAGAGCACCGCACCGAGCACCGCCACACCGAACGCCGCACCCGCCTGCTGGATGGTGTCGTTGAGGGCGGAACCGACCCCCGCGTGCTCCTGGGGAACCGCCCCCATGAGCGCCGCGATCGCCGCCGGCATCGCGAGACCCGCGCCCGCGCCCATCAGCACCATCGCCACCGACAGCGTCCCGAAGCCGTCCCCGGGGGACAGCGTCGACAGCGTGGCGAACCCGCCTGCGATGACCAGCAGACCGGAGACGGCGAGCGCCCGGTTGCCGATCTTCTTGGCGAGCGCGGCGCCGACCCCGTTGAAGACGAGCGAGGCGACGGCCGCGGGCATGAAGGCGAGGCCGGTCTTCGTGGGGGAGTAGCCCAGCACGAACTGGAGGTACTGCGTGAGCACCAGCATCAGACCGCCGTTGGCGAACGTCAGCAGGACCAGCGAGAAGCTCGACCCGGTGAACACCCGGTTCCGGAACAGCGCCACCGGCATCATCGGCTCGGGGATCCGGGTCTCCCAGATCCCGAAGGAGACCAGCGCGACCACGGCCACGACGGCCGCCGTCAGCGTGGCGGGATGGGTGATGCCGTCCTTCGGCCACTCGTTGATCGCCCAGACCAGCGCCGTCATACCGACGACGGACAGCACCGTGCCGACCGGGTCCGGCTTGCGCCAGGGACCCTTGGACTCCGGCATCAGCACCAGCGCCGAGACGATGGCGAGCGCCGCGATCGGGATGTTGATGAGGAAGACGGCGCCCCACCAGAAGTGGGCGATGAGCACACCGCCGAAGACGGGCCCGCCGACCAGCCCGATCATGGCCACCGCGCTCCACGCGCCGATCGCCTTGGGCCGCTCGTCCTCGTCGAAGACCGTGATGAGGATGGACAGGGTGCTCGGCATCAGCAGAGCGCCGCCGATCCCCATCAGCACACGGGCGAAGATCAGCATCTCCGCGCTGCCGGCCCAGGTGGCGAGCACGGAGGCGGCGCCGAACACCGTCAGGCCGATGATCATGACCTTGCGGCGGCCGTACCGGTCGGACAGGCTCCCCGCGGTCAGCAGCAGACCGGCGAAGACCAGCATGTAGGACTCCAGGATCCACTGGATGTCCTGGGCGCTCGCCTTGAGGTCCTCGGCGATCGGCGGGACCGCCACCGTCAGCACCATGTTGTCGATGACCAGTACCAGCGTGCTGAGGCACAACACGATCAGGATCAGCCAGCGGCGTGGATGACGCTCCGTGACGTCGACTTCCATGACGAAACCTTTCGAACAGAGTGTGGGGCTGCTCCGGACTTCAATAAAACCAGCAACGCGGTTTGTTATCCAGTCGGTTTCGCGCCGCCCGCACCGGACGTCTTCGAGCCGCCGTTGCGCCACCGCTTCCAGTCGCCGCTTCCAGTCGCCGCTTCCAGCCGTCGATTTCCGTACGACGTGCGCTCGCCGAACACTGTACGAGGGGCGTACAGTGTTCGCAAGCTCCGTACGGTGTTTCCAGATGCCGTTACCCTGGAGCCCGGGAACGACGAGGAGGCCGTATGTCCGAGAACCAGGTGATCCAGTCGGTGTGGACCCGCCCGCGCCGCCAGAAGCGTGAGCAGCCCGCGCTGAGCCGGGAGGTCATCGTGGCCGAGGCGGTGCGGCTGCTGGACGAGGAGGGCGCCGCGGCGCTGAGCATGCGCCGCCTCGGCACCCGGCTGAACGCGGGCGCGACCTCGATGTACTCGCACGTGGCGAGCAAGGACGAGCTGATCGAGCTGGTCGTGGACCACGTCTACGGCGAGATGGAGGTGCCCGGTCCGGACGCGGCGAAGGACTGGTGGGCGGCGGCGTCGGCCTGTGCCCACAGTGTTCGTTCGACGATCTTGCGTCACCCCTGGATCGCCCCGATGCTGGGCGAGGTGGGTGTCTCCCTGGGGCCGAACTCGATGCGGCTCACGGAGGGCATGCTCGCCATGCTGGAGGAGGCGGGCTTCGACCTGGAGCAGGCCGACCACGTGGTGCGGATCCTCTTCGCCTATGTGATCGGCATGACCACGAGCGAGGCCGCCTGGCTCACCATGCTCGCCCGCAGCGGGCAGAGCCAGGAGGACTGGACGCGCAAGGTGTGGCCGGCGGTCGAGCAGGCCACCCGTGACTATCCGCACCTCCGCCGGCGCTACACCGCGCAGGAAGGCGGCCGTTCGTCCGAGGTCCTCGTGGACAACTTCGGCTACGGCCTCGACTGGGTTCTGGACGGCCTCCGGTCCCGCCTGGACCAGGGCTCCCGGAAGGGGGCCGAGACCGGCTGACCGGCCCCCGACCCGCGCGTTCCGCGAACCGTCCACGGCGTTCACCCCCGGCCGTGGGCGGTTTTTCGTTGGCTGGTTATGAACGCCGTACGGGCTTGCGCACAGTGTGCGCACTCCGTACAGTGTTCATCACGCCGCACAACGTGTGGTCGGGGCAAGGCCATCGGTATCCCAACCCTCCAAAGGACACGCCATGTCGAAGAAGGCGCAGCAGGGCTCGAAGTGGAACGACCTCCGCACCTGGAGGGCGACCGGCAGCTGGGAGGCCAGCGACAGCTGGGGACTGACCGGAACCTGGCGGACGGAGGGCGCCTCCGGCTCCTGGGACGCCGCACAGGACACCTTCGGCAGGCCGCATCCGGCGCCCGAGCCCGCCCCGCGGCCCGCGGCGGCCCCCGTGACCACCGCCGAGGCCCCGGCCGCCGTCGCCGACGTGATCGAGCTGGCCACCGGCCGCCGTGTCGATCTCGGTCACTGGCAGCGCCGCCTCGACGAACTGCGCGAGGAGCACGACGTGCCCGGCGCGACCCTCGCCTTCGTGGTCGACGACGAGGTGCAGGAGCTGGCCAGCGGCGTCCTCAACCGGCAGACCGGCGTGGAGGCCACCGCCGACTCCGTCTTCCAGCTCGGCTCGATCGCCAAGGTCTACACGGCCGCCCTGATCATGCAGCTCGTCGAGTCCGGCGACCTCGACCTGGACGCGCCCGTCGTCTCCGTGCTCCCGGAGTTCGCCACCATCGACCCCGAGGCCACCAAGGTCATCACCACCCGGATGCTGCTGTCCCACACCAGCGGCCTGACCTGCGACTTCCACCTCGACACCGGACGGGGCGACGACAGCCTCGCCAAGTACGTCGAGGCCGCCAAGGGCGTGGCGATGGACTGCCCGCCGGGCACGGCCGTGTCGTACAGCGGCATCGGGTACGTGGTGCTCGGCCGCATCGTGGAGGTGCTGACCGGCACGACCTGGGACCAGGCGCTCAAGGACCGGCTGCTCACCCCGCTCGGCCTCACCCACACCATGACGCTCCCCGAGGAGGTCCTGCCGTTCCGCGCGGCGATGGGACATCTCGCCGGGCCGGACGGTGAGCAGACGCTCGCCCCGGCCTGGGACCTGATGCCGCGCGCCGCCGGCCCCGCCGCCCGCGTCTGCGCCACCGCCGGTGACCTCGTCCGCTTCGCCAAGCTGCACCTCGACGGCGGCGGGGCGGCCGACGGCACCCGCGTCCTCGGCCCCGACTCGGTCGCAGCGATGCAGCAGCGCGAGACCGACGTGCCCGACAAGTGGACGGTGAGCGCCGACGGCTGGGGCCTCGGCTGGACCCTCTACGACTGGGACGGCGTGCCCGGCTTCGGCCACGACGGCGCCTCCATCGGCCAGTACGCCTACCTCCGCGTGGTGCCCGGCGCCGGTGTCGCCGTCGCCCTCCTCACCAACGGCGGCGGCTCCCGCCTGCTGTACGCCGACCTCCTGCGCGAACTCCTCGCCGACCTCGCCGGTGTGACCATGCCGGCGCCGTTCGCCCCCGCCGAGCAGCCGCCCGCCGTCGACATCACGCCCTGGGCCGGCACCTACAAACGCGAGGGCGTCCTCATCACCGTCTCCGAGCGGGACGGCAGGCCGCACCTGGTGTACGCCTTCGTCGACGGCATGGCCGGCTACTCCCCGGACCTCGAGATGGAACTCGTCCCCCTCTCCGACACGGTCTTCGCCGGCGCGGGCGGCGGCGCCTCCTTCGCCGAGGACTGGATGCCGGTGGTCTTCTCCACCCTCGACGACGGCACGAAGTGCGCGTACATCGGCATGAGGGCGGCCCCGAAGACGGCGTAGGGCACCGTGCGGCGCGGGGTGTCGCCTCGATGGCGGCGCAGCCGCCAAAGGGGGCGCGGGGCAGTGACACGGGCGGCTCCGCCGCGTGGGCGCGACAAGCCACGACGAGCCTGCAGCCGCCCGACCCTCTTTCACGCGAGCTCGTAGGCACGGCGCAGGCGCCGGTCCCGACAAAGGACCGGCGCCTGACGTAACGGTGCCCGTCACCCGGCCGCCCTACGGGACGGCTCCGGCTCCGCGATCGGCCGGTGCGACCGGATGCGGAACCGCCTCAGCAGCGGCATCTCGACGAACGTGTACGACAGCCAGCCGGCCAGCACCGACAGCGCCAGCACGAACGGCAGCAGAGCGAAGAACGCCCCCGTCCCCAGCTGCCCGAAGTCGCTGTCGAGCAGGTACCAGACGGTGACCTGCATGATGATCAGGTGCCACAGGAACATCCCGCAGGAGTTCCGCCCGAGCCACACGAGCGTCGGCCGGGAGAGCAACCGCTCCGGCCCGCTGCCCTGCGCCAGCAGCAACGGCGCCGCCAGCCCCACCGCGACCACCATGTGGCAGACGTACTTGAGGGCGGCCTCCTCCTTCGTGAGCACGATCGACGCGATGCTGCCCGCCCAGTCCGTGTTGGACACGGCGAACGCCACGGCCGCCGCACCCCAGAAGGCCCACGGGTTGTTCCGGACGAACTCCACGAACGCCAGCCGCTGCCCGGTACGGGCCTTGGCGGCGACCAGCGCGAGCAGCATCCCCGCCGCCAGGAACCCGAGGTAGCCACGCAGCCACCACAGTGACGGCGGGCCCAGCGGGCTCGACGGGCTGGTGGCGACGAGCCAGGTGAAGTCGGCGACGATCACCGCGGTGAGCAGCGCCCCCGCGAGCTTCAGGCTCTTGGTCGCCTTCAGTGCCCGGTGCAGCACGAACGCCGCCACGGGCAGCGCGATGTAGTAGTGCACCTCGGTGGCGAGGCTCCAGGTCTGCGCCCAGTTGGTCATGCCCGGATCGGTCCGCAGGTCCGCCCAGTTCTGCACGTGCTGCACGGTCAGCAGCCGCACCGTGCGCCACACGTCGCCGAGCTGCTCCCGGTTGAACACCACCAGCGCGGTGACCATGAACAGCCAGTACGCCGGGAAGATGCGCAGCACGCGGTGCCAGTAGTAGTGCAGCGTGTTCGGCGCCCTGCGGCCGCCGAGCGCGGCGTCGGCCCAGGGGCGGTAGAGCAGATAGCCGCTGATGATCAGGAAGATCGGGATCGCCACCAGGAAGCCCGTCATCACCGGGGCGAAGGGCCCCGGCTTGCCGGTCTTGTCGATGAGCGCCCCGGTCCACTGGGCGAGGTGCGCGACGAGCACCATCAGCGTCGCGATCGCGCGCAGGCCGTCCACCGCGGGCTCGAAGGTCCGCTCGGCCCGCACGGGGGACTCCTTGGCGCCGGGCGCGGCGCTGACCGGCGGTGCCGGCCGAGGTCTGTCCAGGGAAGTGGTCACGGCGAAGGGCCTCTCGTTCGGTGGGACGGTGCTGACGTTGGCCGGGACGCTAACAAACCGCTCACGCGGTTTTCCAGATTGGCGAAAAGTGGTCGTTCGCCCTCCGCTGTCGCCGTGGGTGTCACCTGGGCGCTCTGGCCTGGTCATCTGCGGCAGAACCCAACTGGCCGAAGCCGTACGGATGTTCAAGTGTCCGATCCGCGCACTTCTCTGAAATGACCAAACCGCTCACGCGGTTTGTTAAGGTGGCCGAGTTTTCGGAGTCTTCCGAGTTCTCGGAGTCCTCCGGGTCCTCGGAGTTCTCGGGGTCTCCGGAGTTTCCGGAGTTTCCGACCCCCCACCCAGCGAACCCGACGGGAGTCCCCTTCGCCGTGGCTACGTTCCTCTACAAACTGGGCCGACTCGCCTTCCGACGGCGAGGCCGGACAACACTGTTGTGGCTGCTGATCCTGGTCGGCGTGGGCTATGCCGCCTCCGCCGCACCGGCGCCGCCCGCCGACACCTTCTCGATGCCGGGCACCGAGTCGCAGAAGGCCTTCGACCTGCTGGGGGAGCGCTTCCCGGACGCGAGCGCGGACGGCGCCACCGCCCGCGTCGTCGTCCGCGCCCCCGAGGGCAAGGTCTCCGACCCCGCCCAGAAGGCCAAGGTCGAGCAGCTCCTCGCCGACCTCGCCAAGGCGCCCCTGGTCAAGGGCGTCGCCGACCCCTACCAGGCGGGAGCCGTCAGCAAGGACGGCACCACCGCCTACGCGACCGTCCTCTACGAGGTCGCCGCCACCGAGCTGACCGACAAGGCGAAGGACGCCCTCACCGACGCCACGGCCGACGCCCGCAAGAACGGACTGACCGTCGAGGCGGGCGGTGACGCCGTCGCCGTGGAGGCCGCCAAGAACAACGCCGAGTCCCTCGGCATCCTGGTCTCCGCCGTCGTCCTGCTGCTGACCTTCGGCTCCATGGTCGCCGCCGGAATGTCCCTGCTGACCGCCGTCATCGGCGTCGGCGTCGGCATCTGCGGCATCACCGCGCTCGGCTCCACCCTCGGCCTGTCCAGCACGACCTCCACCCTGGCCCTGATGATCGGCCTGGCCGTCGGCATCGACTACGCCCTGTTCATCATCTCCCGCTACCGCTCCGAGATGCTGGAGGGCCGGGACCGCGAGGAGGCCGCCGGACGCGCCATCGGCACTGCGGGATCCGCCGTCGTCTTCGCGGGCCTGACCGTCATCGTCGCCCTCGCCGGCCTCGCCGTCGTCAACATCCCGATGCTCACCAAGATGGGCCTCGCCGCGGCCGGCACGGTCGCCGTCGCCGTGCTCATCGCGATCACCTTCGTCCCGGCGCTCCTCGGCTACGCCCCCTTCAAGTCGCTGCCCCGCCGTGAGCGCAAGAGGATCTCAGGCAAGACGCTCAGCGCCCGCCAGCAGCGCAAGGCCGCCAAACGCGCCGCGAAGGCCAAGCCCAACCTCGGCTCCCGCTGGGCCGGCTGGGTGCTGCGCCACCCGGTCGCCGTCCTGCTCCTCGGCGTCATCGGCCTCGGCGCCCTCGCCGTCCCGGCGGCGAGCCTGGAACTGGGGCTGCCAGGCGAGGGCACGATGGCCGAGGACACCACCCAGCGCAAGGCGTACGACATGCTGTCGGACTCCTTCGGCGCCGGCTTCAACGGCCCGCTGCTCCTGACCGTCGAGGCCAAGGACGCCAAGTCCGCCGCCGACCGTGTCGGCAAGGACCTCGCCGACCGGCCCGGTGTCGCCTCCGTCAGCCCCGCCACCGTCAACAAGGCGGGCGACACGGCGATGGTCAACGTCATCCCGACGACCGGCCCGACCGACGCGAAGACCGAGAAGCTGGTCCACTCCCTGCGCGCCGCCGCCGGCGGATTCGAGAAGGAGATCGGCGCGACCGTCCTGGTCACCGGCCAGACCGCTCTGTTCATCGACTTCTCCGAGACCCTCGACGACGCGATGGTCCCGTATCTGGGCCTCGTCGTCGGACTCGCCTTCGTCCTGCTCGTCCTCGTTTTCCGCTCGGTCCTGGTCCCGCTGAAGGCGGCCCTCGGGTTCCTGCTGTCGGTGACCGCGGCACTCGGTGCCGTCGTGGCCGTCTTCCAGTGGGGCTGGCTCAAGGACGTCTTCGGCATCGACCAGCCCGGACCGATCATGAGCACCATGCCGATCTTCATGATCGGCGTCGTCTTCGGCCTCGCCATGGACTACGAGGTCTTCCTCGTCACCCGGATGCGTGAGGCCTACGTCCACGGCGAGCAGCCCGGCCAGGCGGTCGTCACCGGCTTCCGGCACGGCGGCCGGGTGGTCGCCGCCGCCGCGATCATCATGGCGAGCGTCTTCTCCGGCTTCATCCTCGACGCCAACGACTTCGTCAAGATGATCGGCTTCGGTCTCGCCGTCGCCGTCCTCTTCGACGCCTTCGTCGTCCGGATGGCCATCGTGCCCGCCGTCCTCGCCCTCCTCGGCCGCTCCGCCTGGTGGCTGCCCCGCTGGCTGGACGCCGTCCTGCCCGACATGGACGTCGAGGGCGCCAAGCTCGCCACCGGCCGGCGCGGGACGGTCCCGCACCAGCGCCGACGCGAACCGTCCCTCGTGGACTGACCCACCGAACGACGGCCCCTGCCCGGCGGTTCCCCAGACCGCCGGGCAGGGCCCCTCTTCCCGCGAACGCCTCGGCCCCCCTCCCGACCCCCACCGTCGCGGTCCCTTCCTGAAGTCGCACCTCATCCACGACCGAAGAAAAGGACCATCACCATGGCTCCAGCCGGCACGCTCATCCCGCCCCGGGCCACCTTCGTCACCACGGTGACCGAGGCCCTGCACCTGCGCAGCGTCAGACAGCCCGACGAGATCGCGTACATCCACCTCCGCGAGGGCGAGACCCCCGACGGCTCCCTCACCTACCGCCAACTGGAGACCGACGCCCACACCCGGGCCGCGGCCCTCGCGGCGGCCGGCCTCGGCGCGGGCGACAGCGCCCTGCTCCTGTATCCCTCGGGCCTGGAGTTCATCCGGTCGCTGCTGGGCTGTATGTACGCCCGGGTCGCCGCCGCCCCCGTCCAGGTCCCCACCCGTCGGCGCGGCGTCGAGCGGCTGCGCCGGATCGCCGACGACGCGGGCACGAGCACCATCCTCACCACCGCGGCCCTCAAGGCCGACCTGGAGCGGCAGTTCGCCGACCTCCCCGAACTGGCCGGCCTCACCCTCGTCGACACCGAGGCCCTGCCCGCCACCCCGGTCGACTGGAACGGCCCCGCCCCGCTCCCCGACGACATCGCCCTGCTCCAGTACACCTCCGGCTCCACCGGCGACCCCAAGGGCGTGATGGTCACCCACGCCAACTTCCTCGCCAACGTCTCCGAGACCGAGGACATCTGGCCCACCGGCCGCGACGGTGTCGTCGTGTCCTGGCTGCCCCTCTTCCACGACATGGGCATGCTGTTCGGCGTCCTGCTGCCCCTGTGCTCCGGCATCCCCGCCTACCTCATGGAGCCGGCCGCGTTCATCCGCCGCCCGCTGCGCTGGCTGGAGGCCCTCTCCACCTACCGGGGCACACACGCCGCCGCACCGAGCTTCGCCTACGAGCTGTGCGTGAGCGCCCTGCGCGACGCCGGGGACGTCGACCTGGACCTCTCCTCGTGGCGGGTCGCGGCGAACGGGGCCGAACCGGTGCGCTGGCGGGCGGTGCGGGACTTCACCGAGACGTTCGCCCCGTACGGGTTCGCCCCCGAGGCCATGACCCCCGGCTACGGGCTGGCCGAGAACACCCTCAAGGCGACGGCGAGCCCCGCGGACCGGCCGCCGACCGTGCTGTGGGCGTCCTCCACGGCCCTCAAGGACGGCCGCCTGGAGATCGTGGGGGAGTCGGCGCCCGACGCCCAGCCCCTGATCGGCTCCGGCTTCCCCTCGGCCACCACCCGCGTCCGCGTGATCGACCCGGCCACCCGCACGCCCCGCGAACCCGGCCGCCTGGGCGAGATCTGGATCAACGGCCCGTGTGTCGCCCTCGGCTACCGGGAACGCCCGCAGGAGACCCAGGAGGCGTTCGGGGGCCGCGTCGCGGGCGAGAACGGCGCGTCCCCCTGTCTCCGCACGGGCGACCTGGGCTTCCTCCACGACGGGGAACTGTTCGTCGCGGGACGCCTGAAGGACGTCATCATCCGCAACGGCCGCAACTTCTATCCCCAGGACATCGAGCTGTCCGCGGAGTCGGCGGTGCCGGGGCTGCGGCCGAACTGCGCGGCGGCGTTCTCCGTGGACGACGGGGAGCGGGAACGGCTGGTGGTGGTCGTCGAGACCGACGGAAGGGTCCTCCGCCAGGTCGGCGCGGGCGAGCTGCGCGAACGCGTCGGGGCGGCCGTGCACGACGGGCAGCGGCTGCGGGTCGACGAGGTCGTGGTGATACGCAGGGGCGCCCTGCCCCGTACCACCAGCGGGAAGGTCCAGCGCAGGGGCTGCCGCAAGCTCTATCTGGACGGGGCACTGGGGGTTGTGGCTGACTGAGCGGGTCCGCCGCGGGGCCCCGCCGGGTGAGCGCTTTCCTCACCGGCGGGCCCACGGCGCCGTGAGAGCAAAGTTCCTTTCCGGTCACTCGGTGCCACAGCGCGGAAACGCGCCCTCCCTACCTTCAGGACTCATAAGCCATCACCCCCCAGCAAGAATCCGAGCCCGGAGAACCGTGGAGGCGTCATGACAGCCCCGAGCACAGCCCCCGCTGCCAGTAGGGGAGGCCGCTGGATCCAGCACTGGGATCCGGAGGACGAGACCTTCTGGAACGAGACCGGCGAGAAGGTCGCCCGCCGCAACCTGTACTTCTCCGTCCTCTCCGAGCACATCGGCTTCTCCATCTGGACCGTCTGGTCGGTGATGGTCCTCTTCATGGGCCCCGAGTACGGACTCACCCCGGCCGACAAGTTCTTCATCGTGTCGATGGCCACGCTGGTCGGCGCCGTCGTGCGCATCCCGTACACCTTCGCGGTGGCGATCTTCGGCGGCCGCAACTGGACGGTGGTCTCGGCGAGCCTGCTGCTCATCCCGACCGTCGCGGCCTTCGCCGTGATGGAACCGGGCACGTCGTTCAACACGTTCCTGATCTGCGCGATGCTCGCCGGCATCGGCGGCGGCAACTTCGCCTCCTCCATGACCAACATCAACGCCTTCTTCCCGCTGCGGAAGAAGGGCTGGGCGCTCGGCCTCAACGCGGGCGGCGGCAACATCGGCGTCCCGGTCGTGCAGCTCATCGGTCTCGCCGTCATCGGCGCCAGCGGCGGCCCGCGTGTGCTGCTCGGGATCTACATCCCGTTCATCGTCCTCGCCGCGGTCCTCGCCTGGCTCAAGATGGACAACATCGCGTCCGTCAAGAACGACACCGGCGCCGCCAAGGACGCCGTGAGGGAGGCCCACACCTGGATCATGTCCTTCCTCTACATCGGCACCTTCGGCTCCTTCATCGGCTACAGCTTCGCCTTCGGCCTGGTCCTGCAGACCCAGTTCGGCCGTACGCCGCTGCAGTCCGCGTACGTCACCTTCATCGGCCCGCTGCTCGGCTCCCTGATCCGCCCCGTGGGCGGCGCCCTCGCCGACAAGTACGGCGGCGCGAAGATCACGCTGTGGAACTACGTCGCCATGGCCGGCGCCACCGGTGTCATCGTCCTCGCCTCCATGCAGAAGTCGCTGCCGCTGTTCACCGTCGCGTTCATCGCGCTCTTCGTCCTCACCGGAATCGGCAACGGTTCCACCTTCAAGATGATCCCGGGCATCTTCCAGGCCAAGGCCCACGCCAAGGGGCTGCAGGGCGAGGAGGCCGCGGCCTACGGACGGCGCCTGTCCGGTGCCTCCATGGGCATCATCGGCGCGGTGGGCGCGCTCGGCGGCCTCGGCATCAACCTCGCCTTCCGCCAGTCCTTCCTCACGGTCGGCTCCGGCACCGGCGCCTTCGTCAGCTTCCTCGCCTTCTACGGGCTCTGCTTCGCCGTGACCTGGGCCGTATACCTTCGCCGGCCGGCCGCCAGGACGGTCACCGCGACGGCCGAGACGGAGGCGAAGCCGCAGCTCAGCTACGCCGAGGTGTGACATCGCCCATGGCATGACACGTGTGACGTAACACCAGCGACATCAACCCGAACCGAGCCTGTCACGCAGCGTTGACAGGCTCGTTCGGCATGTAGGTGCCAGAGCCAGGTACTACGACTCGGGCGGGACGAGAACCATGTACGACGAACAGCAGCGACCAGACCACGGCCCCCTGGCGGGGTTCACGGTGGGCGTGACAGCCGCGCGCCGCGCCGACGAACTGGGGGCCCTGCTCCAGCGTCGCGGAGCGTCCGTCCTCCACGCGCCGGCCCTCCGCATCGTGCCGCTCTCCGACGACAGCGAACTGCTCGCCGCCACCAAGGACCTCCTCGCCCAGGCACCCGACATCGTGGTGGCGACCACCGCCATCGGTTTCCGCGGCTGGATCGAGGCGGCCGACGGCTGGGGGCTCGGCGAGGCCCTCCTGGACCGCCTCCGGGGCGTCGAAGTCCTGGCGCGCGGACCGAAGGTGAAGGGCGCGGTGCGCGCCGCGGGCCTCACCGAGGAGTGGTCCCCGTCCTCCGAATCGATGGCGGAGGTACTGGACCGGCTGCTGGACCACGGTGTCGAGGGCCGCCGTATCGCCGTCCAGCTCCATGGCGAACCCCTCCCCGGCTTCGTGGAGTCGCTGCGGGCCGCAGGAGCGGAGGTCGTCGGCGTCCCCGTGTACCGATGGCTGCCGCCGGAGGACCTCACCCCGGTCGACCGCCTCCTCGAAGCGACCGTCGGCCGCGGCATCGACGCCCTCACCTTCACCAGCGCGCCCGCCGCGGCCTCACTGCTGTCCCGCGCCGAGGACAAGGGGCTCCTCCCGGAACTGCTCAACGCCCTCCACCACGATGTCCTCCCCGCCTGCGTGGGCCCGGTGACGGCCCTTCCGCTCCAGGCCCACGGCATCGACACCGTCCAACCCGAACGGTTCCGCCTCGGCCCCCTCGTCCAACTCCTCTGCCAGGAACTCCCCGGCCGCGCCCGCACCCTGCCCATCGCCGGCCACCGCGTGGAGATCCGCGGCCACGCGGTCCTCGTCGACGGCGCGCTGCGCCCCGTCCCGCCCGCCGGCATGTCCCTGCTCCGCGCGCTGGGCCGTCGCCCCGGCTGGGTCGTCCCCCGCTCCGACCTCCTCAAGGCCCTCCCCGGCGCCGGCCGCGACGAACACGCCGTGGAGACGGCGATGGCCCGCCTGCGCACGGCGCTGGGCGCGCCGAAGCTCATCCAGACGGTGGTGAAGCGGGGGTACCGGCTGGCGCTGGACCCGGCGGCCGACACGAAGTACGGGGCGCCGGGCGCCTAGTGACTCGGGGGTGCGCCGTTTGTATGGCGGCTGCGGGTTCGTCGTGGTTTCTCGCGCAGTTCCCCGCGCCCCTGAAAAGCACAGGGCGCAGCCCCGGTCGCTTTTCAGGGGCGCGGGGAACTGCGCGA
>NZ_LIQX01000454.1:2238-2462 GCF_001418475.1 Streptomyces ossamyceticus | reverse complement strand
CCCCCTGCTCGATCCCGCCCCCGAGTACGCCAAGTGGCAGGCGGAGGAACCGATCCGCCGCGTGGCGCTCTGGGGTGACACCAGCCCCTGGGTGATCACCAGGCACGAGCACGCCCGCGCGGTGCTCTCCGACGCCCGCTTCAGCTCCGACGGCACCCGTGACGGCTACCCGACCATGCGTCCCCAGCCCACACCGCGCACTCCCGGCCAGATCTTCATGATGG
>NZ_LIQX01000454.1:0-2186 GCF_001418475.1 Streptomyces ossamyceticus | reverse complement strand
ATCTGCGAACTGCTCGGCGTGCCCTACGAGGACCACGCGTTCTTCCAGCAGCAGGCCCGGACCTTCCTCACCATCGCCACCAGCCCCCAGGAAGCGATGGCCGCCCGCGCCCACCTGTACGACTACCTCGGCGACCTGCTCGCCCGACGGACCGAGGAGCCCGCGGACGACCTGCTCTCCCGGCTGGCGACGGAACGGGTGGCCACCGGCCAGGCCACGGTCGAGGAGGCCGTCGGCGTCTCGTTCGTGCTGCTCCTCGGCGGGCACGAGACCACCGCGAACATGATCGCCCTGTCGACCGTGGCCCTGCTGCGCGACCCGGCGCAGCTCGCCGCGCTGCGCGCCGACCCCGCGCTGTGGCCGGGCGCGGTGGACGAACTGCTGCGGTACCTGACGGTGGTGCACTCGGGCATGCGCAGGGTCGCCACCGAGGACGTGGAGGTGGGCGGCGTACTCATCCGGGCCGGCGAGGGCGTGATCGTGCCCCTCCAGGCGGCCAACCGCGACCCGGACGTCTATCCCGACCCGGACCGGCTGGACGTGACCCGGGACGCGTCCCGGCACCTCGCGTTCGGGCACGGGGCCCACCACTGCGTCGGCGAGTCCCTCGCCCGCGCCGAACTGGGCATCGCCCTGCCCGCCCTCTTCGACCGGCTGCCGGGCCTGCGCCTGACCGCCGACCCCGAGGACTTCGCGCAGCCGCTGAGCCCGGTGCACGGGGTACGGTCCCTGCCGGTCGCCTGGTGACGTGACCAACGGGGCGTTCGTCGCCTGGGTGGAGGGCCATGCTGCTATCGGAAATCATCGCTGTGCTCCGGCCTTGAGGCCGGGGGTGAAGCGAATCTTGTGGCCGCGACGCGGAGTGTCGCGGTGGCGTTCCGGCGGAGCCGGAGCCTGCTCGTGACGGTGACAGGTCGTTCACGTGTTCCCGGTGACGATGTGAGTTCGACATGCCTAGTGTGATCGTCATGCAGCTCCGGTACGCCTTCAGGTTGTACCCGAACGCCGCTCAGCAGGCCGCGCTGGCCAGGGCGTTCGGGTGCGCACGCGTCGTGTTCAACGACGCCGTGCGTGCCCGCGAGGACGCCCGTCGGGCTGGGCAGCCGTTCCCGACAGCCGGTCAGCTGTCCACACGCCTGATCACGGAGGCGAAACGGACGCCGGAGCGCGCCTGGCTGGGCGAGGTCTCGGCCGTTGTCCTTCAGCAGTCCCTGCGGGATGCGGAGGTCGCCTACAAGAACTTCTTCGCCTCCCTCAAGGGCATCCGGAAGGGGCCGAAACTGGGCGCGCCCCGGTTCAAGTCCCGCAAAGACGCCCGGCAGTCGATCCGGTTCACCGCCAACGCCCGCTGGACCATCACCGGCAGCGGCCGGCTGAACCTGCCGAAGATCGGCGCGGTGAAGGTGAAGTGGTCCCGCTTGCTGCCCGCCACCCCCACTTCCGTCACCGTCGTCAAGGACGCGGCAGGCAGATTCTTCGCCTCCTTCGTCATCGACACCGACACGGCCGCCGACCAGGCGCGGATGCCCCAGAGCGACCGCACCATCGGCATCGATCTGGGCCTGACGCACTTCGCGGTCCTGTCCGACGGTACGAAGATCGACTCTCCGCGGTTTTTGCGGCGCGCGGAGAAGAAGCTGAAGAAGGCGCAGCGGGAGCTGTCCCGTAAACAGAAGGGTTCCAAGAACCGGGCGAAGGCCCGTCTGAAGATCGCCCGCGCGCACGCCAAGGTCACTGACGCGCGCCGTGAGTTCCACCACCAGCTCTCCACGAGGCTGATCTGCGAGAACCAAGGGATCGCCGTGGAGGACCTGTCGGTGGCGGGACTGGCCCGCACCAGGCTGGCCAAGTCTGTGCACGATGCCGGGTGGGCACAGTTCGTCAGGATGCTGGCGTACAAGGCGGAACGGTACGGGAGGACCCTGGTCACGATCGGCCGGTTCGAGCCGACTTCCCAGACCTGTTCCACCTGCGGCGTAAAAGACGGCCCCAAACCCCTGAACCTGCGGGAATGGACCTGTAGCGCCTGCGGTACGGTCCACGACCGCGACGTCAACGCCGCGATCAACGTGAAGACGGCCGCCGGACTGGCGGTATCGGCCTGCGGAGCGCCGGTAAGACCGGGAGCGATCCCGGCACAGCGCGAAGAAACAGGAAGCCATGGATTCCCGGCCGGAGACTGTGCC
>NZ_LIQX01000453.1 GCF_001418475.1 Streptomyces ossamyceticus | reverse complement strand
TGCGTAGTTGCCGCCGTCCGGGAGCTGTGCCGGACGGCGGCAACTACGCACGGCCTGCGCGAACTGCGGGCGGCCGCCTCCGACGAGAACGCCGCGTCCCGAAGAGTCCTGATCAAGGCCGGGTTCGTCCCGGTCGGGCCCGCCGCACCAGCCGATCTCGGCGGCAAGTCGGGCACCTGGTACCGGCGTGAACTCCAGCCGTAGATCATGTGCTTGCGCTCGGAGGGCGCGTCAGCCCGACGCCTCCCCCACGTAGCTCAGCCTGTCCGTGCCGCCGCCGTCCTCCCAGGTGATGACGACGTCGTTGCCGGAGCGGCGGACCGTGGCGAAGGTGATGTCCTTGTCGTCCACGTTCTCCGAGGCCATCGGCCGCAGCGCCATGCGGAAGTTGTTCTCGTCGCGGTACTTGCCGACGCCCGTCAGGATGCCCTTGCCGCCGACCATGTCGATGTAGGACAGCGGGTGCTGGCCCTGGAGGTCGCCCGAGGACTGCTCCTTGCCGATCGTCAGGGTGCGCGCCTCGTCGTCCTGCCACTGGCCCTCGACACCCGTACGGGGCGCCGTGGACGCGTCGCCGCCGTCGTCGGTGTCCTCGGGGGTCGGGGAGTACTCCTCGGTGGGCTCGGAGGTCGGCGTCTCGGACTCGTCGGCCCGCGCCGACACGCTCTGCCGGGGCTTGGCCGAGGTGTCGTCGCCGTCGTCGGAGGTGAGCAGGAAGATCCCGCCGCCGATCACCGCGAGGGCGGCCACCGCGGCGACCACGATGAGCGCGATCTTGCCGCCGTTGCCGCCGGAGGGCGGAGGGGGCGGATAACCGCCGTACTGCTGGCCGTAGTTCGGCACGCCGGGCGCTCCGGGGGCACCCGGCATGCCCGGCGCGCCGTAGGGCGGCTGACCGGCGCCGTACGGCTGCTGCGGGGCGGTCGTGTAGGGGTTCGGCGGGGGGCCGGGCTGACCGGGAGCCTGACCGGACGCCCCCGGCGGGGGCCCGTACGGCCCCGGGTACGGCGGTTGCTGCGGCTGCTGGGCCCCGTAACCGTCGTACGGCGGCTGGCCGGGAGGCTGAGTCATCGGCGGGTGTCACTCCTCGGGTCGCTTCGGCGAGGCAAGGAACGCCTGCCTCAAGCGAGCCCAACATCCATCACCAGCTCAGTCGTACGCAAGTGCGTATCCCGGTTGGTTACGGGGTCAGTACAAGACCCGACGGGAGACGGCGGACAGGGGGCGGGGACCGGAGACGGCGGACGGGAGACGGGGGCGGCGACACCACGGCCGCGCCGCCCCCGGGGCGGGCCGGTCAGTGCCTGCGCGCGCTCCGCCCGGCCCGGCCGCCGTTCGGCCACAGCCTCGGCCGGCGGCGGGCCGCCAGGTCCTCCGCCCAGCCGAAGGCGACGACACAGCCGACGATCAGCATCCAGGTGAGGGCCAGCACCGGCCAGACGCTCTCCAGCAGCCAGGGCACGTTCTGTTCGAGGACCACCACGGCCCACAGCCGGTCCCACTGGGTCGCGGCGACGAGGATGCACGTGTTGTGCCACAGATAGATCGTCACCGCACGGGAGTTGAGGAAGGTGATCACCCCGTCCCAGCGGCGCAGCCGGCGCGGCCACTCGGACCACGAGGGGCTGAGGTGGAGCAGCAGCGCCACCGTGCCGAGGGACCACAGCGCCTGGGCGAACGGCATCGAGTCCAGGTCGTTGCCGGTGCCGAAGTCGTGGTGCAGGGCGTACCAGAGGCCCGTCAGAGCCACGGCCGGGGCGACGGACGGGACGACGAAGCGGGGCAGGCGCCTGAGGATGCCCTCCTGATGGGCCATGCCGAGGATCCAGCACGCGCCGAAGGTGCTGAAGTCCGTGAGCCCCGACGCGAACCGCTCGCCGGGCAGGGACAGATAGCCCAGTTCGAACGCGGCCGACAGGGCGACCGGGAAGAGAAGCGTCACCACGGGCACCGCGCGCAACGCGCGCAGCAGCACCGGCGACAGGACGACGTACCAGAGGTAGGCGCGGACGTACCAGAGGGGCCCGGCGAGTTCCACGGCCCAGTCGGCGCCGATGAAGCCGTGCACGCCGGGCAGTCCCTCGGCGTACGGCGGGTCGCTGATCGGGAGGATCCAGAAGGTGAGGTGGAACCACCACCACGCGGGATGCCCCTCCGCGTCGGGCCCCCAGCCCTGGACCACCATCCCGCCCACACCGATCACGCCCAGCAGCCAGATGGGCGGCAGCAGCCGGCGGAGCCGGCCCTTGACGACCTGGAGGGCCGGACGCTTCAGCGAGCGGGCCATGAGGTTGCCGGCCAGCGCGAACATCACGCCCATGGAGGGGAAGACCAACGGCAGCCAGGCCCAGCCGGAGAGGTGGTAGAGGACCACGCGGAAGATGGCGAGGGCCCGCAGGAAGTCGAAGTAGCGGTCCCGGGCGGGCGCGGCCGGCGCCGGCGCCTTGGGGGTCTCCTCCGTCGTGGTCTGCGTCAGGGTGCTCATCCGACCGGGCTCCCTTCACGCGGCTGGGACTCGGCGGTCGCCGCGCCCGACCCGCCGGGATCACCCGGCAGCCCCACCGCGCCCGTGCGTCGCAGCTTCTGCCAGCGGAGCCGGCCGCCGGTCAGGGCGGTGATCCACGACTGGAGCAGGACGACGTACATCAGCTGGCGGTAGAGGAGTTGTTGCAGCGGCAGGGAGATCAGATGGGTCATGCGTTCCTTGTCGAGATGGAAGGCGTACGCCGCGCACACGGCCTGGACGGCCAGGACGCCGAACCACGCACCGATCGTCTTCTCCGTCGGGCCGAACACCAGCCCGTACAGGAGGAACACGTCGATGAGCGGGGCCAGCAGGGGCGCGACCACCATGAACAGCGACACCAGCGGCAGGCCCACCCGTCCGAAGCGGCCCGAGGGGCCCCGCTCGAACAGGGCCCTGCGGTGCTTCCAGATCGCCTGCATGGTGCCGTAGCACCAGCGGTAGCGCTGCGACCACAGCTGCTGCACGGACTCGGGCGCCTCGGTCCAGGCGCGGGCCTTCTCCGCGTAGACGACGTGCCAGCCGTCGCGGTGCATGGCCATGGTGATGTCGGTGTCCTCGGCGAGGGTGTCCTCGCTCATGCCGCCGACCCGTTCGAGGGCCTCACGGCGGAAGGCGCCGACGGCGCCGGGGATGGTGGGCATGCAGCGCAGGACGTCGTACATGCGGCGGTCGAGGTTGAAGCCCATCACGTACTCGATGTGCTGCCAGGCGCCGATGAGGGTGTCCCGGTTGCCGACCTTCGCGTTCCCGGCGACGGCGCCGACGCGCTGGTCGGCGAACGGCTGGACCAGTTCGCGGACGGTGGACGGTTCGAAGACCGTGTCGCCGTCCATCATCACGATCAGGTCGTGCCGGGCGTTGGCGATGCCCCGGTTGAGGGCGGCGGGTTTGCCCGCGTTGAGCTGCCGCACGACCCGCACGTCGGGCAGGTCCCGGCTCAGCTCCTCCACGATCCGGGCGGTGCCGTCGCTGGACCCGTCGTCGATGACGAGGACCTCGATGGGATGGTCACTGGCCACCAGCGAACGGACGGTCTTCTCGATGCACTTGGCCTCGTTGTAGGCGGGGACGAGGACGGACACCGGTTCGGTGACGGGACCGTCGGGGCCCCAGCGGAAGTCCCGGCGGCGGACCTTGCGGGCGTGGCACACCGACAGGACCAGCATCAGAGCGAAGCGGGCGAGGACGAGGACGCCGACGACCGAGAGGGCCACGACGAGGACGCCCGTGATCCGCTCCGACGCCTGGACGAGAGCCACCCACGCCTGGCCCTTCCACAGGCCGACCCCGGTGACCTCGGTGTGCGCGCTGGGCGCGTCGAGCGCCCCGGTGAGGGTGTGGAACGCGTAGCCCCGGTCGCGCAGTCCGAGGATGAACCGGTCGAGCGCGGCGACGGTCTGTGAGCGGTCGCCGCCGGAGTCGTGCATCAGCACGATCGCGCCCTCGCCGCCCTTCGGTGTGGCCCGGCGGATGATCTCGTCGACGCCGGGCCTGCTCCAGTCCTCGCTGTCGGTGTCGCTGACGACGGTGATGTAGCCGCGGCTGCCGATGTACTGCGTCACCGGCCAGGACCGGTTGTCCATACGGCCCGAGAACGACGAGTACGGCGGCCGGAACAGCGAGGTCCGGATGCCCGCGGCGCCCGCGAGCGCCATCTGGTTCTGGGACAGCTCCCAGTCGATGCGGCCCTTCGAATGGAGCGAGAGGTCGGGGTGGTTGAAGGTGTGCAACCCGATCTCGTGGCCCTCGTCGACCATGCGCCGCACCAGGTCCGGGTAGCGCGAGGCCATGGTGCCGGTGATGAAGAAGACGGCGTGCGCGTCGTGCTTCCGCAGCACGTCGAGGACCTTGGGCGTCCACACGGGGTCGGGGCCGTCGTCGAACGTGAGGACCAGTTCGCGGTCGGGTACGTCGAGGCTGGCGGCACGGCCCGAGCGGGTGTCGATCACCGGCCCGCCGTCGAGGATCCGCTGCGGCACCCGGTCGTTCGACACCGGCGGCCGGACCCGGTGGTCGGCGAGGATCTCGCTGTGCACGTACCCGCGCAGCATCAGCATCGCCATCAGGGCGACGAGGAACAGGCACGGCAGGATGTGGCGCAGCGGCAGCCGCACCGGCCGGCGCTTCGACGGGCGCTTCGACGAGCCCTTCGGGGGGCTTCCGGCCGTGCCGTCGGCCGCCTCGGACGAACGGGGTGTGCGGGTACGGCGCTTGGCGGCGGCACGCGAAGGTGTGCCGCCGCGCCTGAAGCGGGTCATTATGCGGGGGTCTCCGAGATCTGCGGGTCCTGCGGGCTCTCCGGTGCCGCGGTGGCGGGCTCGACCGGTGCCGGGGTCGGCGGACCGTCGGCGACGGTGTCCGTGCCGGATCCCGGGCCGGGAGCGGGGCCGCCGGACTCGGAGGGTGTGGGCGTCGGGGTGGGCGTGGGGCTGGAGCCGCCGCCCGCCGGCTGGGACGCGGAGACCGAGGGCTCGGGCTCCTTCACGCCGGTGGTCGGCTTCGGCTGCGGGCCGGCGCTCGCGCCCCCGCTGGGCCGGGCGCTCGCGGAGGCCGCCGGGGCCTTCTTCTGCCCGTCGCCGCGGGAGTCGCCGCGGGCCGGCGCGGGCCTCACTCCCGGGGAGACCGACCCCGCGCTCGGCGGCGGCACGACCCCCTCGGCGGTGTCGGCGACGTCGGACGACTCGGCCGGCTGCGGCGGGGTGTCCACCTTGTCCGCCGGTGCCTCGTCCTTCTGCATGGGCATCGGCAGCCAGGGCGCGTCCGAGTTGCCCGAGACCAGCGTGCCGACGATGACGACGGCGTACGCGGCGCAGGCGGTGCCGACGGCGATGCCGAGCTTGCGGTACCGGTTGCGGCGGCGCCCCGACTCGTCGACGAAGACCGGCCCGTCGGGCTGGCCCCCGGCCGCCTTGTCCGGGTCCTTGCCGGCGTGCTTGCCCGGACCGTCCAGTTCCCGTCCGACGCCGTCGAGTTGGACGGTCACCTCGTGCGGGTCGTGGTTGCGGCCGGGCTGGTCGGGCTGCTCCCAGGGGGACGCCACGGTGCCGGGCCGGCCGGCGTCGCGCCCGGCGGCGTCGGGTTGTCGGGGGACACCGGCGAAGGCGGTCGACGGCCGGGGCACGGACCCCGTTCTGCCGGCGGCCTCGGGCCACACCACCTCGTCGCCGGCGGCGCCGGTCCGGGCGAACAGGTCGGTACCGAGGCTGCCCTCCACATCACCACGGTGTTCGTCACGGCTGTCGCCGTCGGACCGCTCCGGCTGGGTGCCTTTCGGCCATTTCTCCACGTGCACGCGCTTCCCCCCACGGGTTGCGGATGCGTGTTCGATGCCGGACTCTCGCACTTTCCTGTACCGGACCGGGCCCCCACCCGATCCGGGGCGCCCCGCCCATCACACGCACCCGGGTGCCCGAATGTAGAGGGGGGAGAGATATGACATGTGTGCTATCAGATGAAACTCATCATGATGAGTGCATCTGTAGCCGGAATCCATCCGTCCTCCGGATAGGAAAGCCATACTTCCGCGCTCGCTCGTTCGGCGGCGGCCCGCCGCAGGGCATCGAGCCCCGGATGCGTGAACCCCTTCCGCCACACCAGTGAGACGGGGGACAGCGGGACGGGGTCGACGAGCGGCCGCAGCACACTGCGCGGCATGGGCGGGAAGTCCACCACCGCCAGCACGGGCGTCCGCGTCTTGGCCATGACCCGCGCGAACTCCTCCTCGCCCACCACGAGGGGCACCGCGGGCGCGAGCTCGATCCCCCACCCCGCGAACAGCTCCCGCGCCAGCTCCGTCCACTCCGGTGTACGGGGATTGCCGGCACCCGCGTACACGGTCTCGCCCCTCAGCTCCGCCAGCGGCACGGCGTCCAGCGCGGCCAGCCGGTGGTCCTCGGGCAGGATCACCGCCATCGGCTCGTACCGCACGGGCTGTTGTCCCAGCCGGGCCCGCACCGCCGGGTCCAGCCCGGCGAACCTGCCGAACGACACGTCGAGGCGCCCGGCGAGGATCTCGGCGGCGGCGTACGTGAGCCCGCTCTCGTACCGCGCCAGCAACTCCACGTCGGGCACCAGCTCACGGGCCCGCCGCAGCACCCGTACGCCGGTGGCGAGCCCCGGCGAGTTCAGGTCCACCAGCAACGGCCGGGCCTGCCGGAACGCCCCCACGAGCGCGTCCTGCGCCTCCAGCACGCGCCGCGCGTACGGCACCAGCCGCTCCCCGTCGGGCGTCAGCGCCACCTGCCGGGTCGTCCGCACGAACAACTCCACGCCCAGTTCCCGCTCCAGCCGCCGCACATCCCGGCTGAGCGCCTGCTGGGCGATGTAGAGCCGGGCGGCGGCCCGGGTGAAGTGCAGTTCGTCGACGACAGCGAGAAAGGCACGCAGCAGCCGCGGCGCGACGGCATCGGGAGCGAGGGACATCCGCCGAACTTACAACCAGGGTGCGTGAATCACCACGGAGTAGGTGTTGGACGGTGGATCAAGAACCGGGCGACGGTGGACCGCATGCCGCAACGCCCGACCCCCCTCCTGACCGTCACCGCCGACCAGTTGGTGGCAGTGGACTTCACCCCCCGCCGTTCCAAGGCCCACCAAACAGCCGACCCGAACCCCAGCCGACCTCAGGGGCGCGGGGAGCTGCG
>NZ_LIQX01000452.1 GCF_001418475.1 Streptomyces ossamyceticus | reverse complement strand
CCCTTATCCGCCTCCCCTTGTTTTCATTGCCCCCGGCCCGCCGGCCCCCGACGACAGGGGTGTCACCGACCGCCGTTCCGGCCTTGGCAGGACCGTGTGGGCGGGGGTGAGCACCGCGTCGAGCGAACGGTCCGGCGCCCTCCGGCAGGCACCACCCGCCGCCCCGCACCGACGAGAGCGGCCCACCGAGCCGACGACTCGGCGGAAGCCGGGAACCATGGGCGCGCTGTCGGTGACCGGCCCACCTGCCTCCGGCCCCCCGGCGCGGGGCGGGGCCGCCCTGGGCCTTATCAGCCGCCGGACAGCTCCGCCGCCACCGACCGGAACCAGGCACCGTGGGAGAACGGCTCGGGCGGCCCGACCTCCATACCGAGTTCGGCGGTCGCCAAGGCGTAGTCCCCCTCGTCCAGGGGGAGGGCGAGCAGTTCGTGGAGCTCGCCCACGAGGCGTGCGACCACGTGGGGATCGGTGGTGGCGGCGTAGTCGGCGACGGCGTCGTGATCGGGGAAATCGTCGACGACGTCCTGCGAGAACCAGCCGCCGAGCAGTTGCGCGGTCTCCGGGAAGCGCGCGTGCCACTCCCAGTGCGTCTGCGGAGACGACGGTTCCGGGACGTCGCCCTCCTCGATGCTCTTCTTCAGGTGGTCGGCCGGCACCATCAGCCAGTCACCGATCTCGGACTGGGGCATCCCGGTGTCCGGGATCGCGTAGAACTCGCCGAGCCCGAGCCGGATACGACCCGGCGGGTTGCGGCTGTACTCGCGCAGCTGGCGCTCGGCCTCCGCGATGGCCCAGGGGCGGGAGTGCCAGGTGTGACGGAGGTAGGCGTCCAGCGCGCGGCTGCGCCGCCCGCTGGTAGTTCGGGAAGGACGACACGGCGCCGGCGTGCGGCTTGCCGTACGGCCATGCCTGGGTCGGCCCGTTCGTCTGCTGGTCGTGCAGGCGCTGCGCGAGCTGCTCGTCCGTCTTGCCGACGTGCTTGTCCAGGGTGCGGCATCGAGCCGAACACAAATCGGGGCCCGTGAACGACGAAATACCGGTGAGTCATAGACTCGACCGGTAATCGTGAACTCTTGAGGACGTCGTGAAACTGTGGTGTCCGAGGGGGGACTTGAACCCCCACGCCCGATAAAGGGCACTAGCACCTCAAGCTAGCGCGTCTGCCATTCCGCCACCCGGACCAGGTGTCTGCCGCCTGGGCGGGGGTGTTCCCCGCGGCGACATGGACAACAATACCAAGGTTTCGGAGTGGCTTTCACCTGCGTATCCGGGCCCCGGAGTGGGGTCGTGCGGGCCTCGCCGAGTCGGCCCGCACGCCTCTCACCAGGGGTGATCGGGTGATCACGGTCGGATGGTCACGGCCTGAGGTGGTACTCGGGGAAGTTGCCGGGCAGCCGCTCCCCCGGCGGTCCCTGGGTGACCGCCTTCACCAGCAGCTCACCGCCGACGAAGGCGCCGCGCCAGGACGCCCCGAAGCCGCCGAAGAGTTCCTCGCGGTCCCCGCGTGAGCGGGGAGCGCCGTGGCCGACCTTGAACGCCCGGATCTGCGGGGCCAGCCGCTCGTACGTCGCCCGGTCGTCGGTGGACAGGGTGGCCACGAGCGCGCCGTTCGAGGCGTTCATGGCGGCGAGCAGCTCCGCCTCGGTGTCGACGAGGACGATCGTGTCGACGGGGCCGAAGGGTTCCGCGTGGTGGAGCGGCGAGGACGGCGGCGGGTTCAGGAGGGTGACGGGCTGCACGTAGGCGCTCGTGTCCTGGCCGGGCAGGAAGCGGGCGTCGGCGGGGCTGCCCCGGTGCAGCGGGACGGCGCCCCGGACGACGGCCTCGGCGACCTGGTCGGTGAGTTCCTTGGCCTTGGCCGCGTTGATCACCGGGCCGAGGTCGAGCTGCGGGAAGGGGTCGTCCGGGTGCTCGACGGCCAGCGGATGGCCGACCCTCAGGGTGCGGACCGCCGGGAGGTACGCCGCGAGGAAGTCGTCGAACAGCGCGCGCTGGACGACGAAGCGCGGGTAGGCCGTGCAGCGCTGTTTGCCGTAGTCGAACAGTTTGGGGACGACGGCGGTCAGCGCGTCCCAGTCGGTGTGGTTCCAGATGCCCCAGGTGTTCAGGCCCTCCTGTTCCAGGATGTGTCGTTTGCCGAGGTCGGCGACGGCCGTGGCGACGGCGGCGCCGGTGTCCCGGCCGCCGACGAAGGAGACACAGCCGATCTCGGGGGCCCGCACCAGCGCCTCCGACAGCTCGCCCCCGCTGCCGCTGACCAGGGTGACGGGGATCCCCTCGCGGGCGACGAGCGCGCACGCCAGGGTGAGGCAGGCGACGCCGCCGTCGGTCGGGGTCTTCGCGATGACCGCGTTCCCGGCGAGGGCCTGGACCAGCATCGCGTGGACGAGCACGCTCATCGGGTAGTTCCAGCTGGCGATGTTGGACACCGGGCCGTCCAGCGGGGCCCGGTTCTCGACCATGGGCTCGATGCCGTCGACGTACCAGCGCACTCCGTCGATGGCCCGGTCCACGTCGGCCAGGGCGAGCCGCCAGGGCTTGCCGATCTCCCGGACGAGCAGCAGGGCGAGCAGGTCGCGGTGGTGGGTGAGGGCGTCGAGGGCGGCGGCGACCCGGGCCCGGCGCTCACCGAGGGGGACGTGGCGCCAGGCCCGGTGCTGGTCGAGTGAGGCGCGGACCGCCCGGTGCGCGGTGGCGGCGTCCAGGCGGGGCGGGCCCGCGACGGGGCTGCCGTCGACGGGGCTGGTGGCGGGCAGCACCCGGCCGTCGGCCTGCCAGGCGGCGCCCCAGAGGTTGAGGACGCGGTCGTCCCGGAAGGCCTCGGGGGCGACGGCGAGACAGCGCCGCCAGGCGTCGGACCAGGAGGTGCCCGCCTTGAGGGTGAGGGCGGGAG
>NZ_LIQX01000451.1 GCF_001418475.1 Streptomyces ossamyceticus | reverse complement strand
GCCGCCGCCAGCATGGGCGCGGGCCGGCTCACCATCGCCCGGCGCATCACCTTCCCCCTCGCCGCGCCGGGGATGATCGCGGCGGCGATCTTCTCCTTCATCACCAGCTTCGACGAGTTCTACATCTCCCAGTTCCTGTCCTCCGTCGACACCGTCACCCTCCCGGTGCAGGTCTACAACTCCCTCACCTTCGAGATCGACCCCAGCGTCACCGCCGTCAGCGCCATCCTCATCGCCTTCGCCATCCTCGCCCTCGGCCTCGTCGCCCTGGTCCGCTGGCTCGGCTCCGGACGCCAGGAATCCCTCCTCTCCGTCGAGAACACCGTCGGGGTCGCCAACCCCGGAGGTGAGGCCGTATGACCGCCGCCGCCGCTCAGCCGATCGCGGCCACCGCCCAGCGGCACCTGCTGCTGAACATGACCGCCAACGGATCGCTCGGCGCCGAGGGGGACGACCTCCTCGTCGTCCGGCGCGGGGAGGGCCCGTACGTCGACGACACGGACGGCAGGCGCTACATCGACGGCCTGTCGGGGCTGTACTGCTGCCAGCTCGGCTACTCCTACGGCCCCGAGTTCGCCGAGGCCGCCGAACGGCAACTGCGCGAGCTGTGCTACAGCCCGCTGTGGACCGGCTCCGCGCACCCGACGGCGATCGAACTCGCCGAGCGGCTGTCCCGGATCGCCCCCGTCGACATCGAGCACACCTTCTTCTCGAGCGGCGGCGCCGAAGCCGTCGAGACGGCCTGGAAGATCGCCCGCCGCTACCACGCCCTGCGCGGGGAACCGGGCCGGGTCAAGGCGATCGCCCGGCGCGGCGCCTACCACGGGCTGACCGTCGGCACCCTGTCGTTCACCGACGACCCCGGCCTCACGGAGCCGTACGGGCCGCCGGCGATCGACACCCGGTTCGTGTCGAACACCAGCCGCTTCGGCCTCGACCCTCAGTTCGCGGACGACGCGGTGTGGACGGCCTGGCTCCTCGCCGAGGTGGAGGCGACGATCCTGACCGAGGGCCCGGAGACCGTGGCGATGCTCATCGCCGAACCCGTGCAGAACCGGGGCGGCTGCATCACACCGCCCCGGGGCTACTGGCAGGGACTGCGGGCGCTGGCCGACCGCTACGGGTTCCTGCTCGTCGCCGACGAGGTGATCACGGGATTCGGCCGGCTCGGGGAGTGGTTCGGCGGCGACCGCTACGACGCCCGCCCGGACATGGTCACCGTCGCCAAGGGCATCACCTCCGGATACGCGCCCCTGGGCGCGACCCTCGTCGGCACCAAGGTCACCGACGTCCTCAACCGGCCCGGTGTGGTCCTCAACCACGGCTACACCTTCGCCGGGCACCCGCTGAGCGCGGCCGTCGCCCTGCGCAACCTGGAGATCCTGGAGAGGGACCGCGTCCTGGACAACGTCCGCGCCCTCCAGGGTGACCTCGCCCAGCGCATGGCCGCCCTCAAGGACCTGCCGATCGTCGGCGACGTCCGCGGCACCGGGTTCTTCTACTCCTGCGAACTCGTCGGCGACCTCGACGACGGCGGCTTCAGCGACCTGGCCCGCGCCGGTCTGATCGCCGACCTCATCCCGCGCCGGCTGCGCGAGGCCGGCCTGCTCGCCCGCGTCTACAACCGCTCCGCCCCACTGGTCCAGATCGCACCCCCGCTGATCAGCGACCGCGCCGTCCTCGACCGTATCGCCGCGATCATCGCGGGCGTCCTGGCCGAGGCGTCGGCCCGCATCTGATCCACGTCCTGGAAAGGTTCCCCATGTACTCCATAGGTCCGCTGACCGTCGCCCCCGGCGAGCGCGCCACGGGTCTGATCCCGGTCGGCACCAGCAGCTACGGCGTGGAGCTCGGCATTCCGCTGATCGTCGTCAACGGCGCCCTCGACGGCCCCGTCCTGTGTGTGGACGCGGGCGTGCACGGCGACGAGTACGACGGGCAGGAAGCCATCCGCCGTGTGCTCGCCGAGCTCGACCCGGCCACCCTGCGCGGCACCGTCGTCGGCATCCCCTGCCTGAACACCCCCGCCTTCGAGGCCGCCGCCCGCGCCAGCGGCATCGACCACCTCAACCTCAACCGCATCTTCCCCGGTGACGCGGAGGGCTCCTACTCACAGCGGCTGGCCGCCACCTTCGTCGAGCAGGTCGTTCCCGCCGTCGACGCCGTGGTCGACCTGCACACCGGTGGCGCCTACGGCGAGATCGCCCCGCTCGTCATCCTCCAGGGCGGCTACGAGGACCTCGCCACCGACCTGGCCCTCGCGGCCGGACACGAACTGGTCTGGAAGGGCGGCAAGTGGGGCGGCACCGTCCGCCACCCCGTCCTGGAGGCCGGCAAGCCCGCCATCACCATCGAGTGCGGCGGCGCCACCTACCGCGAGACCAACGTCGAGCACCACATGAACTCGATCCGCAACATCCTGCGCCGCCTCGGCCTGACCGACGGTGAGCCGGAACTGCGGGACACCTACACGACGGTCTCCGGGACCTTCGCCCGCTCCGCCGCCGGCGGCTTCTTCGTCGCGCACGCCGAGCCGGGGGAGACCTGCAAGGAAGGCGACCTGATCGCCACCATCACCGACCACTACGGCACCACGCTGGAAGAGGTCCGCGCGCCGCAGGAGGGCATCGTGCTCTGGGTGCGCCGCATCCGCACCGTCCGCCCCGGCGACGAGGTCGTCATCTTCGGCGAGGTGCTCGGGGAGATCCGGCCATGACCAACGAACCGCAGTTGATTGACCTGCTCATCGACGGCAAGCAGGTCCCCGCCGCCGACGGCCGCTCCTTCACCGTCCTCGACCCGTCGAACGGCACGGCGATCGCCCAGGTGGCGCTGGGCGGCAAGGCGGACGTGGACCAGGCGGTGGCCGCCGCCCGCACGGCCTTCACCTCCCCCGAGTGGGCCGGGATGCGGGCCGCCGACCGCGGCCGGATCCTGTACCGGATCGCGGAGGCCATCCGCTACCAGGGTGAGCGGCTGGCCCGGCTGGAGAGCCAGGACGTCGGCAAGCCGCTCCGCCAGGCCAAGAACGACGTCGAGGCGGCGGCCCGCTACTTCGAGTTCTACGCGGGCGTCGCCGACAAGCTCGGCGGCTCGACGGTCCCCCTCGGGCCCGGCCTGCTCGACTACACCGTGCGCGAGCCGATCGGCGTCTCCGGCCAGATCATCCCGTTCAACTACCCGCTCCAGAACACCGCGCGGGGCTCCGCCCCCGCCCTGGCCGCGGGCTGCACGGTGGTGCTCAAGCCGTCGCCGGAGGCACCGCTCACCCCCCTGGAGATCGGCAGGATCGCCCTGGAGTGCGGTCTCCCGCCGGGCGTGCTGAACGTGGTCCCCGGTGACGGCGAGACCGGCGCGGCCCTCGCCGGTCACCCGGACATCAACCAGGTCACCTTCACCGGCTCGGTGCCGACCGGCATCAGGGTCGCCCAGGCCGCCGCCGCCAACGTGGTGCCCTCCGTCACCGAGCTGGGCGGCAAGTCCCCGGTCGTCGTCTTCGCCGACGCCGACTTCGACGCGGCCCTCGGCGCCGTCGCCGCCTCCGCGTTCGGCAACGCCGGGCAGACCTGCTCGGCCGGCACCCGGCTGCTGCTCCAGCGCGGCGCCGAGGAGTTCCTGGACAAGCTGGTCGCGCACGCCGCCTCCCTCAGCGTCGGTCCCGGACTCGGCGATCCGGACGTCGGCCCTCTCGTCGCCGCACGGCAGCGGGACCGGGTCCTCGGCTACCTCGAACTGGCGCGTGAGGAGGGCGCGGTGGCCCGGGCCGGTGGCGGCGCCCCCACCGAGCCCGAGCTGGCCGACGGCTACTACGTCCGGCCGACCGTCCTGACCGGGCTGGACAACCAGGCCCGGTGCGCCCGCGAGGAGATCTTCGGCCCCGTCGTCACCGTCATCGAGTTCGACGACGTGGCCGAGGCCCTGGAGATCGCCAACGACAGCCCGTACGGCCTCGCCTCCTACGTCTGGACCCGCGACATCGACAAGGCGATGCGCCTCGCCGAGGGCATCCGGGCCGGCCAGGTCTACGTCAACGCCACCGGCGTCGGCACGGGCGTCGAACTGCCCTTCGGCGGCTACAAGCACAGCGGCTGGGGCCGGGAGAAGGGCCTCGAAGGACTCGCGAGCTATCTGCAGACCAAGAACGTCTGCATCGGGTTCGGGAACCGGTCATGAGATACCGCACGCTCGGCGAGCGCGGCCCGACCGTCTCGGTGGTCGGCGTGGGCGGCAACAACGTCGGCAGCCGCCTCGACGAGGACGGCACGAAGGCCGTCGTCCACGCCGCGCTCGACGCCGGGATCACCCTGTTCGACACCGCCGACATGTACGGCGGGGCAGGGGACCGGGGCGGTCTGCGCGGCGACGGCGAACGGCTCCTCGGCGCCGCGCTCAAGGGCCAC
>NZ_LIQX01000450.1 GCF_001418475.1 Streptomyces ossamyceticus | reverse complement strand
CGGCGAGCCGGGACCGCATGACGGGCCCGTCCGGAAGGTGGTCGGCATGGCCGGGCGCCTGCGGGTCCACGTGGTGAAGGGGCGCCCGGCCATGCCGACCACCTTCCGGACGGGCCCGTCATGCGGTCCCGGCTCGCCGAGGTCGTCACCCGGCTCGCCGGGCGCACCGGTCGTCCCCGAGGTGTCGTCGCCGCCGAGTGGTTCCTGCGCTACCTGGAGCAGGTCGTGCGGCCCGTGCTGTGGCTGGACAGCGAGGCCGGGATCGCCCTCGAAGCCCACCAGCAGAACACCCTCCTCCTGCTGGACGCCGACGGCTGGCCCATGGGCGGGCGATACCGCGACAACCAGGGCTACTACTTCCGCGAGTCCCGCCGTGCGGACCTCGACGCCCGACTGCCCGGCATCGGTGAGCACAGCGACACCTTCGTCTCCGACGAGGTCACCGACGAGCGGTTCGCCTACTACCTCGGCATCAACAACGTGCTCGGTCTCATCGGTGCGTTCGGCTCGCAGGGCCTTGCCGACGAGCGACTGCTGCTTGCCGCCTTCCGGCGCTTCCTCACCGATGTCGCCGCCGGCCCCGCCCGGCTGGACTCCCCCTTGCCGGCCCTGCTGCTCGACTCACCCGTCCTGCGCTGCAAGGCAAACCTGCTGACCCGGCTGAACGGCCTCGACGAACTCGTCGGCCCGGTCGACACCCAGTCCGTCTACGTCACCATCGCCAACCCCCTCCACCGCTGACCCGATCACTGTCGACTCCCTTCACGCCCCGAGGAACATGACCCACCCCATCCCCTGAGAGGAGCGTCGCGTGCCTCCCACCGATGCGAGCACCACATCCGGCACCGACACGGGCACCACCCGGGCCCCCAGCAACGAGGACACACTGGAACTGCGCCTGTCCGACGACCTGGCCGCGTTCCTCGCGGAGGACGCCGACCCGGACGGTGGGGGCACCGACCCGGGCGGGGCGGGACTCTCGGGCACAGGGGAACTGCTGGATCACCTCGCCGACTGGAGACCCGCGGTCACCCCCGTCGGCACGCTGCGCCTCCTCCCCGTCCGCCTCGAACGGGACCTCCCGCTGATCACCCGCTGGATGAACGACTCCGCCGTGGCCTCGTCCTGGAGACTCGCCGGACCTGAGGAGGTGACCGCGAACCACCTCCGGGCCCAGCTCGACGGGGACGGTCGCAGCGTGCCCTGCCTCGGTGTGCTGGACGGCACCCCCATGAGCTACTGGGAGATCTACCGGGCGGACCTCGACCTCATCGCCCGCCACTACCCCGCCCGCCCCCACGACACAGGCGTCCACCTCCTCATCGGTCCGGTGGCCGACCGGGGGAGAGGTCTCGGCTCCGCCCTGCTCCGGGCCGTCGCCGATCTCGTCCTGGACAACCGTCCTTCCTGCGCCCGCGTCGTCGCGGAACCCGACCTTCGCAACTTCCCCTCCGTCTCCGCTTTCCTCACCGCCGGTTTCCGGTTCTCCGCGGAGGTCGACCTGCCCGACAAACGGGCCGCCCTCATGATCCGGGACCGGCTGCTGCGCGATCTGATGTAGATCCGATGTGCTCCTGCTGTGACGCCGTCATTCCTGGTACACCGCCCGACCCGATCCGGTTCCCGATCGGACCGGACGAAATGACGACCACGCCGAGCAGCGCCCGCTTCCCTCCCTCTCCCCACCGAAGAGAACCCCTCTTGAACCCGCCC
>NZ_LIQX01000045.1 GCF_001418475.1 Streptomyces ossamyceticus | reverse complement strand
CTGCGCGCAGTTCCCGGCGGTCCAGCGCGCGCAGAGGCACACCGTCCAGCCGTACCTCTCCCTCGTCCGGGTCGACCAGACGTCCGGCGACGGCGGCGAGCAGCGACTTGCCCGCGCCGGAGCGACCGACCACGGCGAGCGTGGTCCCGGCGGATACGTCGAGGTCCACCCCGTCAAGGACGGTGCGCGCGCCCCGCCGGACGGTCACCCCGCGCAGCTCCAGCCGCCCGCGCCCGGACGGCGGCAGCCGGCGTTCCCCGTACCCGAGCGGAGGTTCGGCCAGCACCTCGTCGAGGCGCCGGGCCGCCGCCCGCGCGCGGACCAGCCCGGAGAGCTGTCCGACGAGGACACCGACGCCCGCCGCCAGCACGGCGTAACGGGACGCGGCGAGCAGCTCGCCCACCGACACCTGTCGCCGGGCGAGCAGCGCACCGGCCGTGGCCAGCACCCCGATCTGGAGGAGCGGGGCCACGGCGGCCGCCTGCGCGGCGGCGCGCCCCTGGACCCGCCACATGCGGTGGCCCTCGCGGGAGAGTTCCGGCAGCGGGCGCAGGACGCGGGCCACGGTCCGGCCGGCGGTTCCGGCCGCCGCGATCGTGCGCGCACCGGCGACGGCCTCGGCCAGTCCGTCGGCGATACGGCCCTGGAGCTGCTGGTAGCGGGTCACACAGGCCGTGGAGTCACGGGCGAGGCCGCGCAGCAGCAGGGCGAGGACGGGGGCCCCGACCAGGAACACCCCCGCCGGCCACGGGTCGATCAGGGCGAGCGCCACCACCGCGCCCACCGGCCCGGCGAGCGCGGCGAGCAGCGCGGCCACTGTGGCGGGGGCCGTCCCCGCCTGCGCGGCGTTCCCCACCAGCCGTGCGACCAGGTCGCCGGGTCCGGACCGGGCGACGGCCCGCGGGCCCACCGCCAGCACGTGACCTGTCAGACGCCGGCGCAGCCAGGCCGTGGCCCGCGCGCTCGTCGTCCCGCCGACGACGGTCTCCACCGCGTCCAGCACGGCGAGGAGCAGCATCAGCGTGGCGCACCACAGCACCCAGCGTGTCGCCGCCGGGTCGGCCTTCAGCAGGAGGTCCAGGGCGCGGCCGAGGGCGACCGGCAGCACCAGGTTCGCCCCCGCGGTGGCCAAGGCCACCACTGCGAGGGCGGTGCAGCGGCGCGCGGAATACCGCACCGTCGCCGACAGCAGGGCGTCGGACGAGGGCGGCGCGGTCGACGTGGGCGGCGCGGTCGATGTGCCTGACCCACGCGCCGTGGCAGGGGCGGTGGACGTGGCGGCCGGACCGTGACCACCCTGTTCGGCGTGACCACCGGGTTCGGTGAGGGTCGTCATACCCGTCCTGACGTGGAGCCGAGGGGAACTGCCAGGGGAATGCCGAGGCCGGCGCTCCCTCCGGGCGAGGAGGCGCCGTACGGGGCCGGACATGGGCAGGGCCCGGACGGCCTCTCCCCGAACACGGGAGGAGGGACCGTCCGGAGCCGTGGCGCGACCCCGCCGCCGCGGATGCGACCGCGGTGCCGCGCCGATGCGACGGAAGACCGTCCGGGGCTGTCGCCCCGCCGGGTCAGAGGCAGAGAGTGATGCTGGCCGCGCTCACACACGACAGCACGCTCAGGGAGCTGGGCCCGCCGGTGCCCGTGGTCTCGTCGGCTTCCATCGTCTGCAGGTCGAGGAGTGCCATGTCGATTCCTTTCGGTTGGGTTCCCCCGAAGGGGACTTGGGGACGGGGGTGGTGCGTCACGACTCCGTCAGAGCGCGGAGCCGCGTCTCAGGGCCGCCGTGGCGGCGGAAGGAACGGCAGGTGGGGCCGGGCGTCGTCGGCGAGCGCCGCGCCGAGTGCCAGCAGGCACCCCGCCGTTCCGGTACCGAGGTCCATGGAGAGCCGCATCAGATGACTGCCGGGGAAGGCGAGCTGTCCCTGGTACGGCATGGCGTGCCAGCCGAGCGCGTCGATCTGCTCCCTGAGCAGGTCACGGGAGGCGCCCGTCCGCGCGAGATGGAGGATCATCCCGGCCCGGCCCTCGAAGAGACCGGGCTGCGCGTAGAAGCGGTAGGTGGCGGCGGCGAGGACACCCGCACGGGCCCGCTCGAACTCGCCGGAGACACCCGCACGGGCCCGCTCGAACTCGCCGGACGCGCCGGGCCCGGCGGGGAGCCCCCTCGCCGTCAGGTAGTCGTCGAGGACCATGCCGACGCCCGCCCCGCCGTCGCCGAGGTACGGCATCGTCCGCCAGCCCTCGTCGACGGCCAGGCCGCCGTTCTTCTGCTCGACGAGGCACTCCAGGTCGAGCCGCAGGGCGTCGCCCGCCGCGTCGAGGAGCGCCGGGTCGCCCGTGGCCTCGTACCGGCGCAGCAGGAGGAGCGCGGGACCGCTCGCGCCGCGCAGCAGGCCGGCGCGTCGGCGGGGTGGTGCGGGGCGGGGTTCGGCGAGGCGCCGCACGAGGAGCGCCGCGATCTCGTCGGCCCGTTCGTCCAGCTCCGTCTCGCCGGTGGCCCGTGCCAGGTGCCCGAGGACCAGGCCGAGTCCGGCCAGGCCGCCGCGCAGGTCCGAGGAGAGCTTGTGCCACTTCTCGGACAGGACGCGCTCGACGAGGTCGAGGGCCCGCTCCCGGTGACCGAGCAGGTCCAGGACGTGCGCCACCCCGGCGAGCCCGTCGTACAGGCCGAGCGGTGTGCCGAGGGGTACCGGGTCGGTGTGGTCGAGCAGCCAGCGCTCGCCCTCCTCGTACCGCTCGGCTCCCGTCACGGCCAGCGCGTACAGCACGCCGGCGGCGCCGTGGGCGAGGCCGAGACCGCCGCCGTCCGAGAACTGGGCGACGTCACCGGGGAAGAGCCGGTCGTCCCGCTCCGGTGTGGCCGACGCCAGGATCGCCTTGACCATCGAGTCCCGGCTGTACGGCCAGTCCACGGGCTCGGCGAGCCACGCGAACGGCGAGGCCCCGGCGGGGACGACGGATGCGCCGCCGCCCACTGAACCGGGCCCCCGTGCCTCGCTGCTCACCGCGCCGAGCCCCGGTGCGGCGTCGCCGCGTACTGCGCCGCGCCCTCGTGCGCCGGCGCCGCCCGCCGCGCCCAGCCGTCGCCCGGCGTCGCCGCCCGCTTCGGCGAGCCCGTGGCCGTCCGCCCCGCTCCCGGTGCCCGCGCCCGCCCGTACGATCTCCGCGACCGCCTCGTCCAGGAACCGTCGCGGCACGGCCGGGAACTGTTTCGCGATCACCTCGGCCAGATGCGCCGCCTTCGCCCGGTCGATCACGAGGAGCGAGGTGACCGGCAGGAACAGCGCGAGGCGCAGACAGGCGAGGGCGTAGCGGTCGACGTCGGGGCCCGTGCGGTCCGGGGGTGCCAGGAAGCCGGGGTGGGCGACGATCTGCCGGCCGTTCTCCTCGGCCGGGGCCGCCGCCTCGAAGTCCAGCAGGGACACCGACCGCTCGTCAGGGGCGACCATGATGTTGAAGACGTGCAGGTCGTTGAAGACGATCCCGCGCGCGTGCACCGCCTCGACCGCCTCCTCGACGGCCCGGTGGACGCGTAACGCCCAGTCGGTGTACGTGGCCACCGCGTCCGGGTCGGGATCGGAGGCCAGCAGCGGGTGCCGTTCGGCGACGTACGAGTTGAGCGGGCGGCCCTCGACGAAGTCCATGACGAGGAAGCGGTGGTCGCCGAGGGTGAACCGGTCACGGACCTCGGGGACGACGCCCAGCCCCGACAGCCGCTCCAGCGCGGCCCTCTCCCGCTCCAGCCGGGTCACCGCGTCGGCCCCGTCGGCGGCCAGCCCGGCGTGCGGGCGCCCCTCCTTGAGGACCACCTTGCGCCCGTCACGGGTGTCGGTGCCGACGTAGACCCCGCCGCCGTTGGAGAAGTGCAGGGCCTTCTCGATGCGGTACGGCAGATCGCCGACGGTGGTGGTGTTCCGCGCCGCCAGCTGCGGTGCGAGGAACGCGGGCAGCGTCACCCACTCGGGTACATGGAAGGTCGGCTTCCGCTGGTCCGGCACCAGGGTGCCCGAACCGTCGCGGACCGCCGGGACGAGCGAGCCGCGCTCGTCGACGACGAAGGACCGGGCGAAGGCGCCGTAGCGGATGTAGAGGGGCCCCTCGTTCCAGCGCAGGTCGGTGAGGATGTACGGGCCGTCGAGGCCCTCCAGGAGCGCGCCCAGTTCCCGCAGGACGAGATGCAGCTGCTCCTCGTCGGCCGGGTAGATCGTCACGAACTTGCCGCTGGTGTCGCGGCCCGCGTACTTGGCGTTGCGCAGATGCAGCAGATGCGGGCCGGGCACGAACTTGAACGGGATCAGCCGGGGCACGCAGTAGTCCCACACGGTCGCCGCGATCCGCTCCGCGTTCGCCCGGGTGGCGGAGGCGTGCACCTTCCAGCCCTGGGTGGGCGCGGGGCGCGGACGGCCGGCTCCGTCGACGGGGGTCAGGGTCAGCCAGTCGCCCATCCGGGCGGCCCGCCAGCCCTCGGGCACCGCCCGGCGAGCCGTCTCGTACTCGGGCGCGGTCGTGCCGGCACGCTCACCGGCCGAGAGCCGGTCCGGTGTCTCGTAGAAGTGTCTGTCGGCGAGCGCGTACGCCTCGTACCGCTTGTCCATGCGTGTCCCCCCGGGTCGTGTGAGCCGTGTCCCTGGGCCGTGTGGCGTCGAGCCTTCCAGCCGGGCGGGGCGGCCCGACAGTCACGGCTGTCACCAGAAAGCCGTCATGCGTGTCACGTGATCACCGTGCGGAACGCATGCGTAAAGACTTGTTCGGGTTCTTTCGATCCCCGCTGTGCGCGATGTGTGGTCCGAGCTCCCCGGAACGGCCACAGGGGCTGCGCGAGCGTGCCGGAAGCGCTGTAATTGCGGACGTGGTCAGTGAGGGCACGGACGGACGCGGGACGAGGAAGCCGCGTGCCGAACTTGCCCTCGCGGCCCTCGCCGACGACCTCGACCCACGCGACCGCCTCCACGCCATCCTCGAACAGGTGCTCGTCTTCACGAAGGCGACGCTCGCCGCCGTCTACACCCCGGACGACGAGGGCGAACGACTCTCCCTGACCGCGTCGGCCGGCGTCCCCACGAACCTGTACGCGCTGCTCGACAGCTATCCCACCTCCGGCGCCACCTCCCTCGCCGAGGCGGTCCGCACGGGCCGCCCGGTGTGGCGCGGCTCCGCCGACCTCGTCCAGGACGCGGACGCCCGCCGCTCGGTCGTCGGGGAGTTCTCGGTGGGGGTGCTGCCGCTGGACGAGCGGGGCTGCCTGCTCGCCGTGAGTGACGACCTGGACGGCTTCGCCGCCGAGGACCGGCGGTGCCTGTACCTGTTCGCGCGGGCGGTCACCCGGGCCGCCCCGGCCCCGCCGCTCGGCCCGGGCGCCTCGTTCGACCTGGCCATGGACACCGGACAGGTCGAGGTCGACGACCAACTGCTGGAGCTGTTCGGGATCGGCCCCGACGACTTCGAGGGCCGGGTCGAGACCCTGCTCGCGATGACCGTGCCCGAGGACCTGCCCGCCGTGATGTCCGTCGTCGAGGCCGACCACATGTCCATCGGCGACCGGGAGCTGGAGTTCCGCATCCTGCAGCCCTCCGGCGAACAGAAGTGGCTCAGGCTCCGCGGCCGGCTGCTGCCCGGCGGCGAGGACCGCCCGGCCCGCCTCGTCGGCACCGTCGCCGACGCCTCCACCCTGCGCACCGGACGCGGCGACGTGGCCCGCGTCCAGCGCCTCGCCGCCGCCCTCGCCACCGCCGGCACCGTCCGGGACGTCAGCCAGGCCGTCGTCGCCGCCCTCCGCAAGCCCCTCCAGGCGGACCGGATCGCCCTCGCCGAACTGGAAGGGGACCGCCTCGTCGTGACCGTTCTCGACCCGCCCCAGTCCGAGGCGTGGCCCGAGGTCTGGCGCTCCGAGTGGCGCTCCGAGTGGCCCGACGCGCCGGTGCGCACCATGCCCACCCTCGCCACGGCGCTCCGCGAGGGCCGCGCCGCGATCTGGCCCGCCGACGCCGATCTGGAGCCCGCCCTCGCCGAGGTCGGACCGGGCGGCCTCGCCGTCCTCCCGCTGCCGGCCGGCGGCCGGATGGCCGGGGCCTGCCTGATCGGCTGGGACAGCCCCCACGATTTCGGCCCCGAGGAACGCGCCCTGCTCACCGCCGCCGCGGGCCTGGCCGGTCAGGCCCTGATGCGCGCCCACGCCTTCGACGCCGAACACGAACTCGTCGGCATGCTCCAGCGCACCCTCCTCCCACGCCGCCTGCCGCAGCTGCCCGGCGCGGTCGCCGTCGCCCGCTACCTGCCCACCACCGCCGGGCTGGAGGTCGGCGGCGACTGGTACGACGTGATCCCCCTGTCCGACAACCACGTCGCGTTCGTCATCGGCGACGTCCAGGGCCACAACGCGGGCGCCGCCACCCTCATGGGCCAGATGCGCACCGCCCTGCGCGCGTACGCCGTCGAGGGGCACCCCCCGGACGTCGTCGTCGCGCACGCCAACCGCCTCCTCGTCGACATGGAGACCGACCTCTTCGCCACCTGCTGCTACGTCGACGTCGACATGGAGGAGGGCCTGGCCTGGTACGTCCGCGCCGGCCACATCCCGCCCGTGCTGCGCCACCCCGACGGCACCGCCGAGATCACCGAGTCCGACGGCGGACCCCCGCTCGGCGTCCTGAGGCAGGCCGACTTCCCGATGGCCTCGCTGCGCCTGGCCCCCGGCGCCCTCCTCGCGCTGACCACGGACGGCCTCGTCGAGTCCGCGGACCTCGACGTGGAGGCCGGACTCGACCAGCTCGCCTCAGGGCTGTCCGCCGCCGACCCCGCCCACCTCGGCGTCGTCGCCGACACCCTGCTCGGCGGCGCCAACCGCGACGACGACGTGGCCCTGCTCCTCGTCCGCTACGACGGCATGGCCGTGCGCCCGCGCCGCGAGAACTGGACCGTGTGGCGGGTGCCCCAGGCGGTCGGCCAGGCCCGCCGCTACACCCGGCGCGTCCTGCGGGCCTGGGACATCCGGGACGAGGCGGACGCCGTCCTCCTCGTCGTCTCCGAGCTCGTCACCAACGCCCTGGTGCACACCGACGGCCGGGTCCGCCTCGACCTCACCCTCCTCCACGACCGGCTCCGGGTCGCCGTCGCCGACACCTCGCCCCGTACGCCGATCAAGCCGACCAGCATCGGGTGGGAGGCCACCGGCGGCCGCGGCGTCCTCCTCGTCGAGGCCATGGCCTCGGCCTGGGGCACCGTGCCGGCGAGCGGCGGCAAGCAGGTGTGGGCGGAGATCCCCATCGGCTGACACCCTGGTGGTGTGCGCCTGCTCCTGATGTCCGACACCCAGCTGCCCCGACGCGCCAGGGCGCTGCCCGAGCGGCTCCTCGCCGACCTCCCGCACGCCGACGTGGTCGTCCACGCCGGCGACTGGGTCGACGAGGCCACCCTCGACCTCCTCGAACAGCGCTCCCGCCGTGTCATCGGGGTGTACGGCAACAACGACGGCCCCGCCCTGCGCGCCCGCCTCCCCGAGGTGGCCCGTGCCGACCTCGACGGGCTGCGTCTCGCCGTGGTCCACGAGACGGGCCCGGCCCAGGGCCGCGAACGCCGCTGCGCCGACCGCTTCCCCGACACCGACGTCCTCGTCTTCGGCCACAGCCACATCCCCTGGGACACCACCACCGACACCGGCCTGAGGCTGCTCAACCCCGGCTCCCCGACGGACCGGCGCCGCCAGCCGCACTGCACGTACATGACGGCGACCGCGGCGGACGGTGAGCTGAGGGACGTACGCCTGCACCGGCTGCCGCCCCGCACCTGATCCTCACCAGGGCCCTGCCCCGGACCTGAGCCTCACCAGGGCCCTCACCGAGGCCCCTCACCGAGGCCCGTCACGGAAGCCGGTCACAGCTCTCAGGGCGCCG